>JAOADB010000005.1 GCA_026417535.1 Caldilineales bacterium
CCGCTAGCTGAGGGTTAGATGTAGCGCAAGATGCCATCTTGCGCTACGTCTTTCGTCCGAGCGACCGATGGCGGGAAGGGAAGACCCAGCCGGGCGTAAGGCTGTGGGCTGAGTCGTTGCGATTCGGGTCTCCGAGCGGGCCGACAAGGTGACTGTCATGGCCGTTTCCTTGTCGCCATGACCGAACTCGGCCGGATCGCCGAGTTCCTCAAGCCCCTCCCAGTCTCCCACGCCTCCCCTGGTGGCTTGTGTTACGGCGCCATCGGCCGCTAGCGAGCAAGGACGAAATTGAGCACCAGCAACAACACCAGCATGGCCCCGGCCACGATGAACATGTTGCGCAGGTCCCGGATGACGTAACGGTACTCGGAGGCAAAATCCACCGCCCCACCAACAGCACCGCTAGCCGCAACCTGCGACTTGCGAAGACCGGTCTGCAAGCGGTCTTCGTCCCCGGCCGTGGCTTCGGGCGCTGTCGGTTGGATGGGGCCTGTGTACGGCGGTACATTGGGCCGACGTTGGCGGCGTCGTTTACGAGGAGCAGGGGTCGGTTTGGCCATAGTTCGAGCAAGGGAAAAGGAATGAACGGCAGAAAGAAACGCAGATAGGGACATGATAGCACGGCATCCGTAGGGTCTCAAAGACTCGCAGGATGGAAAGGTTTCGTCGTTCGTCCTCCGTCCTCCGTCTCGAGACGGAGGACCGGGATGAAAAACAACGGAGGGCGGGGACTTTCCCCAACGAATCAGTTGCCTCCACTCACGGCGCAGGCTACAATGGGACTGATCGCCCGTTTCGTCAGGAGTTTCGCCATGAACCCCCGGCTTTTCGTGCTCATGTTCGGCCTGTTCATCCTGGCCATGGGCGGGGCCTGCGCCGCGCCACCGACGCCGGATACCGCTCCTGGGCCGACAACGGCCGTCGTTACGGCGGCTCTGACCCCAACCCCCGACCCTTATCTGAACGCGCGCTTGCGCATGGTCGAAGAGACCATGCGCCGCCGTGGGCTCAAGGACGAGCGTGTGCTCAAAGTCATGGAAAAAGTTCCCCGGCATGAGTTCGTCCTGCCCCAATACCTGCCCGAAGCCTACGCCGACCATCCCCTGCCCATCGGCTACGGCCAGACCATTTCCCAGCCCTACATCGTCGCCCTCATGACCGAGCTGTTGCAGCTCGAACCCCACGACAAAGTCCTCGAAATCGGCACAGGGTCGGGCTATCAGGCCGCCGTGCTGGCTGAGCTCGTGGACGAGGTCTGGACCATCGAGATCATCCCGGAGCTGGCGCAATCCGCAGCGGAACGCCTGCAACGGCTCGGTTACACGAACGTCCACATCCGCACGGCCGATGGCTACTACGGCTGGCCGGAAGAACAGCCCTTCGACGCCATCATCGTCACCGCCGCGCCCGACCATATCCCCCAACCCCTGTTGGCCCAGCTGGCCGACGGCGGCGTCATGGTCGTCCCGGTAGGGCCGCCGGGTGGGTATCAGACCCTGTGGCAGCTCATCAAGACCGGTGACGAAGTCAAGGCCTTCAACATGGGCGGGGTGGCCTTTGTGCCCTTGGTCGGCGGCGGCCAGCGCGGCCGGGGAGGTCAATAGCCGCGGCCGTAGCCGCGCACGAGGCCCAAGGCCACGCCATAGCAGGCCATTCCCGTTAGCAAAACGGCGGTGAAGCCCCATTCCAGGGCCAGCAGCGCTGCCAGGACCGAGCTCACCACCGAGGCCGAGCCGTTGATTGCCCAGGCCCAAGGCGCCAGGTGGGGCGCTGTGGCCTGGAGCCAACGCCACCCGCGCGGGAAGGGCATTCCCAGCAACAAGCCCAACGGCGCCAGCAGGAGCAAAGCCAGGAGCAATCGTCCGCCCAAGCCAACGTCCAGCAGGGCCGTCAACACGGGCTGGAGGCCAAAGGCATAGAGCGCCACCACGCCGATTAGGGCACTCAGCGCCGCCGACCAGGGTAGCCGCGGGGCCACCAGGCTCCCCAACCCCGACCAGAACAACACCCCGGCCAGGGTGATGGCGGCCGCCAGCGTGGGATGGCCCAGAAAGAGGATGAATCGCTGGATGAGGGGGATTTCGACGAGCAGGAAACCGAGTCCCAGGGCGGCAAAATAGAGGAAAACCACCCCACGCCGCAGTCGGGTGGATGTGGCCCCTGCCGGCGAGGCCGCCCGTGGCCGCAGGGTGACGGCTAGGGGCAGGAGGATGAACAGACCCGAAGCCAGCACGGCCAGGAGCAACAGCGCCACCAGCACGAGCATGCCGCTGCCGCCGAAAGGCTGCCAGGTCTGGCCTAGGGTGCGCAGGATGAGGGGTGTTTGCGCCCACTTGAAGAAGTGGAAGAAAAAGGGATGGTCGTCGGTGGGCGGCGTCACGGCAAAGGGCTGTTCGGCCAGATATCGTCGGAAATCGGCCGCGGCCAGCAACTCGGCATAGGTACGCTCGTAGAGGGCATCGGGCACAATGTGAAACCGGTTGATTTCGTCCGGTCGCAGGCCGGGCGCCAGAGCCAGGTCGAGCTGCAGCGCCGTCGCCTGTGCCCGCACCTGCGCCAGCTCGGCGGTCGTCCAGGGCGTCATCTTGACCAAAAACGTGACGATCTGCAGCCCGCGCAGGGCCACGATGTGCCGGGCGGGGTCGGCCATGCCGTGATGACGCAGCCCGGCCACCAGCAGTCCCAACGCGCGCAGGTCCTCGCTGGGCGGCATCTGCAGCCAACGGCTGAGCACGAGGATGCCGTCCGGCGCCAAATGGTCGAGATAGGCAACCACGGCCTCGGTGGTCAGTGTGTAATCCTCGACCAGGCTGAAAGCGCCGGAAGTCACCGGCCGAAACGGACGGGCCAGGGCAAGATGGACGACGGCATAGCGCCTGCGGTCGGCGGCCAGAAAGCTGCGGAGGGTCTGGACAACGGCGGTGACGGCCGGGTGCCGATAGGGGGAAGCCTCGGCCAGGAGCGCGTCCACTGCGGCCACGGCTTCGGCCTCGGCTTCCACGGCGACCACAGGCCGGGCCGGAGCCCCCACCTGACCGCCCAATGCCTGCCAGATGGCCAATCCTCCCCGCGGCCCCAGGACGAGGGCCGGCCCCGGCGGCGCCAACGCATAGGCCGGCGCTTCGGGCAAATAGGCCAGAAAGGCCCAATCCAGGGGTTGGCGGGTATCGAGAACGGGGCTGAAGTCATCGCCGTTGCTCAAGAGAGCGTATTGCGGCGGCAGAGGCCCCTGGTAGCGCAAGCTCAGGCCCGGCAACGAGCGAATGCTCGGGCCGGCCACGACATCCATCCGGGTGGCCATGCCGTCGCGGCCGATCACCGGCCGCGTGTCGGGGATGAGGAGGAGCTGCGAGAGGGTCTTATAGGGCGACAGGCGCGGTTGGGCGATGGCCGGCGGTTGCCATACCGCCAGGCCGATCAGGGCCAAGATCAGCCCGTAAACCGGTGTCCACTTCCACCACCGAGGCGTTTGCCTCTCGCTCAGGCGGGCTGCCAGGGCAGCCAGCACCCCGATCCCCGCCAGGGCGAAGACGAGACCGGCCAAACCCAGATGGGGGAACAGCCAGGCCGCAGCCAGCGCGCCCAAGGCCGAACCCAACAAATTGGCGCCGTAAAGCCGATGGGAACCGGCCGGGCTAACGGCCAAGGCCAGGCCGATGGCCAACCCCACGCCGAAAAAGGGTAAGGCCAGGGCGAGGTAATACACCGCCAGCAACACGATCTGCCGTCGGTCCCAGGCGATGGCGTAGGAGTCGAAGGGCAGCCAATTGACCAGCAAATACCCGGCCAAGAGGGTGCCGGCAAAGCCTAGGCCCGACACCTCTAGCCGACGGGTCGTAGCGGCCATCGGTGCTGCGGGGTCGGCCCAACCCGGTTTCAGGCTGAGCAGGGTGCCGCCAGCGCCGAAGCCCAGCAGGGCCACGTTGACGGCCAGAAAAGCGAAATGGTAGAACTGAGTGAGGGCAAAAAGTCGCGTCAGCGCCACCTCCCAGGCCAGGCCAGCCATGGCCAAGAGAAAGACGGGCAAGGCCAAACGCGTACCGTTCATCGTCGTCCACCCGTTGGCAGTCTAACCCAGGCGGGAGGTGGTTGCCAATTTCGGGCAACTACTTGGATGCGGTGCAACTCTGGTAGACGCGACTTCAGTCTTCCGTGCTTCGTCTTGTTTGTTTGGCCGACGATGGGAAAAAATACCCATCCCAAAGATGAAAGCAACGAGCCGAGAAGTTACCCGTTTTTGGCTGCTATCTTTTTAGAAAATTGCAAAGTGATCGTTTTTGCCATTGGTAAAACAGTCTTGACAAATCAAAACAATCCAACTAAACTTGATGATTAGTATGCCCCTGTCCATTGTATGACAAGGTGCCTTTGTGTCTGGTCGTTTTTGACTTTCGTTTTTTCGACGACTACTCAGACCGATGACGATGATGGCTCAGGTTCCGGCAGGGTTCCATCGCAGGCAGATTCGACGATATCACTCACCGGCTCTTCGGCCGATGGCAGGAGCATCGGCAGGAGGGCAAATAGCTCAAACAGGAGGGGTCTCATGACATCCCCACGACGCATGCTCACGGCGGCGCTGACTTTGGCCCTGATGGTCATGCTGATCGCCGTGGCGCTTACTTCACGTGCCAGTAACAGCGCTACCGGCGAATTGCTGAGTAACGGCGGCTTTGAACAGGGGTTCACGAACATTGCCGGGTGTGGGCTGGTAGGCAACGGCTGGGGCTGTTTTACGTCGGGTGGAGCGGCGTTCTACGGCTTCTACGATGAAACCTGGACGCCGGTCGTGGCAGGCGGCCGTCATGCCCAACTCATCGAGATCAACACCCGCAAGGATGCCACTGGGCCCAACAGCACCGCCGGTATCTACCAGACCGTGGCAGTGGTGCCCGGTCAGGTCTACGAACTGTCCTTCCAGGCCCTGATGCGGGCCGATGACCTCGACCGCGGGGGCGATCCCTGGCGCTATGTCATGTTGGTCGGCTTCGACCACGGCGGCGGTCGGGACTGGACCCGCGCTCAATGGCAGGAGGTGGATGTCGGTCCGATTCAGGATCGCACGAATCCAAGCGGTTATCACCCCGTGCGGCTCACGGTCAGGCCCCAAGGTCACCTGCTGACGGTCTTCATCGCCGGCCGCATGAAGTGGGGCGACTGGAACCGGGAGGTGGATTTCGATGTGGATAACGTCTCGTTGCGCGGGCCGCTGCCTCCGCGACGGTTGCCTACGCCCACCCCACCGCCTGTCGTCAAACCGCCGTCACCGCCAGCGCCGCCACCCACGGTGCCAGCGCCACCGCCGCCATCGGTCCTGGTCTGCGATGGCCCTAACCTGGTTACGAACGGCAACTTCGAGGGCGGTTTCGACCCGACGGGTGTGGCCCGGTTCTGGGCGCCCTTCAATAACGGCGGCGCCGCCACCTACGGCTATTACGACGATACCTGGCCGCCGGTCGTGGCCGAAGGTCGCCATGCCCAGTTGCTCGAGATCAACACCTACAGTCGCACGGCCACCCATCCCGACCGCTTCATCGGCATCTACCAGCGCATCAGGGGCTTGCGGCCGGGAGCGGTCTATCGCATCAGCTTCAAGGCGATGATCCGCGAGGAAGCGGACCACAGCGACGAAGACGCCTATCGCTACGAGGTCTACTGGGGCTATCGCGCCGGCTCGACGCCCATCACCGATGTGGCCCAGCTTACTCTGCGCCAGGGCGTGCCCGTGTCCGGCATTGGTTTGCGCACGGCGCCGGGTAGCTACAGCGCCTACAGCGCCACCTTCACGGCCACGTCTTCCGAGATGGTGCTGTACCTGCTTGGTCTGAAGAAGTGGGCCACCCTGGAGCGCGAGGTGGACTTCGACTTCGACGACGTGCAATTGCGGCCCTGCCGCACCACCGGCGTGGTGCCGCCGCCTCCGCCCCCGCCGTCGGTCTGCACTTACGTCGTCAAGCGAGGCGACACCCTGAGCGCCATTGCCCGTCGCTTCCGCACCACCGTGGCCGACTTGGCCAAGGCCAATCGCATCGTCAATCCCAACCGCATCTTCCGCGGGCAGGTTCTCATCGTCCCCTGCGACCCGCCGGCCGTGACCGGTCAGGCCGATCCGCCGATCCATCAGGTGCATACGGTGCGTCGCGGGGAAACCCTCACCCAGATCGCCCGTCGCTATGGCACGACGGTGCAAACCCTGCGCCGGTTGAACGGGTTAGGCGCCGGCAGTCGCCTGCGTGCAGGACAGCAGATTCTCATTCCGGGCAGTTAGGGCGTCGTCAGTCTGAGATGATGAAGGAAGGACGGAGGACGAAACCCCTCCGTCCTTCGTCTTGCGTCCATCGTCCGGCGAGTGGCCGATGGCGAGAAGGGAAGAGGAAACGTAGGGCAGAGAGCTAAGTAGTTACCTTTCGTCATACCGGCCGGTCTCGCCCCGGGACGGGAGCCGAAGGCCGGAAGACGAAATCGGGCAGCGTGGCCGGTGCGGCAAAAAGGGGCAGCCACCCGAAGCGCCGACGGGCGTAGTCGCCGTCAGGGTCAAGGGCAAAAAGGACGCGACGCGAAGGGTGCGGAACGTCTGCCTCGCCATGACGGGCGGCCAGCATGAGCAGCAGGTGGTGCGCTTTCAGGCTGTTGGGCAGCCAGACGAGCACTTGGCGGGCCACCCGTTCGCTATACGCTTCCTCGCCCAGTTCCATCAGGACTGTGGCCAGGCCGAGGAGGAGGTCCATGCGGCCGGGATGGTCGGCCATCGCCCGGACATACCGGTCACGCGCGGTGATGGGATCCCCGCGGCGTAGGGCGAGATGGGCTTGGGCAGGCAGGGTGGCTCCGGTCTCGTCGATCAGGTCGACGGCGTACTGGGCGGCCATCTCGGCCTCGGCTTTCAGGCCCAGGTCGGCGGCGGCGCGGGCATAACCGCCCCACAGGTCGGCGTTTTCGGGGTCGGCACTGAGACAGCGCTGATACAGGTCCACAGCGTCGGCCGTCAGCCCGGCCGCCAGCGCCGCCCCAGCGAGTCGGGCGTAGGTGGCTACGTGTTTGGGCCAGTAGCGCAACAGGTGCCGTCCTAAGGCAAAGGCGGCCTGATAGTCGCGTTCCTCGTCCACGAGGACGCGTAACCGGTCGCTCAGCACATGCAAAGGCACTTGGCTCATGCTCTGAGGCTCCGGGATGGGTTCAGGCGATGGTGTTCTTGGAGGCTGTGCACGCCCAGCGCCTTTTCGCGCAGGGCGCGAATGCCGTTGACCGCCGCCTGAGCGGCCGAAAGGGTGGTGATGAGGGGCACGTTGAGCCGTGTGGCCAACCGACGTAAACGGGCGCCGTCGCTGCGGCTTTCGGGGCCAAGAGGCGTGTTGATGATGAGCTGGATCTTGCCGTCGCGCAGGGCATCGAGAGTGGTGTAAGCGCCCGCTCCGGCCGAGGCCCTGGCCAGGATGGTGGCCGGGATACCGGCGCGGTGGAAATAGGTGCCGGTACCCATCGTCGCGTACAGCGCAAAGCCCAGGCGATGCAGGTCGCGGGCGATTTTGAGCGCCGCGCCCTTGTCGAAGTCGTTGACCGTGATCAACACACCGCCGCTTAGGGGGAGGGGCATGCCTGCAGCCATCTGCGCCTTGGCAAAGGCATGGCCGAAACGGGGGGCATGCCCCATGACCTCGCCGGTCGAGCGCATCTCCGGCCCTAACACGGCATCCACCTCCGGGAACTTGCGGAAAGGCAACACGGCTTCCTTGACGAAAAAGCCGTTCACGGGCGGTTCTTCCGTGAGGCCTAACTCGGCCAGGGTTTGGCCCATCATCACCCGCGTGGCCAGCCGGGCCAGCGGCACGCCCGTGGCTTTGGCGACAAAGGGCACGGTGCGGCTGGCGCGCGGGTTCACCTCGAGCACATAGACGATGTCGTCCTTGATGGCGTATTGCACGTTCATTAGCCCGCGCACACCCAAGGCCAGGCCCAGGCGTTCGGTGTAGTCGCGGATGATGGACAGATGGTAAAGGGAGACCTTGTAGGGCGGCAGCACACAGGCACTGTCGCCGGAGTGGATACCGGCCTCTTCGATGTGTTGCATGATGCCGCCGATGACTACCCGTTCGCCGTCGGCAAGGGCATCCACGTCAATCTCGTAGGCATCCTCCAGAAACTGGTCAATGAGGATGGGATTGCCCTCGGCCACGCGTACGGCCTCGGCCATGTAACGGTCCAAGGCGTCCTCGGTGCCGACGATGGCCATGGCGCGGCCACCGAGGACGTAGCTGGGCCGCACGACAACGGGATAGCCGATCTGCCGGGCCACGGCTTTGGCTTCGGCCGGGCTGCGGGCGATGCCGTGGGCCGGACAGGGGATGTCGAGTTCGGCCAACAGGCCGGCAAAGCGCTCGCGGTCTTCGGCCAGGTCGATGGCCTCTGGGCTTGTGCCGAGGATGGGGACCCCGGCTGCGGCCAGGCTCCCAACCAGGTTGAGGGGTGTCTGGCCGCCGAACTGGACGATGACCCCGCACACGGTTCCGGCGGCGCCTTCCCGCTTGACGATGTTCAACACGTCCTCGGCCGTCAGCGGTTCGAAATAGAGCCGGTCCGAGGTGTCGTAATCCGTCGAGACCGTTTCGGGGTTGCAATTGACCATGATGGCCTCGTAGCCCAAGTCGCGCAGGGCAAAGGCGGCATGGCAACAGCAGTAGTCGAATTCGATGCCCTGGCCGATGCGGTTTGGGCCGCCGCCGAGGATGATGACCTTGGGCCGATCAGTGGGTGCGGACTCGTCCTCGCTTTCGTAGGTGCTGTAGAGATAAGGCGTGTAAGCTTCGAACTCGGCGGCGCAGGTGTCCACGCGGCCATACGTGGGGACGATGCCCAACTCCTGGCGCCGCATGCGCACGGCTGCAGCCGTTGTCGGCGGCCTCAGCAGGGCAGCGATCCGGGCGTCGGACAGGCCGTAACGCTTGGCCCGTCGCCATAGGGCGGACGGCACCTCGGCCAGACACTGATCGAACAACGCCTTTTCAAGGGACACGATTTGGGCGAGCTGGGCGATGAACCAGGGATCGAAACCGCTCAGGCGGGCGATGGTTTCCACTGCCCAACCCTGCCAGAGGGCGTCGTGTACGGCGCGCAGCCGATCCCGGTTGGGCCAGGTCAACAGGTGGGCCACGGCATCGGGAGCGAGGGGGGCCGTGGGAGTGCCCAGGCCCTGCCAGCCGGGCAGACCGATCTCGAGGGAACGAAAGGCTTTGTTGAAGGCCTCTTTGAAGGTGCGGCCGATGGCCATGACCTCGCCCACGCTTTTCATCTGCGGGCCGAGGGTCGGGTCCACATCGGGGAATTTTTCGAAGGCGAAGCGGGGGATTTTGACGACGACGTAATCCAGGCTGGGTTCAAAAGCCGCCACCGTCTCACGGGTGATGTCGTTGCGCAGCTCGTCGAGGGTGTAGCCCACGGCCAGCAGGGCGGCGATTTTGGCGATGGGGAAACCGGTGGCCTTGGAGGCCAGGGCCGAGGAACGGCTGACGCGTGGGTTCATCTCGATGACGAGGACACGGCCATCATTCGGGTTGACCGCGAACTGCACGTTGGCGCCGCCGGTTTCGACGCCCACTGCCGACATCACCCGCCGCGCCTGGTCCCGCAGCCGTTGATACTCCTTATCGGTCAGGGTCTGGGCCGGCGCTACGGTGATGCTGTCGCCAGTGTGGATGCCCATCGGGTCCAGGTTCTCGATGCTGCAAACGACGACGAAGTTGTCGGCTCGGTCACGCATGACCTCCAGCTCGAACTCCTTCCACCCCAGGACGGATTCCTCGATCAGCACGCTGCCGACCGGCGACAGGCGTAACCCGTGTTCAACCTTGTCGGCGAACTCGCTCTCGTTGTGGGCGATGCCGCCGCCGCTCCCGCCCAGGGTGAAGGATGGGCGGATCAGGATGGGAAAGCGACCGATGCTGCGGGCGATGGCCCAGGCTTCGTCCAGGCTGCGGGCCAATCCCGACTGTGGACAGGCCAGCCCGGCAGCCAGCATGGTCTCTTTGAAGAGGAGACGGTCCTCGGCCAGCTGCACCGCCCGCAACGAAGCGCCGATCAGCTCGACGCCGTAGCGTTCGAGGACGCCGCGGGTGGCCAGTTCCACGGCCAAATTGAGACCCGTCTGGCCGCCCACGGTAGGGAGAAGCGCGTCGGGCCGTTCGCGGGCGATGATCTGTTCTAGGATATCGGCGGTGAGCGGCTCGATGTACGTCGCGTCGGCCAGCTCGGGGTCGGTCATGATCGTCGCCGGGTTGCTGTTGACTAGGATGACCCGATACCCCTCCTTTTTCAGGGCTTTGACCGCCTGTGAGCCGCTGTAATCGAACTCGCAGGCCTGACCGATGACGATGGGTCCGGCGCCGATGATCAGAATCGAGTGCAAATCGGTGCGTTTGGGCATAGCGGTCGTTTCGTTGTGCGTCTCGTGAGCCAGGACGATGGACGACGGACGAGAGACGGTGGAGATCGGCCACCGTCTCTCGTCCATCGCCCATCATCGCGATTCCGGGACTATCCATCCCTTGGGGGCCACCCGTTCTCCTTGCCCTGTGAGCAGCCCAATCCCTTGGCGCTGGGCTTCCTCGATCGCACTGCGGTCAACGCGAATTCCGAAGGCATATACCAAATAGGGCCCTGTCACCTGTCGTTTGGCCAAGCGGCGTTGCCACCCCTCTGACTTCATCCGATCCGCCCAGGCGCGCACATCGTTCTGGCTCAGACGGGCCTTGGCCTCCACAACCGCCCAAAGAATCTCCCGGTCGGGCGTAGCGACCGGCAACACCACATCCAGTTCTCCATCCAGGGCCAGATTGAAGGACTCACCGAGAGGACGGTAGCCCTTTTCTTCCAACACCGAGCGGAGGACTCCGCTGGCCTCGTCTTCCACGGTGGCGCCGAAGATGGCTTTGAACTGGCCGAACTCCTTTTCCAGTTTGGCGTGAGACTCGCTCAGTTTTTGCAGGCTTATTTCGGTGCGGCGCTGGGCCTCGGCGAGTTCGGCCATGGCGATTTCGAGTCGTCCGACGCGTTCCTCGGTGCGGCGCTGGGCCTCGGCGAAGGCGCGTTGCTCCTCGCCTAACTGGCGAACCAGGGCCGGAAGTTCCAGAATTTCATCGGTCAGCACCAGCCGCCGAATTTCGGCCCGCCATTCGGGGTAGTCGTAAAGCAAGCGTACCAGATCGTGAAAGTCCGTTACCGTGAAAGGCATGCCTCATTCGTCTCCGCAAGTCTGTTACATGGTGAGTATACCCTTTCGCTTGACTTAGTGCAAGTTTTTGATCATAAAATTTTGTAGATTTGAAAAAAATAGTTGCTTTTGTCGTAATTTAATTTTTTGTTTATTTTTTATTCGGTGCTCATCTTCTAGCGTATTTGTTCTGGTTGATGAAAAAAGCGTTCAGGGTCAACCGAGATGGTGGAACGGTGGTTATCATGAAACGGAAAGCGGGGCCGGCCCCTACACAGGCGAACCGTTGGCCATAACGTGTTGGCGGAGAAGCCGCTGTGGACTCATTCCTCGGCTGCCGCCTCGGCTTCGCTGAGCATGGGCACACGCAACAGGATCAGACTGCCTAGCATCCCCGCCGTCAGAGAGGCCGTCAAGATGGCGAGTTTCGAGACATTGTGCAAGAGCGGGTCGGCACTCGAGGACACCGTCAGGGCCAGGTGGGGTGCATCACGCAGGACGGCAAAGTCATGCCCGCCAAAGGCCAGGCCGGCGATGAACAACGACATGGTAAAGCCCATTCCCCCTAAACAGGCCACGCCAGCAACGTGCACCCAACGGACATTGCGCGGCAATACCGCCAGCTTCAGCTTTACAGCCAGGAAGGTAGCCGTAAAAATGCCAACGAACTTGCCAACGACCAGACCGAAGAAAATGCCCAATCCTACCGGACTCAACAGGTGGCGCACCATCTCCAGATTGAGGGCCACACCGGCATTCGTAAGGGCAAAGATGGGCATGATCAGGTAGGCCACCCAGGGATGCAGGATCGTCTCGAACCGATGCAAGGGCGTTTCGACCTGTTTGCAGGCCTGTTCCAATTCGTGGATGGCCATACGTTGGTCCGGGGTAATGATTTCGTGCCGACCGTGTCCACCATGGTGCTCGAACCAATCCAGGAGCCTGCGACCGCGTTCGAGAAAGGTTTGGGCGTCAATGCGGTTACGCACGGGAATGGTCATAGCCACCAGTACGCCGGCCACGGTGGCGTGAACGCCGGAGAAAAAGAAATCAATCCAGGTGATCAGTCCCAGAAGGCCATAGACAACCAGGCTACGCCCTCCCAGGCGATTGAAGATGACCAGCGCCAGTAGAGTGAGTATGCCCAGTTCCAGCGCCAGCATGTTGAGGGTGTCGGTATAGAAGATGGCAATGACGAGGACAGCGCCGAGGTCATCGGCAATGGCCAGCGCCGTTAGGAAGACCTTGAGCGAAACGGGCACCCGCCGTCCCAACAGTGAAAGCGCACCCAGGGCGAAGGCAATATCGGTGGCCATAGGGATGCCCCAGCCCCGTTCGCCGGTTCCCCCGTGATTGAACAACACATAGATAAGAGCAGGGACGACCATGCCTCCGGTCGCAGCCATGATCGGTAAGACGGCCCGCCGTGGGGACGAGAGTTCGCCGATCAGGATTTCCCGCTTGATCTCCAGGCCGACCACGAAGAAAAACACCACCATCAGGCCGTCGTTGACCCATTGCGACAACGGCAGATCGAGGGTGAAGAGGGGGTCGAAAGCGACCAGGAAATGCCGATCGAGAAAGTTCATGTACTCCTGCGACCATGGGGAATTGGCCAACGCCAACCCGATCAGAGCACAGATGAGCAGGACAATGCCACCCGAACCCTCGATTTCGGCGAACCGTTGGAAGGTGCGTGCCAGCCGCGTAATCGGGGTCGAGGTGTCCACGCCTAGCGGCACGCTTTTGACTTTCATCGCAATCACTCCTGGAGGATGGAATGCTCCGGTTGGGGCAGGAGGCGCAGAACTATCCTTGTCTTCCATGATACCCAACTCCGACGTTAAACGCCCGCTGGGCCGGGGCGTTTCGCGGCATCCGAAACCGACTCGACACCGGCCCGATGGCGTGCGCCTCTGCTCAGCCCACTCTCTGGGGCTCTGGGTGGTCACTGCTTTCCAGCGCCTGCAGGTCATCGCGCAGCGCCTGGCGCAGGGGAATACCGAGACGATGGGCGGCCGAGCCAAGGGCATGGGAGGTGGCCGGCCCACCAAGCACCAAGAGCACGATGAGAACCAGCCCCTTGGCAAAACCGAGCGGCGTCAAGGCCACTGTCGCCAGCAACAGGAGCACTACACCGAAAATGCTCACCTTGCCGGTGGCATGCAGGCGGGTGTACACATCGGGCAGGCGCATGAAACCGAGCACGCCAATAACCGAAAAAGCCGTACCGATGATCACCACGGCAATGGCAAAGAGTTCCAGAACCAGGTTCATGTCGTCATCCCTTTCAGAAAAGTTGCTGGTCGGCGATGTACTTGGTCAGCGCGATGGTGCCGACAAAACTCAGTCCGGCCAGGCCCAGGGCAACGTCAATGTACGTCGGGTTCAGCCAGATGAGGGCCACGAGGACGAGCACGGCCAGGATAAGCGTACTCACCAGGTCAGCGCCGATGATGCGGTCAATGACGTTCTCACCGCGCCACACGCGCCACACACACACCACGATCAGGCCAAGATGGATGATGAGAGAACCGTGCAATACGAAAAAGAGAATTTGTTGAGTCATACGATATACGAAAGGACAAGGAGTTTAGTAACCAGTAACCAGTAACTAGTAACTAGTAACTGGTTACTAGTTACTAGTTACTGGTTACTGGTTACTGACAATCGATAAAATTGGCAATTGGTTGCAATTATCGGATTAATATAAAATCTTGCTTAACAGCTCGCGACGCATGGCTTGGGCTTGCGCGCTGTATTCGGCCGCATGGGTCACATCGAGACAATGGACGTAAAGGGTAAATTGCTCATCAATGCCCATGACTAACTCACCAGGCGTTACCGAAATGGCATGGGCGCTGAGGGCTGTGGCCACCTCGTTATGACAACCCGAAGGGATGGCAATGATACCAGGCCGGATGGGCAACGCCGGATCGAGAACGATGCGAGCCACGTTGATGCCATTTGTGATGATATCCACAGCCAGGATGACGAGGTAGCGTATCAGGCCCCACAGGGCACCGGGCAGACGCGACAGGCTTCCGGCGCGGGAGCGAGGGGGCACCAGCACCGTGATAATGGCAGCCACAATGAGACCGAGAATGAGATTGGCCGGCTCTAGATTGCCGGTGATGGCCAAATAGACGCCGAACAGAACGACGAAGGTGCGCAAAAAGGCCATGACCATCGTCAAAACCCCATGACGGCAGCGATATAGGCGTTCGGAGCGAGTAACCAGGCGCTGACAGCGTTGGCCAGGGCCAACAACGGTTCGGGCCACAGGCCCAAGAGCACACACAGCACGATCAGAATCGTCGGAGCCAGCAGCCGATCTCCACCGGGTTTGACCTTGGCGCCAGAAGGGGCCGGTTCCCACCAGATCATCTGAAACGCACGGGTGACATAGACCAGGGTGAGGATGCTGGCCACACCGAGAAAGGCCAGCGAAGGATAGGCTGCGGCCAGGATGCCGCTGCGGAACAGAGCGAGCTTGCCGACAAAGCCGTTCATGGGTGGAATCCCAGCCAAGGCCATCCCACCCAGAAGAAACAGCGCCCCCAGGAAGGGCGCGCCCTTGCCCAGACCGATCAGGTTGGCAAAAGCGGCCGATTTGACCTCCGCCCGACTCGCTATGGCGCCGGCCAGCATCAGCAAGGCCGCTTTGACCAGGCTGTGGTTCACGGTGAGGATGACGGCTGCGGCCAGCGCCGATGGCGTCCCCCAGCCGATGGCGACCAGGATAAAGCCGATCTGGGCCAGAGTCGAATAGGCCAGCATCCGCTTGAGATGGTGCGTTCCCAGCGCCGTGAGTCCGCCAAAAACGATCCCCACCAGACCGAACACAACCAGCCAGTCTTGCAGCATGGCCGCCTGGGGCCGAAAGAGAAGGGTGGTCATACGCATGAAGCCATAGACCCCCATTTTGACCACCACCGACGAGAGCATGGCGCTGACCGCAGTGGGCGCGGCGGCATGGAAATCGGGTTGCCAGAAGTGAAAAGGCACCACCGCCGCCTTGATCATGAAGAAGACCAGCATCAGCACGACTGCCGCCGGCACCAGCGGCGGTGAAGGATCGGCCGCCAGGCGTTGGGCCAGGTCGGCCATGTTCAGCGTGCCGTATGACGCGTACAAGCTGCCCACGGCGCTCAACCAGACGATGGAGGCCAGCAGGCTGATGTAGAAGTACTTATAAGCCGCCTCGACCCCACTGCGTTCATCGGCCAAGGCCGTAAGCACCGTAGCCGACGCCACCAGCAGCTCGGCAAAAACGAACAGATTGAAAACGTCGCCGGTGAGGAAGGAACCCGTGAGGGCGGCGGTCAAAAACAGGAACAGCGGATAGAACACGGGAAACGTGACACAGCGATCACGGCAGCCCAGGGCGTAGAGCAACCCGGCCATCAGCACGACCTGCGCCATGAGGACGAAGGTCGCTGCCGGCAAATCACCCACCAGGGAGATGCCAAACGGCGCCGGCCAGCCGCCCAGTTGAAAGACCACCGGCCCGCGACGCCAGGCTTCGGCCAGCAATAGGATGGAACTGAGCAACGAAACGGCCAGTGCGCCCGCCGACCAGGCTGCTTGCCAGCCCCGCCAACGCCAGAAGAGCAAACCGAGCGTGGCGCCGGCCAGGGGAACGAGAATGGGCAACAGAACGAGGGAAGCCATGCACGTGCTCAATGTTTCAAATCGGCGATGGCATCGGCGTCGGCCGTGCGATAACGCATGGCCAGCACATAGAGCAGCGCCAGCACCAACACGAATCCGGCCATGCCGATGACGATGGCCGTGAGCACCAACGCTTGCGGCAGGGCATCGCTGCGCTGGCCCACGGCATTCACATAGGGGATCACCTTGCCCCGATAGGCGCCAGTCATGAGCAAAAACAGATTGACCGCATTCGTGATCACCAGCAGGCCGATGGCCGACCGGATGACATTACGGCGCAACAACTGAAAAAGGCCGATGGCGAACATGGCGCCGACAGCGATGGCTTTGAGCAAATCGAGCATGGGCAGTCTCCAACGTCAGGGTTCATCCTGAGGGTGTCCTAGCGCCGCCAACATCAGGGCAACGCCGCCGAGCACCGTCAGGGCGATGGCCACTTCAAAGAAAAAGGACGAACTAAGCCCGAAGCCGCGCGGCAAGGGCAATCCCAACAGGGCGCCGTAATCCACACGCCCGAAAAACGAACCGGTCAGCGCCGCCGAGGCGATGCCGTTGCCGAGAGCCAAGGTCAGCGCCATGCCGACCAAGGGGAAGGGACGTAGCCACGGCAGCCGCTGGAGGGTCTCTTCGTAACCGAAAATGACATACCAAAAGGCAATGACCAAACTGACAATGACCCCGGCCGTGAAACCGTCGCCGGCCTGTTCGTGGCCGTACATGATCTGGGTGACCGCCACCACCATCATGACCGGCAACAAGATGCGCGCCAGGAGGCGGACGAACGGCGACGAGCGGGGCCCGCCGATGCCCATGATCGCCTTGTCGCGTAGTTCCCGCACACCTGGCGCCAGGCTGGGATTCTCGGCTTCGGGGGGAGGGGCCAAAACCGCACCGGCTTCGCGGCGGTCGCTCTGTGTGGCATAACGCAGCAGGGCATAGACCCCCAGCCCGGCCAGGCTAAAGACGAGGATCTCGATGAGCGTATCGAAACCGCGAAAATCCACGATGATGGCCCCGACGATATCGATGGCGCCGGCTAACGGCTTGGCATTGGCCTCGTAATAGGGCGTGACAAGGCTTGGCCGTGGTCGTGAAGCCAGGGCGGCCAGCGTCAGCGCCGCAACGGCTACGCCACCCGCCACCGCGATCAGGCCATCGCGCAGCAAACCGCCACGACTCTGGCGGAAGGTCAGCTCCCAGGCCCGGCGTCGTTGTTCGCGTGGGAGCAGGCTCAGCGCCAGTGTCAGCAGCACCACGCTCAGCAGGTCCACCACCACCTGAACCAGGGCCACATCCGGCGCCAGTTCCAAAACCATGATCGCAGCCACCCCCAGACTCGAAACACCGAGCGCCAGGATGGCAAAGAAATCGCGCACCAGGAAGATGCTCAAACCTGCCGCGCCAGCGGCCAGGAAAAGGGTAAAAATCCTCAGGATGGTCAGCTCATCCGGCGGCTCGATGGACAGCACCTCCGGCACGGGCAGACGCCCTTCCCACAGCATGAGGAGCGTCAGCGCCGTCAGCATGATGGCCAGATAACGGCGCAGCTGCCCCATCTGGAGTCGCGTGCTCAGACGGGCCGCCGCCATCAGCCCTTGAAGGACTTTCTCGTACACGCCGTCGAAGCTGAACCATGGCCATAACGCCGCTTGCCAACGGCGCACGGGATGACGACCCAACCCGATCAGCGTCCCCAGCGAGACGGCCACGACGCTGAGGACGAACGGCACCGTTACCCCGGCCCAAATCGCCAGCGAGACCTTCACCGTCTCGCCGTAGGCCGCCGAGGCCGCCGTCGCCACGAAGGTCGCCAGGGGAATGGGTTCGGGCAGCAGGCCCAAAACGAGCGAGAGGGCAGCCAGGATGGCCGGGGCCAAGAGCATCCCCAGCGGCGGTTCGTGGCCGTGGATATGGGGGTCGCGCGGGCGGCCCAAGAACACATCGCTGATCAAAAGCACCGCTTGGGCCAGGAGCAACGCACCCGCGATCACGGTGGCCGTTGTCAGCAGCGTGGCGACCAACGGCGGCACCTGCGGATGGGTCACCGAGGCCAGCAGGGTCTCTTTGGCCAGAAAGCCGAACAGAGGCGGCAGCCCCGCCATGGACAACGCCGCCGGCGCTGCTACGGCCAGCGTCAACGGCATGGCCCGACCCAATCCGCCCAACCGGCGCAGGTCGCGTGTGCCCGTCTCGTGGTCCACAATGCCCACGATCAGAAACAGGGCGCCCTTGTACAACGCATGGGCCAGAATGCTGACGACCACGGCCTTGAAGGCGATGGACGTTTCGGCGCCCACCAGCATGACCATGACGCCGAGCTGACTCACGGTGGAATAGGCCAGCAGGGCCTTCAGGTCGTTCTGTTTCAGGCCCAGGTAGGCCCCGGTGAGCATCGTCAGCAGTCCAAACCCGGTCAGAACGGCAAACCAGGCTTCCGTACCGCCCAAGGCCGGGTGGAAGCGGGCCAGCAGATAGATGCCGGCCTTGACCATGGTGGCCGAATGGAGATAGGCGCTGGCCGGCGTGGGCGCGGTCATGGCCGCGGGCAACCAGATGTGGGCCGGGGCCTGCGCGCTTTTCGTGAACGCGCCAAAGGCGATCAACCCCAGCACGACCGGATAAAGCGGACTCGTGGTCAACAGGTCCCGGCGGCTCAGGATGGTCGGATAATCGGCGCCGCCAGCCAGGACGGCCACGAACACGAGACCCGCCAGCAGGGCAATGCCACCGCCGCTGGTGATGAACAGCGCCTTGAAGGCTCCACGCCGGGCTTCCTCGTCTTTCGTCTTGTAGCCGATGAGCAGAAACGAGGTGATGCTGGTCCCTTCCCAGAAGACGAACAGGGTGATGACATCGCCTGCCAGCACCAGGCCCAGCATGCTCGTCATGAACAGGAGGAGATAGGTCAGAAAACGCCAGGCGCTGCCATCCCCTCGGAAGTAATAGCCCGTGTAAATGACGACCAACGCGCCGATGCCGCTGACGAGAAGGGCGAACAGGGCACCGAGACCGTCGAGATAGAGCACGGCGGCCATGTCCAACGAAGGCATCCAGTCCGTGCGCCAGACCAGAGCGGCACCGCCAAGCACCGACGGCAGCCGGGATAGGAGGAAGACGAAGGCCGTCAGCGGCGCCAGGGCCACCAGCCAGGCTGCCTGTACCGTACTCAGGCGGCGATTGAACGCCGGCAGCCCCCACAATGCGGCCAGCCCGGCGCCGATCAGGCTCAAGACAAGGGGCAAGACCAGCAGTGCGTCGCGCATGGCTGCTTATGCTACCCGAAGAACGCCCGGAGACCAAGATGGTGGGTAGTTGGCTTTGGGAAGAAAACACCGGGCCGAGCTGTTACGACCCTCCTGCCGCCTCCAGCGCCCCTTTGACCATCCGCCACACCACCTCGCCCTGCCGCGACCGACACAGCAGGTCGGCATCGGTGCCGGGCGCCAGGCGTCCTGCGGGCAAGCCCAGAAATGCCGCGGGATGGGATGTAGCGGCCAACAGAACGACCGGATCGGGTTCGGGCGCGGCCAGCAGCGCCGCTGTGAGTGGCTCCTCCCGTCGGCTCAAGAGCAGAGCGCGGGCGGGCGCAGCAGCAGCCGGCGTGGGCGTCACCAACCAGGAGCGGGCCGACAGCGGCGCCGCCGGGTCCGTCGTTGCGGCCAGGCCGCAGGTGATCCCATCGGCCAGAAACGGGTCTGTCGGCGTTGGTCCGGCCAGAATCAGACGCGGTCCGGCGCGCCACAGCCGGCGCGCCAGAACCGGGGTGTGCGGATGCGCCGCCGGCAGGGTGACCAGGGCGATGGCATCGTCCGCAGCGGCCTGGATGGCGTCCCAGGACGGGAACTCGTCCAAGAGGATGAGGTGCAACCCTGGCGACCGTCCTGCTGCCGCCGAAGCGCGCAGGCTCATGGCCGCGGCCGCCACCCGGTCCAGGTCAGTCTCTTCGCGCACGGTCACCGCGGGCGCGAAGCGGCCGATGCCCGTTTCCAGCGGCGGGGGCATCTCCCCGCGCCAGGCCAGGTCAACCAGGGCCGGCAGCACCTGGAGGCCGCCGGCATCGAGGAGACGCGTATCGGGCGGCAGGGGTATCTCGTGGCTGCGGCCCACGGCCCGGATACGGCCGTCCTCGACCAGCACCAGGCCCGAAGCCAGGCGGACCCGAGGGGTGAAGACCTCGGCGCCGATGATGGCTATCCGGCCCATCGTTCGCCCCACACCGAGCGCCAGACCCGCAGGTCATGGCGGTCGAAGGCATGCAAAGCCAGCGCCAACGCCAGATAGAGGCCGGCGCCAAGCCCGACGAGTAGGGCCAGCGGCCAGGGCGGCAGCAGAAGCACGATGACGGCCATCGCGCCGGCGGCCAGGGCCGACCGCGCCGCGGCCAGGGGATCAAAAGCAGGCGACCAAGCGCGTACCTGCCACCAGGCCAGCAGACTGCCCAACCCGTACATGACGAGCAGGCCCAAGGCCGCACCCACGGCGCCGGCCAGCCGGCTGCCCACGGCCATGGCCCCGGCTCCCACGACCACCATGACCACGGTCACCACCAAGGCCGCGCGCGGCCGGTTGCCCGCCATGAGCGCTCGCGTCAGCACCATGTGGGCCAGGTAGGCCACCATGGCCCAGGCGGCCACGGCCAGGACGGCTGCCGCCGGGCCGTATTCGGCCCGCCGATAGAGGAGGCCGATCACCCGCGGGGCCAAAACGCTCAGTCCGGCGGCTGCCGGCAACAGAAGCAACAGGCCGTAGTGCAACGCCTTGCCCACGGCCAGGCTGAAACGGGCTCGCGCCTGTACGAACAGGCGGGAGAGCACCGGATAGAGGGCATCGGTGAAGGCCATGACCAGGGTCATGATGACCTTGATGAGCTGAAAAGCGGCGTCGTACAGGCCCGCAGCCGTTTCGCCCGCCAACACCGAGAGGATGAGCACATCCATCCGTTGCAGCAGGGCATCGAGACCGGCCATGCCGAAAAAGGAGGCCGATCCGCGCAGCAAATGGCCAGCGAAGCGCGGCTCCCAGCGCGGTCGGCCCCACAGGCCCAAACGCTGCGTTGCAATCACGACGAGCACGGCCGCCATGCCCAACCCGCCCACGCGAATCAGGGCCAGGGCCATCACGCTCTGCCACCGCGCCAGCACGGTCACGGCCAGGCCGATCTGGGCCAGGGAACTGAGCACTTCGGCATAGACCAGGTAGTGCATCGCCTCACGCGCCCGCAGCAGCGCCGCCGCTACGGAATAGACCGTGAACACGGGTAGGGCCGAGATGGCCAAGGTGAGCATGGCCTTCGTATCGGCGGGATAGGGCATGGCCGTCACCGCCGCGTACATGGCCAGGGCAATGATGACCGTGCCGACCCCCTGGCCGAGCAATCCGGCCCAGAAGTAGCGATTGCTCTCTGCCGGCGTCCGCGCCACCTCGCGGGTGATCAGCCGCGGCAGCCCCAACGAGGCCAGAACCTGAAAAACGTTCAGAAAGGCGAGAAGGATGCTGAACTTGCCCTGCCAGGCCACGCCAAAGGCGTTGGCGATGTACAGGATCAACCCGAAACCCAACAGGATGCGGATGCCTTGGGCCAGGCTGAGATACAGGGTGTTGCGGGCAACGGAACGGGCGGCGGACATGGTCGAACGGGCGCGCTGGCTAGCCGCCGATGACGGGAGAGCGGGGGACGAGCGCCGAGGCAGTTTGGGGGTCGGGCGCGGGGCCGAAAACCCGGGCCAGGCTCGTCTTCAAACAGGCAGCCCACAGGTCGCGCAGCTCGATGAACACGGGGTTGTGCCAACGACGCCACTGCCACTCGTAAAGCAGATAGCGGAGGAAAAAGCCGAACGCGGCGATCAGGTGCATCAAGGCCACTTGCGTCGCGCCATACCGTCGCCGCAGGTCCCGATCCAACGCGTTGACGTTATGGGCGTGGAAATCGCTGCCCAGCTGGCGCGTGCTGCCGCCGATATAGTGGACAACGCTAACCCCCGGATGACAGACGACACGATAACCCGCCGCGCGGATGCGGCGGCACCACTCGACATCCTCCACGTACATGAAATAGCCCTCGTCCAACGGCCCGGCCGCCAGAATGGCCTCACGGCGCACGAGCATGCAGGCGCCCGACACCCAATCCACCGCAATGGGTTCCCCACGGGCATAGAGGGCCTGCGGCAACCACAGCCCGCGCACCCGGCCCGGAAACAGCCGGTAGAGAAAGGTGGCGTAGCTGAACAACGTCGCCGGCGATGGGTCGTAACCGGCAGCGCCACCCTGGATTTTGCCGCGGCCTCCCACCAGCCGCGGCCCCACTACGCCCACATCGGGATGGGCTTCCAGATAGGCCACGAGTTGGGCCAGCGCGCCATCGGGCAAGAACGTATCGGGATTGAGCAGTAGCACGTAGCGCGCTTGCGCCAGCCGCAGACCCTGGTTATTGGCCGCGGCAAAACCCACGTTCGTGCTGTTGACCACGACCTCGACCTGGGGAAACCGCGCCCGCACCAGGGCCGGCGAGCCATCGGTCGAGGCGTTGTCGATCACCCAGACCTGCAGGGTCAGCCCGCCCTGGTTGGCGAACAGCGACTCCAACGCCGTCGGCAAATAGGCCGCCGCGTTCCAATTGACGATAATCACGGCCAGATCGGCCAGGTCGCGGTCGAACATCACATGAACAGGAACGGTTTTCGTCCCGTGGCTTCCCTCTCGGTAAACGGCTCAAGATCGGCACGAAGGACGGAATGCGAACGACGAAAAGCTCTTGGTCTTCCGTCGTTCGTCTTCCGTCTCGCTTGGGGACTTCTCACAGGGCACGTGACAAACAACGAACAACGCCACATCACGCCACATACCCCAATCCCTGGAGCCGCGCCCGCAGCGCCTCTTCATCGGCGGCGGTCCACTCGAAATCGCCCGTCCGGTGCGGCTCGCGCGCTTCCGTCTCGTAGCGCGGAACCCAAGTGATCACGGTCGGATCCAGTATCTCGGTGAGGACGCGGCCATCCATGGCCTGCGGAATGGGCACATCGAGCAAATAGAGGATCGTGGGGGTCAGGTCGAAAAGCTGGGCCCCCTGCAGACGCGCGCCCGGCCGCACGCCGTAGCCGTGGAACATGGCAATGCCCTCCCGGATGTGGGTGCCGGTTTGGTCGAGGGCATAGGCGGCGCCGTGGCGGCCGAACTTCTGCTTGTAACCGAAAATAGGCCCGTCGGGCTGACCCTCGTAGTCCTTCACCGCCAGGTATTTGTCATCGGTCCAGCGGATGAGCAGGTCGGGCGCTCGGTCTACCAGGTCGCCGGTGTAGACCTCTTCGCGACGGAGCACCTGCGCCACCATCGGCTCGCCCGTGTCGGGGTCCCGCAGGGCATAGAGGGCCTGGCTGATGGCGGTGATGACGTCTTCGACTTCGTCGGGTTCAATGACCCCTTGCGGGTCGCGGCCCTTGATGTTGAGGTTGATGTTGCCCAAATTGCCCGTGGCATAGGCCACCGTGCGCGACCAATCCACCTCGGCCTTGTCAATGAAAGTCTCGACTGCGGCGTGGGCCCCGCGGAACCGCTTGAGGAAACCCTTGACCCCCACCGGCAGAAAGCGCTGCGCCAGATAGAGCGTCTGCCGTAGCCCCACGCGGGCGAGATGGCGCAGACGGTCGGACGGCCCAGTGGCCCGACGGTAGTGCAGCCAACCCTGTTGCGCCAGCCAGCGGTCGAGATAGACCGTTTTCGCAATGGGCCCGGCTCCGTGGTCGGACATGACGATCAGGGTCACGTCCGGCGGCAGCGCCGCCACCAACCGCGCCAGGTGGTGGTCAATCCGGCGATAGACCTGGAGGATGGCGTCATGGCCCGGCTGGGTCGGGTCGTCCAGCAGATGCCATGAGCAATGTTGGATGGCATCCGTCTCCATCTCGACCCACATGTAAAAGTCCAACGGTTCCCGGTCAATGGTACGCCACAACAACTCGAAGCGTTTGTCAATCCCATCCAGGGTTTCGGCCAGATAGGCGGCGTGGGACTTGCCGATGGTGCTGACGGCGATGAAGTGCACATCGCGCACCTCGGCCTTGAGTTCGGGCGGATAGGTGTAGGCCGAATCGAGACCGGGCGTATCGAGGCCGGAGATGAGAAAGCCATTGACCGGTTCGGGTGGGAAGGTCATCGGCACATTGACCACGCCCACGCGACGCCCCGCATCGGACAGGATGCGCCACAGGCTGCGGCCGGCGCGATGGGCCGCGTTGGTCAATTCCTGCTCGTAGGAGCCGGGTATGCGCCGGGCAAAATCGAAAATGCCGTGTTTGCCGGGATTGAGACCGGTGATGAAGCTGGACCAGGCCACTGCCGTCAGAAACTGCATGGGCGAGCTGAGACTGCCCCAGGCGCCACCGGCCTGGAGGCGAGCCAGCGTCGGCAGATGGCCGGCATCAATCCAGGGTTGGAGCAGGCTCCAGGGCACGCCGTCGAGGCCGATGACCCACACGCGGGGACGTGACATAGGCGATGATGGTAACTCGTAACTGGTGACTGGCGACTGGTGACTGGTGAATGGTGAATGGTGAATGTGTAAAAACACAAACAACGAAAACGGATGCAATGACCAGTAACCAATCACCAGTTACCACTCTGAAGACGGCGCAGGCGTTGTACGAGCGGCGGTAACACCCGCAGCACTTCCTCGATATCCTCGGCCGTGGTGCTACGGCCCAGGGTCAGACGCAGGTGGCCAACGGCATCGGCTGCGCTCACGCCCATGGCTGTGAGCACATGGGAAGGGGTTTGGGCGGCGCTGGTGCAGGCCGATCCGCTGCTGGCGGCGATCCCGGCCATGTCGAGGCCCATGAGCACGCCTTGGATCTCGATGCCCGCAAACAGGAAACTGGCGTGATGGGGCAGGCGTTCATGGGGATGGCCGCTGATGCGGGTGTTGGGGATGAGCGCGGGAATGGCATCGAGGAGCCGATTGCGTAGCTCGAGCAGCCGCGTGGTTTCCGCCGGCCGCAGGTCCTCGGCCTCGCGCAGGGCCGCAGCCAGGCCGACGATGCCGGCTACGTTTTCGGTGCCGGCGCGACGCTTGCCCTCGTGGCTGCCGCCGGTCTGCACGGGCACCAGGCTCAGGCCGCTCCGCAGCCAGGTTACCCCCACGCCCTTCGGCCCGTAGAACTTGTGACCCGACAGGGCCAGGGCATCCACGCCCAGGGCCTGCACATCGAGCGGCAGGTGACCGGGCGCCTGCACGGCATCGGTGTGAAAGGGGATACCGTAGGCGTGGGCCACAGCGGCCAGGGCGGCAATCGGCTGGAGGGTGCCCACCTCGTTGTTGGCCGTCATGATGCTGATGAGGGCCGTATCCGGCCGGATGGCACGGCGCAGGTCGTCGGGGTCCACCCGGCCGTAGCCGTCCACCGGCAGCTCGGTGACTTCGCAATCGAACAGTTCGGCCAGTTGATGGGCCGTTTCGAGCACGGCTTTGTGTTCGACCGCGCTGATGATGAGATGACGCCCGCGGCCGGCGCGCAGCGCGGCCCACATGATGCCTCGCAGGACCAGGTTATCGCTTTCGCTGCCGCAGGAGGTGAAGACGACCTCGGAGGGATGGGCATGGAGCACCTCGGCCACGGTGCGCCGCGCCTCTTCCAGGGCCTGTTTGGCCAGGCGCCCCTGGCGGTAGATGCCGGAGGCGTTGCCGTAAATCTCACCGAAATAGGGCAGCATCGCCGCCAGCGCCGTCGGCGAGACGGGCGTGGTGGCGGCATGGTCGAGATAAATGGTGCGGTCAGGCATGGCGAACCTCTCAGGGCGGCAGCACCCGGACAAAGACACGGCGAAAGTTCTCGCCCAGGATGCCGCAGATCACATCTTCAGGATAGCCGCGAGCCAGCATGGCGTCAGTAAGGACGGGGTATTTTTCGCCACTTTCGAGACCGCGACAGATGGTGGCGCCGTCGTAGTCGGAACCGAGGCCCACGTGGGCAGGGCCGGCCACGGCCAACATGTGCTCGATATGGGCCAGGAGATGGTCGAGGGTGGCCTCGTCGGGCGCCGCCGCCATGAATTCGGCCACGAAGGTGGCGCCGATGACGCCGCCGGCAGCGGCAATCCCGCGCAGCTGCGCATCGCTGAGGTTGCGCCGATGGTCGAAAACGGCACGGGCCAGGGAGTGGCTGGCGATGACGGGCTGCGCGCTCAGGGTCAGCACGTCCTCGATGCCGGCCGCGTTCAGATGGGAGACATCGAGGACGATGCCGAGCTCGTTACAAGCGGTCACCAGGTCCCGGCCGAAGGGAGTCAGGCCATAACGGTCGCCGACGGCCACACCGTCGCAGGCGGCGTTGCGACCATTCCAGGCCAGACCGAGCACACGCACGCCCAGGCGAAAAAAGGTGTAGAGCAGCTCGAGAGAGCCATCGAGGGCTTCGGCGCCTTCGAGGCCGAGAACGGCGCCGATAGGCCCGTCAGGGCTGAGGCCGGCCAGGTCTGTGGCCGTGCGCACCAGGGTCAGCCGGTCGGGTGCCTGCTCCAGCAGCCGGTACAGGCCCTCCAGGCGGCGGAGCGCCGCGGCTGTGGGCGCAGCGGTCAGGTTGTTTTCGCCGGGAAAACAGGCGAAAATCTGGCCGTTGATGCCGCCGGCTTCCATCCGCGGCAGATCGAGATGGCCAACCTGGCCCCAATGGCGCAGGTCGCGTTGCTGGGGGCCGGGTAGGGTCCAGGCCAGGGTGTCGCAATGGGCGTCGAAGACGAAAGCCCGACGGTGCAAAGGGTGCATGGCGATTAGGGGGCTTGTTCCAGCCGGGCCAATTCGTCGGCCAGGACCAGCCGCAGTTTGTGCACCTGGACCGAAGGCGCTTTCAGGTTGTAAAGGTCAATGGCGCGGTTGATGGCAATCACTTCGTCGCTGAAGGCCTCGCGTCGTCGTTGCCAGACGGCCTCGACCGCAAGCAGATCGGCCGCCGTAGCCCGGTCGCGGGCCCGCCGATACCAGGCATAGTCGCGCTGCAACCGCGATCGGGCGCGGGCAATGCGGTCGTCAATCTCGCGGCCTTCTTCGATCCAGGGCAGGGTGTAGCCGGCGTTCTGGATGAGGTCAAAGGCCAGCTGCTGATCGGACGGGGCAAAGGGGTTGCGCCGCCAGGACAGGGGTTGGCCGGCGCCAGGCAGGTTGTCGAACAACCCGGCCTGTTGGGCCTCGCGGATGCGCTCTTCCACCCAGTTATCCCAGCTCTGTTCAGCCGGTTTGCGGGGTGGGGTATCGGACGAAGCGGAATCGCTCATAGGACTCATCCTGTAACACAACTCCTGCGGAGTTGTGCTACCCCGTTGGCTTTTCCTCGCCGGCGGGCAACTCGCCCACGCCCGGCATCACGTCCTCCGGGCTGAGATCGTAACGCGGGCTGGAGGTGGCAACCAGACCCGTGGCCCTGCCCAAACCGACCTGGGCGTACAGATGGCCCTGTACGACCGTAGCCCAGAAGCCCGTGAAGAGGAGGCCGATGCCGCAGAGGAGGGTGCCGACGATGCCGGCGAGAGTGCTCACGACCAGGACCATGATGATGGCGATGATGACATCGCCGATGTGCTCGCGGGTGAAAGCCAGGATGGAGGAAACGGCCAGGCCGTCGGTGATCTCCCCGCGCTCGGCGAAGCGGATGGTGATGCCGGGGCTGGCCAGGAGCAACACCAGGCTGTACAGAATGGCCAGACAGCTGAGGCAAACCGACGCCACGCCGAGAATCCCGGCCGCCGTGTCGGCGGACGAGGAGCTGCCGACGATGGCCGAGAGGATGGCGAAGGGAATCCACACGATCAGCAGGGGCAGGCTCCAGACGAGATAGACGACCAGGTACTTCAGGCCGAGGACGATTTTATCGCTCCAGTTGTCCCATTCGGGCAACGGGTAGGCTTCCCCGCGGCGCACGTTGCGCACCACCTCGATCATGTAGCCGTACAACAGCCCTATGCCGACGAAAAGGCCGACGATGGTCCAGCTCAGAACGAGGGTGCCCAATAGAATGAGACCGCCGATCAGCGTTTTTTCAAGCCATCTTTTGTCCTCAAACACAAAGCTGAGGGATTTACCGACGTCCATGAAAACCTCCTGAGGGAGAAAAACGAAAGGAAAACGGACAGGTAACCGTTGCAGGCTGTCACCTTCCGGATGACGGACAGGCCGATTATAGCCCAGACCGGGAACGGCCGACCAATCGTTACGACGGGCCGTTCAAAGCGTTGCGGAGGCCGTTCCCACGCCGTCCGGAAACATCACCACTTTGCCGCTCTGGCCGCTTTGCATGACCCGCAGGGCCTTTTCGTAGTCGTCGAGGGCGAAGCGATGGGTGATGACTCGGCGCAGGTCAACGGCATGGCCTGCCAGCAGCCCGCGCATCCGGTACCAGGTTGCCCACAGCTCGCGGCCGACGATGCCGTACACGATGGCGCCTTTCAGGACGATGTGATTGTTCAAATCGAAGGGGATGGCCGACGGCGCCAGGCCCAACATGGCCGCCTCGCCACCGAAACGGAGCAGGCGAAAGCCCAGGTCCACCGCCTGCGGCGCGCCCGACATTTCCATCAGGACATCTACACCCTCGCCGTCGGTAGCGTCCATGATCACGCGGTAGGCATCCCCCTCGGAGACGTTCAGGGCCAAGTCGGCGCCCATCTCACGGGCCATGCGCAGCCGGTAGTTCGAGATGTCGGTAGCGTAGATGGCGCGGGCGCCGGCCGCTTTCGCCACCATGATCGCCATCAATCCTACCGGACCGCAGCCGGTGACGAGCACCCTTCGGGCCGTCAGGTCGGTGGCAAAGGCCGTGTGCACGGCGTTGCCGAAGTTCTCCTGCAGGCTGGCCACCTCCAAAGGCATATCGGGCGGGTTGAGCCACAAGTTTTCGGCCGGCATGACGATGTACTCGGCCCAACAGCCGTCTCGGTCTACGCCGATGATCTGGGTGTTCTGGCAGAGGTGCCCGCGACCGGTGCGGCAGGGCGCGCAGGTGTGGCAGATGATATGGCTCTCGGCCGAGACGAAATCGCCGACTTTGACCTCGTTTACCACCTCGCCTACCTCGACCACATAGCCGCAGAACTCATGCCCCACGATCACCGGCGGTTGGATGCGGCTTTGTGCCCAAGGGTCCCATTTGTAGATGTGCAGATCGGTGCCGCAGATGGAGGTCGCCGCCACCTTGATGAGCACCTCGCGCGGCCCCGGCCGGGGAATAGGGACTTCGACCATTTTCAGCCCCGGCGAACGGTCGGGCTTGACGATGGCCCGCATGGTTTGCGCGCTCATAACGCCTCGCAGTGACATGTGTAGACAAGAGGGTGGTTTTCCATTGGGGGTTAGGATGGAAGAACAGGACGAATGACGAACGACGGGCGAGTCCTCTCAATTATCCGGCTGACGATAGACTGCGTCCGTCCATTCGTAAGGGGTGCGGTCAATCGGCCGGAATACGACCTGGGGCGAATCGGCCGTTGTCGTAACCCACCCGCCCCACAGGGCGATGGGCAGGCCGTCGAAGCCGATAGGCGTGGGCACGCCCAGAACGGCCGCCCCGCCCTCGCCATAGGTCGTGAACACCCATTGGGCGGCGTAGTCTTGCGGCCAATGCCCCATCTCGCTGCGCCACAGGGTCCGGAGCGGCCCCTGACGACCGTCGCCGGCCAGGACGGCCAGGGCTTCCAGGGCGATATCCCCTTCTCGGTCGGCTTCGTCCACGGGCCGCCCCACGACGGCGAAGATGGCGCCGGCCGCGACCGGTTCCGCCTCGGACGGCCACGGTTCGCGCAGGGTCACCACATAGCGATGGCCGCGGCCATCCTGTTGTCGCCGGGCCAGGGCGATGGTAAGCCCGTCGCCGCTGACGCGCACGTCGTCTACGACCCCGCGCACGAAAACGACATAACGGTCGGGGAGAGGACGACCTACGGTGACCGCGGCGGCAGCGCCGAAGCGTTCCCCGGCGTTGGTCGTGGCCTCCGGCCCCAGTTGCACGGCCGCCACGAGCACCGGTTCGGCCAAAGGAGGGATAACGGCAGAGGAGGAGGTCGGCAAGGTCAGCGACGACGGCGTTTGCGCCAGAACGGTCGGCGTCGGTGGGGCCGAACGGCGCTTCAGCAGCTCCTGACCCAAAACCAGGGCCAGGACCATCAATGCCACAACGAGCAGCAAGACCAGGCGACGGCGGTTGGCGCGTCGCGGCGTCTGCCAGAAATGGACCAGGATCAACGAAACGTTGTCGGGCGCGCCGCGCTCGAGCGCGCGGCCGAGCAGACGGTCCGCAGCCTGATCGAGAGGATAGGCCGCAAGCAAGGTGGCTATCTCCTCATCGCCGACCAGATTGCTCAGGCCGTCCGAACACAGCAAGAGCCGATCGCCGGGCTGCGTCCGCAGGCGAAACAGGTCGGGTTCGGGGTTGCGATTGGGCCCCAACGAATGGGTGATGACGTTGCGATACGGATGGTGATCGGCTTCGGCCGGACTGAGAAGACCCGCGGCCACCTGTTCGGCCACCCAGGAGTGATCGCGTGTGAGCCGATGGAGCTGTCCTTCGCGAAAAAGATAGGCGCGGCTATCGCCCACATTGGCCACCAGCAGCTCACCGTCACGCCAGAGCGCGGCGACCAGGGTAGTTCCCATCCCGGTACGGTCGCTGGTGGCCGCAGCCTGTTGGCAAATCACCTCGTTCGCGGTAGCAATCGCTGTGGTCAGGGCTTCGGCCAGGGGGCGCCGATGCTCGCCGTAATAGGCCCGGAAGACGGTTTCGATGCCCAGACGGCTTGCGACTTCGCCCGCGGCATGACCGCCCATACCGTCGGCAACGGCAAAAAGGTGGCCCCGTTCGGCGAGCACCTTATCGTCCAGGTGCAAGGTCATGCGCCAGTCGAGTACGGTGCCGACGGCGTCCTCGTTGATTTCGCGGACGTTGCCCTTATCGGTGCGCACCTGAACTTCGTAGAGCGCGGTCATAGGCCGATTGTACCATCCCGGCGGGCGTTTGCTAACCGGCCGCCAGCCGCAAAAGCCCCCGATTCCTTCGTTTTTCCCGAAGCTCTGTGAACCCCTCCGCCTTCTTCGCCCATGCCGGGCTTTGGCTCCTCACGAACCGGCGCACGACGGAAACCGGAGAAGCCCCGACCTCCGGAGTTCCCCTTTCGGCAGCTGTAAATACCGTACGCGCCGGACTTATTCGTGGCGATAGATGGCGCGGAGTTCTTCCGGGGCTTGGGCGACCTTGAGATGCGTCAAAACGGCCCGCAGCAGGCCGACATCCTGGATGGCGGTGATTTCGGGCAATAGCCGCAGACCCGCAGCGCCAAAGCGTAATTCCAGGCCCACGGCAATGGCTTCCAGTAACCCGGTGCGCAGGCCCTCTTGCAGGCCCTTCGCCAGGCCTTCCTGCAGGCCCTTCGCCAGGCCCTCCTGGAGGCCCTTTTCCAGGCCCTCTTGCAGGCCTTCTTCCTTGATCATCTGATAGGCGTAGGATTCGACCATGATGTCCCTCCGTTTGGCGAACAGTTGGGCAGACAGTTGGCGTGAAACCAGACCCGACATAATGGCCAGGACGGTCAACATGTCCACCTTGTCGTCTCGTGGCAACTCGCTCTCGTAGAGCAAGCGGTCGGCCTGTTCGGCCCAGCGCAGGCCATCTCGCATGAGCGGCACGAGGGGTAACAAACACACCACGCCCTCGGCGATGATGGCCGCAGCGTCGAGTTCGTAGACCTTGATGAGCTGAAAGCGATAAGTGACCTCGTTGTCCTGATAGAAATCAACGGCCGCTTGCGAAGGCCGCAACAGGAGCACACCGCTCAGGGTTTCCTCGTCATGGAGGATTTTGTAGCGGGTGCGGTATTCCAGAAGCCGCAGGGGCAGCAGGGGGTCCCATTTGCTCTGGAGTTCGAGCACAACGAGGAAGCGTTGCCCGTCCTCGGTGTGCACCAGGAGGGGATAATCGCTGCGGCGGAGGGTAGTGGTCTCCTGGGGCAGCAGTTCGAGGACGGTGCCGGCGGTGACGGGGATGCCGAAGAAACGGCGGAGGATTTTGCTGCTGCAGCGGGCGAGGAGCACCTTGGCAGCGATGTCGTAGGGTGTCATGATGCCCTTCCGAGGAGAGGAGTGGTTCGGTCGGGTGGTACAAGGCTATTGTAGCATAAATCCTCGTCCCCGTTGCGCTTCCGCGCGCCATCCCTTCCCCATCTTGCCAAACCGGACGAAGGCGAACAAACAACGACGGGTGGTCCCAACTTCGTTTTCCGTCCTTCATCCCCCTTTGTCGGCTCCGCTCGGGGCGGCGGGCCAATGCCGACACCCTACATGTCAAACAGGCTGAGCTGCTCGGCGACCGGCCGCGAGGGCGGCCGTGAGGGGCGGTCGTCGCGTTCGAGCTGCTTGAGCGCGGCGGCGATGTCGTCGAGAAAGCGGCTGGGTTGGGGGCGGAGCTGTTGGCCGAAGAGAAAACGGCTGCGGGCGTAGGTGAGGATAAGCCGACGCCGGGCCCGCGTCATGCCGACGTAAAAGAGCCGCCGTTCCTCGGCTACATCGGTCGTCTTGCCCTCGCGGAGGTAGGGCAAAAGACCCTCTTCGCAGCCGACGATGAACACGACAGGAAACTCCAGACCCTTGGCCGCATGGAGCGTCATCAGCGCGACTCGGTCGGCGCGCGGGTCGTAGGCATCGGCCTCGGTGTACAGGGCCATCGCTTCCAGAAAGGCCTGCGGGTCGGCGCCGAAATCCAGGCTGCGACGGACAAGCTGTTGTAACCGCTCTCGATCGGCGGCGCTCAACCGTCCCCGGTCCAGGTCGGCGGCAATCCGCTCCAACAATCCGGCCACCGGCGCCGGGTCGGGACGCGCGGCGTCTCGCTCGAGTCGTCGTAGCCGTTCCAGGGCCTCTTGTACGACCCGATAGGCCGTCAGCGGCGTTTGACCCACCACCTGATAGGGGAAACCTGCCCGCTCGAATGCCTCGACTAAGGCCTGGTTCTGCCCGTGCACGCGATAGAGCACGGCGAAATCGGCAAAACCCTGCGCCGTGGCCTCGTGACCGGTGGCCCGACCCGAATCGAGGGCAAAGTAGCTGCTCCCGCCCAGCATCCCCTCGATCTGGCGGACGACGAACTCGGCCTCGGCTCGCTCTGTGGCAGCCGCGTGGACGGTCACCCGCACCGCATCGGTGAACTCCGACCACAACCGCGGCGACTGCCAGGGCGCCTCGCGGGCGATGACCTGGCCGGCGGCATCGAGAATGAGCTGGGTAGAGCGGTAATTCTGCTCCAGGACGAGCTGCCGTGCCTGTGGATAGTCCTCGGTGAAACGAAGGAAATAGCGATGGTCGGCCCCGCGAAAGCCGTAAATGGCCTGATTGGGGTCGCCGATGACGCACAGATTGGCGCCATCGGCCGTCAGCAGCCGCAACAGCCGGTATTGGGCCAGGTTGATATCCTGGTACTCGTCCACGGCGATCCAGCGATAGCGCGCCTGCAAGGCTGCCAGCACATCGGGGTGTTCCTCCAACAGTCGCACGGTCAGGAAAACCAGATCGTCGAAATCCACGGCCCCGTGCCGGCGCAATTCGGCTTGATAGTCCCGATAGGCCGCCATGAAATCGGGATCGGCGGCAAAGCCCACCTCTTCGGATCCCGTCGTCGCTCCCGCTTCAGGGGACACGAGGCGATTCTTGGCCACGGTGATTTGCTCCAACAGGGCCGCAACGGCTTCGGCCGAGCGATCGGGTCGACAACGGGTCAGCCATTCCCGACGCTCATCCTCCGTCAGAATGACGAAATGCGGGTCCAGACCGACAAGGGCCGCCCATTGCCGCAGGACTTGGGCGCCAAAGGCATGGAAGGTCTTGATGGTCAGTCGCGCCGTTGTCTCGGCGCCGAGCAAGGCCGTTAGCCGCGTGGCCATTTCTCCGGCCGCCTTGTTCGTAAACGTGATGGCCAGGATGGACTCGGGCGCCACGCCCAGAACCCGCACCAGGTAGGCGATGCGGGTGGTGAGGGTGCGGGTTTTGCCCGTGCCGGGGCCGGCCACGATGACCAGCGGCCGGTCCGTGCAGAGCACGGATTCGCGTTGGGCCGGGTTGAGGCCCGCCAGCAGGTCATCGGCGACCGGCGGCGTTGGCCATGGGAAGCCCGGTTGAGAAGGCGATATGACCGGCGCAACCGTCGGCCGCAGCGTTGGCACGGCCACAGGCGCCTCGAAGCGCGGGGGCGGTTCCTGTACGGTCGGCGCGACCTCGTCGAACAAATCGGGTTGCCGAGGGCCGCTCTCGGCTTCTGCGGCGAAGACCCGGATGACCCCGTACTCGCCATCGTAGCCGGGGATGGTGGTCACCTCTCCGCGGCGCATACGGCCGATGCCGACGGCCAGCCTGTCGCCGCCGACGGCAGCGATGGCCTCCAGGGGCAGGTCGAGCAGAATGCTCAGCTCCGGGCCGAGGGTGGCCAGTAACCGCTCGTAGGCCTGCGCCACGACCTTGCCGCCGCCGACGCCGTGGAGCTCGGCCAGCAACTCGGGCAGGGGGATCAGGCGGTAGTAGGGCGCGGCTCCGGGCTTGGGTTCCCCTTCGGGCCGGTCGGCCAGGGTTTCGACCCGGTGATAGACGCCCACCGTGACCGGTTTGCCGCAGACAGGACAAAGGCCCCCGTGGGCCAGGGTCGTGGCCGGTTCCCAACGCACCCCGCATTGGCGATGGCCGTCGTAGTGGTATTTGCCTTCTTCCGGGAAAAACTCGATGGTGCCGCCGAAGCAGGTCGGGTCGGCGCGACGCATGGCCACGAAGATGGCATCGTAGCTCAGCTCGCCTGTGAACAGGGTGGCCTCGCGACCCAGTTTGGCCGGCGAGTGGGCATCCGAATTCGAAACCAGGGTATAGCGGTCCAGCCCGGACACGCGCCAGTTCATGGGCGGATCGGAACTGAGGCCGGTCTCCAGGGCGAAGATGTGGCCTGTCAGGTCGCCGAAGCATTCTTCCACGCTGTCGTAGCCCGACATCGAACCGAGTAGGGCGAACCAGGGCGTCCAGATGTGGGCCGGGATAAGATGGCAGCGCGGGTCTAGCTCCAGCAGGATCTCGAGCAGGTCGCGCGAAGGCAGGCCCAGGATGGGGCGTCCATCGCTGCGGATGTTGCCGATCCGTTCCAATCGCGCCTGCAGACGGCCCACCGTGACCAGGTCAGGTGCAAAAACGATATGGTGCACCTTGCGCGTCTTGCCGGCCTTTTTGTAGATGGTGCTGATCTCGCCGGCCAGGAGGAAACGGACCTCGCCTCGACAGGCCGGCGGCACCTGCGCGGCCACGATCCGGGCCAGATCGGGCTTGAGCCGATACAACCCCGCCTCGGCCGGTTCCAGTTGGTCTTGCAGCTCTTGCAACCAGCCGGGATGGGTGATGTCGCCAGTGCCGACGACGTGCACGCCCTTGAGCTGGGCCCAGCGGGCCAGCTCGGGCAGGGTCAGGTCTTTGCTGGTGGCGCGGGAGTAGTGAGAGTGGATGTGCAGGTCGGCGACGAAGCGCATTGTGGGGTCAGGGGGTATTGTCGGAGGCAAGCAGGCCCAATTCGCGCGCCCGCAGGGCAGCTTGGGTGCGATCACGGGCGCCGATCTTGTTCAGGATGTTGGTGACGTAGTTTTTGACTGTGCCTTCGGCCAGGTACAGACGTTCGGCGATCTCGCGGTTGGTCAGGCCTTCGGCCAGCAACCGCAGCACCTCGTGCTCGCGTTCGGACAGGGGTTCGGGCAACCGCGCTGGTGAGGATGGCGTCGGTCGCAAGCGGGCCAGCTCGGCCACGACCTTACGCGCGACCGACGGTTCGATGAGCACGCCCCCGGCCATGACGGTGCGGATAGCCTCGACCAGGTCGTGGACGGACACGTCCTTGAGCAGATAACCCAGCGCGCCCCCGCGCAGACCCTCGAACACGTACTCATCGTCGTCGAAGGTGGTCAGGATGATGACGCGGGCGCCCGGAAAACGGCCGATGAGCCGTCGGGTGGCTTCAACCCCGTCCATCACCGGCATACGCACGTCCATCAGCACCACATCGGGCCGGAGTCGTTCGTAGGCGGTCAGCGCTTCCTCGCCGTTGCCGGCCTCGCCGACCACCTCCACGCCCGGTTCCAGCTCGAGCAGGGTGCGCAAGCCCTCGCGCATCAACCGCTGATCGTCCACCAGCAACACGCGGATGGTTTCAGGCATGGTCCACCTCCGGCGGCAAGGGCAGGGTCATCACGAGTTCGGCGCCGCCTTGGGGCCGCGGCCTTAGGTCCACGCTGCCGCCCAGATACTCGGCCCGCTCGCGTAGCCCGTGTAAACCGAAACCGCCACCGGTGGCGTTTGGCCGCGGTCCCCGGCCGTCATCGGCCACGCTCAGGCTCACCCGATCGGTGCTCACGGCCAGCGTCAGCCAGACGTGGGTGGCGGCGGCGTGTTTTTGCACGTTGGTCAGCCCTTCCTGAGCGGCCCGGTAGAGGGCCAGGCGATGGGTGGCCGGCAGGTCCGGGAGGTCCGGCGGTAGGTTCAAGGTCACTGCCAGACCTGTTGCCGTCTCGAATTCGGCCGCCAGACGGCGCAAGGCCGGTTCCAGCGGCAGGTCGGCCTCCAGCGGCGCCCGCAGCGCAGCCACGGTCTGGCGCAATTCGGTCAGGGCCGTGCGGATTTCCTCACGGGCGGCCGCGGCCATGCTCGCGGCCCGTTCGGGGTCGGTTGCGGCCAGCCGGGTGATGGCCTCCAGCTGTACGGCCACTACGGTCAGGCGATGACCCAGGGTATCGTGCATCTCGCGGGCTAGGCGATTGCGTTCCTCGGCCACAGCCAGGGCCTCGGCCTGGGCGGCGTAGGCCTGGAGACGGGTGTGGGCCTCTTGCAGTTCCTGCAGCAGGCGGCGACTCTCGGCCTGAGCGGCGTCGGCCAAGGCCGTTTGGGTAGCAAAGGCAGCGAAGAAGAAGTAGCCAGCGATGTAGATGAGCGCCGTCGCCAGGATGCCCAACAAACCGCCGCTCATGACCCAGAAGAGAATGACGGTGACGGCGGCAAAGACACCCACCCAGGCATAACCGGTCTGCCGGGGGAAGCGCAGCATGACTTCCGGGCTGAGGACGAAGAAGAGGACGGCAAACCAGGGATTGGCCGGCGGCAGCACGATGAGGGCGCTGGTCAGGGTCGTGGCCAGGGCGACGTAGAGGTGGGGCGCCCGAACCTTGAAGCCGCCCAAGGCCCGGTCGGGCAAGAGGACGAGCAGGTCGAAGGCGGCCAGCAGCGCCAACCCTGCCCAGCGCAACGGCCGTCCGGGTTCCAGGAACACGACCAGGCCCAGCACCGTGATGGCGGCGATGACCACATAGACGCTGAGCAGGGCCGGTTCGATGCGCCGGGAGGAGGGGGTGAGGACGGGCATAGGTCTATGATACTCCAGGTTGCGTCCTTTTCCCACCGGTTGGCAGAGTGGAGAAAACGGGACCAACAACGAAGGACGGACGACGAAGCCCATCCGTCGTCCGTCCTTCGCTCGACTTGAATCCGAAAGACCGGGCCCTGTCTTCAGGAGCGGCGCCGCCAGAGGATCCAAAGCCCCAGGACGATGAGGATCGCAGGCCAGGCGTAGCCGATGATTTCCAGGATGCGGACGCCGGTCTCGCCGGCCAGGAGCAAACCGCCGATGACGGCCAGGATGCCGCCGGGGATGAGGGGCCACCATTGGGGTGTGTCGGCCGTGATCAGCGAGAGGAGGGCAATCAGGCCCCAGCCGGCGGCAAAGGAGAGCATGAAGACGGCGCCTTGCAGCGGTTCGGCGGCGTTGGCCAGTGGGCCTTGGAGCAGACCGATGCCCAGGCCAATGCCGGCAAGAATGCCGCCGGGGATGATCAGGCCGAAGGTGCGGGTGGCCAATCCCCAAATCAGGAACAAAGCGCCGAGGGCCGGCAGAAAGAGAAAGCCGAGGTTTTCCAGAAGCCCGAGTTGGGCCAGCAAGGCCAGAACGCCAATGCCAATGAGAATGATGCCGCCAATCAGGGCGGGCCGGTGCTGCGAGCGGTTGGGGGTGAGCGGTTGCGAGTTCATGGTTTCCTCCGGGTGGTTTGTAACGGGTCAGGTTTTGTAACCTGTCACTTTCCAGCATAGCGCCCGGAGGTCACATGCACCAGTGCCGAAAGTCACGATGAAAGCATGGATTGAGGGTGTGACTTTACACTCACTCTCGACCTTCTGTGCCCCCACCACAGCGCCAGCGTTGCCAACAGCAGGACCAAGCCCAGGATGCCCTTGAGGACGTGTCGGTCCACCTGCGGCAACAGGGCCGTGCCGATGAGCACGCCGACGAGGGAACCCGTTGCCATGACCACGGCTACGAGGATAGCCGGCCGCGGCAGATGCCCCAGGGAGCGATAGGTCAGCGTGCCCATCGCCACTGTGGGCACCGAGGCGGCCAGGCTGATGGTACCGGCCTCTTGGATGGGCACGGCGAACAGGTAAAGCAGGGCCGGAATGCGCATCTCGCCGCCGGCTACGCCAAAAGCCGCGCTGACGAAGGCAACGGCCAAGCCCAGGAGGAACCCCGCCACGACTCGGACCCCGCCTTGGGGCGTCCAAAGCACGTGTTCGACCCCGGCGAAAGCCTCAAAAAGCATCCACAACCCGACGAGGACGAGGTAAAAAACGATGGCGCGTCGGAGCAGGCTCGAGGCCAGACGATGGGCATACCGGGCGCCGGCCAGCGCGCCGCCAAGAGAAGCCGCGGCCAGCACTCCCATGAACGCCACATCGGCGAGGGTCCACGGATGCAGGCTCCAGCGCCGCAGCAGCGACAGCGTCACCGTGAACAGGCCGACCAGGAGGTTGACCGCCGCGGCCGTTTTCGGACGTTGTTTGAAGTAGTGGAGCAAAAGCGGCAACCGGAATTCGCCACCCCCGACACCGATAAGGCCGGCGGCCATCCCGGTGATCAGACCGAAACCCAAGGAGACGGCATACGGTAAGGTCGGAACGGCGACGGGGGTTTGAGAGCCGAGTTCGGTTTCGTTCACGCTTGCCTCTCCTTGCCGACATGAGCGGTTGCCATAACGGGTGAGAATCGGGATTGTAGCACCCTCATTTGCACTTCAACCAAAAAACGCCCCCTCTTCTATCGTCCAGCGCCCACCGTCCATCGTCTAACTACCAGTTATCCGTCACCGGTTATATAATCCGTTCATGACCGCCTCCGTGTGTCCGTATCTGGGTTTGCTGGATGATCCGGCTACCCATCTCAACTACCCCAGTTTCGAGAACCGCTGCTACGCTACGGTGGCGCGCGAGGCGATCCCGCTTTCCGAACAGGCCGTTTTCTGTCTAGGGGGACAACACACCGGCTGCCCGCGCTACATGGCCCTCCACGGCGCGCCGGCTGCGGCCGCCACGGCGCCTTTGCCGCCACCACCGATGGCGGCACCATCGCCGACGGCGGGACCCGTCGGGTTTGCGCCTGCCTACGGGATGGGGCCGGGTCGCGATCGCTCCCTGGCCATCATCCTCGGCGGTATCCTTCTGGGCATCTTCCTGTGCAGCGGTCTTTTGGCCGTTTATCTGAGCTGGCGGGCGCTGTTGGCCACGGCCTTGCCGCCCACACCCACGACGGCGCCGGTTGTCGTCGCGACACCCACGCCCACGGCTGCCGTCATCGTCGTCGTGACGGCCACGCCTACCCCGACCGAAACGCTGCAGCCGGCCGACTCCATACCGCCTGCAACCGACACGCCGACGCCGTTCCTGCCCACCGATACACCGATCCCTCCGCCCTTCCCCACCGACACGCCAACGCCTCCGTTTTTGCTGCCCACGGACACGCCGGAACCGGAGGAAACGCCGTTCCCGCCCACGCCGACGCCGCGGCCGTCGCCCACCATGACCCCGATTCCGGGGACGCCTACTTTTACTCCCACCGTCACGCCGACCTTCACGCCGAGCGGTCTCATCATCAATTTCACCGTGTCCAAGACGAGTATCGAACTTGGCCAGTGCGTGGTGCTGGCCTGGGATGTGCGCAACGCTCGCGAGGTGCGATTGGACAACGTAGTCGTTGCCGCTCTGGGGAGCCGGCAGGATTGTCCGACTAAGACGACCATCTACGAACTGCTCGTGGTCAGTCTGACCGGCGCCACGGAAAAACGCACCCTGACCGTGACCGTCCTGACGGGCACGCCTTCGCCCACACCCACTTTCACCGTTTCGCCCACGCCTTGGCCCACGGCCACGCCCACGCCTACGGCCACGCCCACCCTGACCAAGACGCCCACCCCTACGCCCACGCGCACGCCTACACCCACGCCGACGGCCACGTTTATCCCCACGCCCACCCCGACCCGCGTCTTTGTGGATTGGGGCGCTGCACCCGAGTCCTACGACGGTCCCGGCCCCCATGTCACCATCATCCTGACCAACCGGGGCAACTCGGACGACGGCATGGGCGTACGCTTGACCGTTCAGAACCTGCCCGCCGGCTGGCAGGTTGTCGTCTGCAACGGCGCCGGCAGTTGCGACGCCTTTCAAGTGAACACGTCGTGGTTGCCGCCGGGCCTGGCCGAGGCCGTGACGGTCCGTTTTACGATACCGCCGGAAGCCACCGATGTCACGGCTACGGTGACGGTGCAGGCCTGGTCGTTGCGCGATGGCTCGTTCCGACTGTCTATCCCCGTTACCGTCCGTCGTTAGCGGCATGGAAGTGCAGGTGGCCGTTGCCAAAGTCGAAAAGTACGCCGTCGGCGAATCGGGCGATACGGTCGAGGTCATCGAACGCCCGCGCGGAGGCATCTCGGTCGTCCTGGTGGACGGCCAGCGCAGCGGTCAATCGGCCAAGGCCGTCAGCAATCTCGTGGCGCGCAAGGCCATTGCCCTGTTGGCCGAAGGTGTGCGCGACGGTGCGGCGGCCCGCGCAGCCCACGATTACCTGCGCACCCAACGCCGCGGGCAGGTCAGCGCCGAGCTGATCATCCTCTCGGCCGATTTTGAAACGGGCACGGCCGTTATCTCGCGCAATAGCCGGGCGCCGGTCCTGGTGCACATGGACGGCCAATGGTCGTTGCTCGACCGTCCCAGCGAGGCTGTGGGGATTTACGCCCGCACCCGCCCTGTGATCGCCGAAATCCCGTTGCGGCCCGGCCTGATCGTCATCGCGGTCAGCGACGGGGTGTGGACGGCGGGCCAGCGTTACGGCCAACCGTTGGCCCTGGTCGAACTGGTGCAGGCCCTGCCTCCGACCCTGGCTGCCCGCGGCTACGCCGATGACATTCTGGCCCAGGCCTGGCAGCGCGAACAGGGCCGCCCCGGCGATGACCTGACGGTGGTGGTCATGCGGGTGACGGCCCCGGCCCACGATACGGTGCGGCGGTTGAGCATGAGTCTGCCCGTTCCCGAACGCATCACCGCCGCTTGGAGCCACCGGCAAACGTCCGATGGGGCTTGAAGAAAGCGCTTCTCCGGCAGCGTTGCGGCCTCTGCGCATCAAAATCGTCGGTATCTGTGGCAGCGGCAAGACGACTCTGGCCCAACGCCTGAAAGCCTTGGGGTATCAGGCCTGGCAGGTTTCCCAGGAGCATTCGGGTGTGCCCGACCTGTGGCGGCGGCGGAATCCGGCCGATGTGTTGGTCTATCTCGATGCCAGCGGGCCGGTCGTGCGGGCGCGCTATCCCCATCTTGACCTGCACGACGCCTATCTCGAAGAGCAACGTCGGCGGCTGGCCCACGCCCGTGCCCACGCCGATTGCTATGTTCTCACCGATGGGTTGACCCCTGACGAGGTGCTGGCGCAGGTGCTCGCTTGCCTGCGAGGGCTGGAGAGGAAGGCCACGAGCTAAGACGGCCGGCTGCCTCAACCGGGTTCGGCGCCGTCGGGCAAGAAGGCATACAGCTCCTCCGGGCGGCTCACGTCGAGAGCCGGGTCGAGCAGCTCGCTCAATTCATCAGCCGAGAGACGATCCAGCCTGGCGACCAGCTCCTCCGGCACCTCGCCAAAGCGATGCCGGAGCACGCCCAGGAGCATCTTCAGCACTTTTTCGCGACCCTGCTGCAAACCCTGCTCCAGGCCCTGTTGCAAACCCTGCTCCAGGCCTTCGCTGAAAATCTCCTGATACCAGGGCGATTCACGGAGAACGACCATATCCCACCTCATGATGCGTCGAATGAGTTCGCTTGGAAAGACAAAACGGGCAAAAAACGCCAGCAACGTCTCCATCTCCGCCAGGTTCGGGTCGGCGCGCAACAGCTGCAACGCCTGCGCCAAGGCCCCGGCGTCGTTCCCACCCTGCATGACGG
>JAOADB010000052.1 GCA_026417535.1 Caldilineales bacterium
TTCGCAACAAATGTTCCTATTCGCCATATCCATCGTCTTGCCGGTGCTTTTGGTGATTGATCTGATATTGCGATTTTTGTATAAAATTGATTTATCTTATGAATTTTTGATTTTGGGTGGACTTTACGTTTTGCCTTTATATTATTATATTTCCATTATATATGAACTTTATAAAAACAATCTACAAAAAATTGTTCTTTTCGTTAATTTATCGGGAATTGTCGCAAAATTGATCCTTAATCTGATTCTGTTACCGCGTATCGGTTCGATCGGCGCGTTGCTCAGTTCGGCCATTGTCGTTTGGCTTGTCCTGGTCTTTTATGTCCATCAGAGGCGTCGTCTCGCCTGGCTCACATCCTGATAACGCTGGGAACGCCATCCGCCTGCGCTGTCCCGAATGCCTGCAGCCGTTGGCTCCGGCAGGGGAGGGGAGGTTGTGCCCGGCCGGCCATCGTTATGGCCGCGATGACAACGGCGTCCTCGTCCTGTTGACGGCCGCTTTGGCCAGCGAGCTGGCCGGGTTTACTGCCGCTCTCAGCCGTATCCGTGCGGCCGAAGGCAGGCGCCTGCTTGACCCGGCGGCCTATCCGCTCCTGCCCTTCGGCCCGACCGTGGCCGCTGACCCGCAGTGGGAGTTGCGCCGCCGAGATTGGGGCCTGGTCCGACGGCTCGTGCCGCCGAGGCCGGCGCTGACCATCCTCGATGTCGGCGCCTGGAACGGCTGGTTGAGCCACCGGCTGGCTGCACAAGGCCATGCCGTCGTGGCCGTGGACTATTTCGCCGACCCTTACGACGGGTTGGGCGCCATCCGCCACTATCCCCCCGGTCGGGATGGGCGACCCCTTTGGGAAGCCATCCAGATGGACCTGCTCGACCTGGCCGTCCTGGACGATCCGTTCGACCTCGTCATCCTCAACCGCTGTCTGCAGTTCCAGCCCGACCCGGCGGCCTTTGTGCGCGTGGCCCTGGCGAAGCTGAAACCGGGCGGGCGGCTGCTGGCCCTGGGCCTGGAGTTTTTCGCCCGGTCGGCCGACGGCGCCGCGCGGGTGGAGGCCGAGCAGCGCCGCTATCGAGAAACCTACGGTTTCGATCTGTTCCTGCGGCCGACGCGGGGCTATCTCGACAGGCCAGACCTGGCGGCGTTGCGGGCGTTGGGCATGCGGTTCTACGGCTATCGGCCCTGGTTGCCGGCCGGCATATGGTGGCGACGCGGTCGGCCCTGGCCGGCCTATGGCGTGTTGCGGGTGGTGGCATGAGACGGTATCTCCCTTTGGCGACGCCCCTGCCTTTGCTGATCCCGGCCGGGCTGGCCTGGCGCGCGGGTTTCGACGGGATTTACGGCCAGGACGCCTACGCCTACTTCGACTACGCCGTCGGGCCGTTGACGACGGCTCTGCGGGCGGGACAACTGCCGCCTCCCTTCTTCTGGCCGCCCGGTTATCCGCTCCTGGTGGCGTTGCTCGCAATGGCAACCGGCCCGTTGCCGCAGGTTGGCCAGCTCATCAGCCTGCTGGCCGGGATGCTGACGGTGATGGCGACGGTGTGGCTGGCCGCCGCCGTGTGGCCGTGGTCNTCGACGCGGACGGTCGGGGCCGTGCTGGCCGGCTTGCTGACGGCGTGTGTGGGCCAGCTCTGGCAATCGAGCGTGGTCGTGATGGCGGATACGACTGGGCTGGCCGCGGCCACGGTGGGGATGGCCGCGTGGTGCCGCTACGGTCGCCCGGAAGCGCCGCCGCAGGCGCGATGGCTGACCCTGGCCGCCGTCTGCCTGGCCTTTGCCGTGCTTACCCGCTGGGCCTATGCCCTGGCAGCCCTGGTGGTCTTCGGTTTCACTTTGGCCGTGTGGTGGCGGCAACCACGGCGGGTAGTCTGGCGACATGCCCTGGCGGCCGTGCTTCCGGCCCTCATCGTCCTGGCGCCTCTGGGCTGGTCCTTTCTCACGGGAGCGGTGGACCCGGTCAGTGGCCGTGCCGCGTTTGCCGGCAACCTCCAGGTCTACACCTGGTCGCCCCTCAACGCCCTGCGGCGAGAGTTCCCCACGCCCGACGGGCTGTTGCGCCATCGCTGGCCCAACGGCCTGTGGTACGCGCTGGCGCCGGCCCATCGCTACTACTTCACGCCGGCGCTGGCGCCCTTTCTCGTCGTAGGAGGTGCGGCGGCGCTGCGTCTCGTCCGTCGTAGTGAAGCCCGCCGCTGGCTGCTCGTGCTGGCCTGGGCCGCGGTCATCCCCCTGTTCCATGCCGGCGCAGCCTGGCAGAATTTCCGCTTCAACCTGGCCCACCTGCCCGCGCTGGCCCTCATGACCACGCTCGGTGTGATGACGGTGGCAGCTTGGCGCTGGCGGCTGTCAACCCCACGGCTGCAGCGGCTTGCTACGGCCCTCCTGACGGCATGGGTGCTCGGCGGGCTGCTCCTGATGGCGCGCGGGGGTTGGGAGCTGACCACCGCCTTCATCGCCCGCAAGCAGGCGGACTTGCTCATCGTGCGCCGGGTCGAGGCACTTTTGCCCGCCGATGCCCGCTTGCTGACGTTCCAACTGACGCCGACGTTTCGGCGCTACGGCCGGCTGGAAACCCATGACTTGTTCTATCATCTGACGCCCGCGCAGCTGCACGCCTGGGCCGATGACGGCCGTCCTACCTATTTGCTCCTCGACCGGGCCAACGTGCTGTCGCAATGGCAGGGGAAACCGCCGGAGACGACCTATCGCCGGCTGGCGACGGAGTTCGGGTTGGTGGAAGTGACCCGCGTCGGGGCCTACACCCTGTGGTGTGTGGGAGGAGCAACGCCGTGCGGGTCGCCCTGATCACGCCTGGTTTCGGCGGCGATGAGGCCGATGAGGCGCTGCCCTGGCTGCGCCATCTCGTGCGCGGGCTGGCGTCCCGGCACGAGGTGGTCGTGTTCAGCCTGCGCTATCCCCATCGCCGGGGCCGCTATCGGGCTTGGGGCGCAACGGTGTACGCCCTCGGCGGCGCTGAGGTCGGTGGGTGGCGGCGGTTGCCCCTGCTGGCGCGGGCCGCGCTGGCCGTCTATCGGGAACATCGGCAACGGCCCTTCGACCGGTTGCACGGGCTGTGGGCCGATGAGCCGGGTTTTCTGGCCGCGACGCTGGGCCGACGCCTGGCCGTGCTGGCGGTGGTCTCCGTGCTGGGCGGCGAGCTGGTGGCCCTCCCCGAGATCGGCTATGGCGGTCGGCTCAGCCGTCTCAACCGCCTGCTCGTGCGGCAGGCCCTGCGCCGGGCCGACGTGGTGACGGTGGGGTCGCCGACGTTGGCCGGCCTCGTGCGGGCGCAGATGCCCGATGTGACGCCGGTGCTGTGGCCCCAAGGCGTGCCGACGGCGCTGTTCCGGCCGGAGGGGGAGGCCGTGGCCCTAGCCGGGAACCCGCGGCTGTTACAGGTGGCCGCGCTGACACCGATCAAAGACCCGACGACGTTGGTCCAGGCCGTGGCCTCGCTCGTTCCCCGTTTTCCGGGTCTTCATCTCCACCTCGTGGGCAATGGCCCCCTATTGCCGGCTCTTCGCGGCCAGGCGGCGTCTTTCGGGCTGGCCGCGCGCATCCACTTCCACGGCGCCGTGGCCCACGCACGCCTGCCGGCCTTCTATCGCGGCGCCGACTTGCTCGTCGTCTCTTCTCGATTTGAAAGCCAATCGCTGGCGGCGCTAGAGGCGGCGGCTTGCGGCTGCCCGGTGGCGGGGACGGCCGTGGGTCTCTTGCCCGAGTTGGCGCCGCCGGCCTGGCTGGCTCCGCCAGTGGCGGCGGGCGCGTTGGCCGAGGTTCTGGCCGCCGCCCTAGCCGATGCCGACGGGCGCCGCGCGGTTGGTCAGGCTCTGGCGCTGCGGGTGGCTGCCGAATTCAGCCTGGAGGCCGCCCTGGCGCGGTGGGAAGGGTGGAGCTGGAACGTTTGAACGAGAGAACCCTGTCGGAATCTGGGTCGTCATCGTCATCGGCCTGAGTCATCGCCCAAAATGATCCATTTGGGTCTGACGTTCGGCCGGACAAAAGGGGATACTCAGGAAAACCAAGGACGAACGACGGCAGACGAAGGACGAAAAAATGGTCTTACGTCTCCGGTCCTTCGTCTCGATCTCGGTCCCAAATCGGGCACCCATCACCCCGTCTGTCACTACCCATGAGTGATATCCATTTCCTCCTTCCCCTTGTTCTCATCCTCGTCACGGCGAGGGTGGTCGGTCGAGTCAGTCGCTATCTGGGCATGCCGGGTGTTTTAGGCGAGCTTCTGGCCGGTCTGTTGCTAGGCCCCTCCCTGCTCGGTTGGGTGAAGGCCGATTCCCTGATCGAGGCTGTGGCCGGGATCGGCGTGCTCCTGCTGATGTTCATCGCCGGTCTGGAGACGGATCCCGTGCAGCTGCGGCGGGCAGGCAGGGCCGCCGTGGGGACGGCCATGGCCGGGGTGATGCTGCCCTTTGTGGGCGGCCTCGGTGTGGGCCGGTTGCTGGGATTGGATGGCGCCGGCACTCTGTTCCTCGGCGCTGTGCTGACCGCCACGAGTGTCAGCGTCTCGGTGCAAACCCTGTACGAGCTCGGCCACCTGCGCAGTCGGGTGGGGGCCGTGGTGTTGGGCGCTGCCGTTCTTGATGATGTCCTCGCCATCCTGGTGTTGAGCCTTGTCCTGGCGATGGCAGGACAGAGTGGGTCCGTATGGGTTACTCTGGGCCGCATGGCTCTCTTTTTCCCGGTGGCGATCGGTCTGGGGCGTTTGGGTTTGCGGCCGCTTCTGCGTTGGGCCGACGGACACCTCGGACGTGAAGCCGGTTTTGCCCTGATCCTGGCCGTGGTCTTGTTCTATGCCTGGTCGGCAGAGGCGTGGGGTGGTTTGGCGGCGATTACGGGGGCCTATGTGGCCGGCGTTCTGATGGCGCGGTTGCCGGAAGCCCGGCACTGGATCGCCCAAGGGGCCGGCATGGTCGGCTATGGGGTCTTTGTGCCGGTGTTTTTCGTGGCCGTGGGCCTGAGCACCGATCTCGGCGCCTTGGGCGCGGCCTCGTGGGCGACCGTGGGGCTCGTGGTGGTGGCGGTGCTCACGAAATGGGTGGGAGGAGGGTTGGGGGCCCGTTTGGGCGGATGTACCTGGCGTGAGGCCGGGGCGATCGGTGCGGGCATGGTGGCGCGCGGGGAGGTGGCGTTGGTGATGGCGGGGTTGGGGCGCAGCAGCGGTTTGTTGACAGAGGCGAGCTTTGCCGTCGTGGTGCTGATGACCCTGGCGACCACGCTTTTGACCCCGTTGTGTTTGCGGTTGGTGCTGCCGCGTCGAGGGGAAAGCCCGGAGGGTGGGGTGGTGAGGCTACAGGTAGCCGAGTAGTTTCGCGTAGTCAGAGGCCGATCGCAGGCCGGAGTGACCAAAATAATTTCGCGTAGTCATTGGCTACACACCCAACACACCTTTTCCTCTCACGTATCAAAAACCACCTGCGCCCGCCAATCATCGCCGTCCCGCGCTGGTGGTGTGACCTCAAGCCCCGAAAACGTCACGGCCTTGATGTGGGCCATCTCGCTGCGGCCACGGCGACCCGTGACCAACGCCGTGAGCCGTTCATCGCTGATGGACTCAATCCAGAACGAGGAGGGGGTCAACTGCTGGGTTTCGGCCTCCCACAAGAGGCGGTTGAGCCAATTCACCAGCAGGGTTTCCCGGTCAATGCCTTCGACTTCAACGAACGTCGTGACTGTGGGGCCGTCCACATCGGCCGCCCCTTGCAAAATGGCCATGGCCATAGCCGCGTTGGCATAAAGCTCGGCCTGGGTCTTGCCGCGCACGCGGATGGCCCAATCGGCCGTATGGGGGACTTCCTCGAAGCGTGGCTCGGCCGGAACGACGGGTTCTCGCGCCAGGAGCGCCGCCGCACGGTCGCGATCGCGCGCGATCTGCGCCCGCAGGGCATCCAAACCCGGAAAACGCATCTCGTCTCGCAGCCGGGCCACGAATTCGAGACGCAGGCTGCGGCCGTATAGGTCGCCGTCGAAATCCATCACATGGGCTTCGACTGTGCGATGGGTGCCATTGACCGTGGGCCGCAGGCCGACGTTGGTGACGGCCATGTAACGGCGTCCTTCCACCCAGGCCCAGGTTGCATAGACGCCGTTGGCCGGGATGACGCGGCCGGCCGCCACGGCCAGATTGGCCGTAGGAAAGCCGATGCTGTGCCCGCGACGAGAGCCACGCACCACCAGCCCCGTCAACCCGTAGAAACGGCCTAACCAGGTCGCAGCCCATTCGACGTGGCCCATCTCCACCAACCGTCGGATACGGCTGGAGCGGATGACCTGTCCCTCCCAAGCGAATTCGGGCACGACCTCGACCTGAATGCCCATGCCGGCGCCCTGAGCCGCCAGGAACGCCGTCGTGCCTTTACGTCCACGGCCCAGGGCAAAATCGGGTCCGACCCAAAGCCGCCTCAGACCGAGATGGGCGTGCAACAGGTGGAGAAAATCCTCGGCCTCAGTTTGGGCCGTGGCCTGGGTGAAGGGATGAACGACGACGAAATCCAGCCCGGTTTCGGCGAACAGCGCCAGGCGTTCGTCGAGGGAGCTGAGACAGCTCACCGGTTGATCGGGCCGCAAGACCGTGCGCGGGTGGGGATAGAAGGTGACCAACCCGCAGGTGGCGCCTTCGGTGCGGGCCGCGGCACACATGGCCGCAATGAGCGCCCGATGGCCGCGATGGAGGCCGTCGAAATTGCCGATGGTGAGAAACGTAGGGCCGGTTAGGGAAGCCGAAGTGAGGGATTCGTAGAGCTGCACGGTGCTTCTCTCCCTGGTGGCCCAACTCCGTGGAGTTGGGCCACCAATTGACTCAGAGTTGGGCTACCAATTGACGCAGAACCTTGTGAGGGTGGAGGAGAAGGGTTCCGTCGGCGGTGCGTTCGAGCCGTCCGATGCCGAGCAATCGTTCGGGTTGGGCGAACACACGACACAGATCGGCGAAGGCAGGCGGAATCGCAGCGGTGGGGGCAACGGCCGGTAACTCGTCGGCCGACAACCGCACGACCTGCCCCATCACGAAACGGCGGGCCTCCTCACTTCCTATCACAAGGGGCGGGAACATGGCCAGCGCCGCCGGCAGACCGTGCAGATAGGGCTGCCAACACGCGCCGGCTGCCATGAGGTCGTCCAAGCGAACGGCATCCTCGACCCGCCAGGTGCCCGAGGCCAGCCGCCGCAGCCCGTGCAGGTAGGCCCCGCATCCGAGTTGCTGGCCCAAATCGTGGGCCAGCGAACGGATGTAGGTGCCCGGCGAACAGGTGATGCGCAGGTGGAGATGGGGCGGTTGCCAATCCAGCACCTCGATGTCATGAATGGTCACGCGTCGCGGCTCGCTTTCGACCGCAATGCCGGCACGAGCCAGTGCGTACAGCGGCCGCCCGCCTTGTTTGACTGCCGAAAAGGCCGGCGGACGTTGCCAGATGTCGCCGATGAAAAGCCGCAGGGCCGCGTCCAGCTCGGCAACGGTGAGCGCAGGCAAGGGCGCCGTGCTCACCACCTCGCCTTCGGCGTCATAGGTCGTCGTTGTCGTGCCCAGCACGAGATCGGCCTGATACACCTTGCGCCCGACCTGGAGGTACTCGACGATGCGCGTGGCCACGCCTACGCACACGAGCAACACGCCCGTCGCCAGGGGGTCGAGGGTGCCGGCATGGCCCACACGGCGGATGCCGACCAGCCGTCGCACCTGGTTGACGACATCGTGGGAGCTGAGACCGGCGGGTTTGTCAATGTTGAAAACGCCGGCGGGTTCCGAGGCGGTGACGGGCATGGACCGTGGACGATGGACGATGGATGGAGGATGTAGAGGGTGGAGCGTCTTCAGCACTGACGCAATCGCTCAACCAGGGTATGGCGCACCTCCTCCACCTCGCCCTTGACCGTACAGCCGGCAGCCAGGGGATGGCCGCCGCCGCCCAATTCCAGCGCCAAGCGAGAGACGTCGTGGCCCGGCCGCGCCCGAAAACTGCATTCCACCGGACCATCGGGCAGCTCGGTGAAGACGGCAGCGATGTAGGCTTCCTGGGCGCCGAGCAAAAAGGAGACCAGACTCTCCGGCCGCACAAGGCCACCCAAGTCCTTTCGCATGGCTTGGGTGTTGACCACGCTGATGACGCCTTCGTCCAGCCGCACGGTCTGCAAAACACGCCCCCACAGCCGGATGAGGTCGAAGGTGCGCGTCTCGAGCACTTGGTCGGTGATGGTGGTCAACGGCGCGCCGGCCGCTACCAGCCGAGCGACCAAGGCCATCACACGGGCGTTCGTGCTGTTCGTGCGAAAGCCGCGCGTGTCGGTGACGATGCCGGTGAGGATGTAGGTCGCCAGCTCGTTGGCCATCCAGTCCGGTCCGACCTCGGGCGCCAGCAGCGTCTCGCCCAGGTAATAGACCATCTCGGCCGTGGCGCAGGCAGCGGGTTCCACCCAATGGACGGTGCCGAACAGGGTGTTCGTGACGTGATGGTCAATGACGGCCAGAGGCAGACGGCTGTAGCGCCCGCGCTGGTAAACATCGCCCAGGCGTGAGGGGTCGCTGCTATCGAGGGCCACGACCACATCCACCTCGTCCGCAGGCGCAGCCGTGATGCGGTCGGTGTGGGGCAGGAACTGCAGGTTGGGCGGCACCGGGTCCTGACAGCTGAGGATGGGGTCCTTGCCCAGGCGATAGAGGATGCCGCCCAACGCCAAGAGACTGCCGATGGCGTCGCCGTCGGGCGAAAGATGGGCGATCAACAACGGGCGCCGTGCGCCGTTCAGGATGTCGAGCAGGGCAGCCGGTGGTCGAAGGGGAGCCTCGGCGCTCATGGGGTCTCCGGGGTCGCCGATTCGGCCGCAGACTCTGAGCTGGTATGTAAGGCATCGAGGATGGCATCCACGCGGGCCGCCGCGGCGTATTGCCGGTCAATGCGAAATACCAGGTCGGGCACCCGGCGCAGCTGCAGACGGCCGGCGATCTGACTGCGCACATAGCCGCGCGCATGCTCCAGACCGTCCAGGACCGCGTGTTCGTCGCCGTTCTCGTCGAGCAGGGCCACATACACCCGCGCCGTTTGCAGGTCGCGCGTCACATCCACAGCCGTCACGGTCACGTCCCGCAGGCGAGGGTCTTCCAGCTCGTAGCAGATGATGCTTTCCAGCTCGCGTAGCAAGAGCTCGTCGAGGCGTTCTTTGCGATAGGGTCGGGCCATATCCGTCTCGCTCGCTCAACGAACACGGACTTTTTCGAGGACTTCGATGACATCGCCAACGGCCGGTTCGGCGAAATCGGCAATGCCGATACCGCATTCGTAGCCGGCGCGGATTTCGTCCACATCGTCCTTATAGCGCTTCAGAGACGTGACCTTCCCGCGGTGGATTTCTTTGCCGTGGCGCAAGACCCGGGCCAGGGCATCTTTGCGGACAATGCCGTCCACCACCAGACAACCAAGGGCCTTGGCATTGCCGCGCAGCGGGAAGATGGCACGCACCTCGGCCTTGCCGATGGTCCGCTCTTCATAGACCGGCTCCAACATGCCTTTCAGGGCCTTTTCGATATCGTCCACCAGGTCGTAAATGACCTGGTACAGGCGGATATCCACACCGTTTTGCTCGGCATAACGCCGGGCCACGGGATCCACCGTCGTATGGAAGCCGATGATGAGGGCGCGGCTGGCCGTGGCCAACATCACATCCGACTCGGTGATGCTGCCAACGTCCATGTGGAGAATGCGGACTTTGACCTCATCGGTGCTAAGCTGAAGGAGCGAGTTTTGGATCGGCTCGATCGAGCCTTGGACATCCACCTTGACGATCAGGTTGAGCTCCTTGACCTCACCCGACTGAATCTGGCGATAGAGGTCATCCAGTGATAGCACCCTGGTCTCGGTCTGGACAGCTTTGGCTTTTTCGGCGCGCTCGGCCGCGATCTGGCGGGCCAAACGGTCGTTCTCGACCACTTGCAGGATATCGCCGGCGGCAGGCAGCCCCTGCAAGCCGCTGATCAGGACGGGTGTGCCGGGCGTAGCCGACGTAATCGGCCGGCCATCGGCGTCGAACATGGCGCGCACGCGGCCCCACTGCTGGCCGACGACCACCGAATCGCCCACGTGGAGCGTACCCTTTTGCACGAGCACGGTGGCCGTAATGCCGAGATGCCGGTCCTGGTTGGCCTCGATAATGGTGCCGACAGCTGCGCCCTCTGGGTTGGCGCGCAGGTCCATCACCTCGGCCATGAGCAGGATGTTTTCCAGCAATTCTTCGATGTTGATCCGTTTCTTGGCCGAAACGGGGACGATGGTCGTGTCACCGCCCCATTCCTCCGGTTGCAGCCCCAGCTCGGCCAACTGTTGTTTGACCCGGTCGGGGTTGGCGTTGGGTTTGTCCACCTTGTTCAAGGCGACGATGATGGGCACGCGGGCGGCGCGGGCATGGGCAATGGCCTCGCGGGTCTGGGGCATCACGCCGTCATCGGCCGCCACGACCAGGACGGCGATGTCGGTCACCTGCGCCCCGCGGGCGCGCATGGCCGTGAAGGCCGCATGGCCGGGCGTGTCCAGGAACGTGATGCGCCGGCCGTCGAGTTCGACCTGGTAGGCGCCGATGTGTTGGGTGATGCCGCCCGCTTCGCCGGCCACGACGTTCGTGTTGCGAATGGCATCGAGCAGGGTCGTCTTGCCGTGGTCCACATGCCCCAAAACGGTGACGATGGGCGGACGCGGCTTGAGCTTGGAGGGGTCGGTCTCCATCTCCAGCAGCCGCTCGCGGAGCGTTTTCGGCGTCTCGGCGCCCGGTTCGACCTCGGGTTCGGCGATGGTCTCGCGCGCGACCTCGATGCCCAGCTCTTCGCCGACGATGGCCGCCGTATCGAAATCGATCAGCTCGTTGATATTGGCCATGGTCCCGTAGCTCATCAGGATTTTGATGATCTCGATAGGGGTGATATCCATGGCCTTGGCCAGGTCGCGCACGGAGATGACCTCCGGGATTTCGATGCGCTTAGGCCGTTCCGCTACGGCCTCTTCGGGTTCGGGCGCCGACGCTACGGCAGCAGGCGCGGCGCCACGGCCGGACTCGGCTGGGGTCGGGCCACGCCCCCCGCGATCCCCGCGATCGGGGCGGCGTTGTTGGGGCGGACGAGAGGACCCCCCGCGCGACCGTTGCTGTTGGGGTCGGGGTTTGCTTTTCGCCTGTTTGCCCGTTTGGGCAATGGGGGAGAAGATACGGGCTTCGGACAACGAGCGCATAGCGAACAACCTCCTTGGAGGATAACCCTCCGGGATCTTCGCGCAAGCCACCTTCCGGACGCCAACCGCTTCCGAGGTCAAGCCCCAAAAGGAGGCCCACGCTGGGTTATGCATCCCGCCCGGCGGCTTGGCCCCTTGCCGCCCCCGTTCGGGGGCCTCCTGAAAAGGCAGTCAAGGGAAGGTGGGTGTGAAGCCGTATCGTTCTCAGTGAAGACCGATAATCACACTCCCGCGCGGGTCTGCGCCTGGCGAGATGCCATCAATTGGAAAAGTGGGAGAAGCCGATAGGCCATCATGGGTGCGCCATTGGATTGCGCATGGCCGTCATACGGCAAAGCAAAGGCTCAGGATGACGTCGGAGTCGTTAGAGCGTCCGCCGTCGTCCCCCCGTTGTCAAGGCCGAGTTTGGCGGCCAATTCGCTCAACATGGCCTTTTCTTCAGGGGTGAGGACGGTTTTGAGGGCACGGGCCAGACTCCCTTGGCGCAGGGCAGTCTGCCAGCAGGTGCGGCTGGCGCAGAGATAAGCCCCGCGGCCGGCCATCTTACCGGTGGGGTCATACTTCACGCCGTCGGGCGTCCGCACGATGCGATGGAGCTCGCGCTTGCTCAACACCCGGCGGCAGGAGACGCAGGTGCGTTGGGGCACGTGGCGACGTCGGGGCGCCGTCCGTTTGGCCGGTTTACTCGTCGTACTCGTCATCGTAGGCATCGTAGTGACCACCGCGTCCTCGGCGTTCGGGCCGACCCGGCGCGGGTCGCATGGGTTTCACCTCGCCGCGACCCTTTTTCCGCTTCTTCTTGCCGCCGGTTTTGGCGCGCACCTCTTCCTTTTCGTCGCCAAAGAGACGTGCCAACGCCCGCCGGTCGGCCTCGAAGTCGCCGCTCAGCTCGGTGTCGAACGAGGTCATGGCCATGGCCAGTTTGGCCGCCAGGGCCCGCATGTCCTCTTCCTTTTCGGCTTCCTCCACGTCGAGCGGCTCAGCGGCGGCAGGCTTTTCAGCCGCCGCCGGTGGTGGCGCGGCAGGGGCGGTCTCGGCCGCTTGCAACAGCGTCTCCAGGTCGGGGACGGCTTCTTCCTCCGGCAGGACCACCTTTGCCAGCAGATCGTCGGCGAAAGCCGGAGCCTCTTCCGGCGTCGGCAACGGCACCGCAATCTCGGCGGGCGGTTCTGCGGCCAGGATGCGGCGGGCCGCCTCGAGGAGGTCATCGGCGCGACCCCGCTCCTTGCGCTCCATGCGCAGGCGCTGGCGCTCCATCTCGTCGAGACCTTCGGCCGCGGCCTCGCTCTCGTTCTTGATGTCAATCCGCCAGCCCGTGAGCTTGGCCACGAGACGGGCGTTCTGGCCTTCCTTGCCGATGGCCAGCGAAAGCTGGCTGTTGGGCACGATCACCACGGCCGTACGGTCGTGTTCGGGGAACAAGAGCACATCGGTCACCCGGGCCGGACTCAGGGCGTTGGCCACGAAGCGCTCCGGGTCGGGATGCCATTCGATGATGTCAATTTTCTCGTTGTTGAGCTCGTTGACGATGTTCTGGATGCGCACGCCTCGCATGCCGACGCAGGAACCGACCGGGTCCACGCCGGGATGGGTGGAGTGGACGGCCACTTTGGAACGGGAACCGGCTTCGCGGGCGATGCCTTTGATCTCGACCACGCCCTGCTTGATCTCGGGCACTTCCTTTTCCAGCAGGCGCCGCAGCATGTTGCGATGGCTGCGGCTGAGCCGGATCACAGGCCCGCGATTGCCTTTGCTCACCTCGGTGACATAGGCGGTGATGGTCGTGTTCGGCTTGTAGCGTTCGCCGGGAATCTGGTCGTTGCGTTCGAGGATGCCCTCGGCGCGGCCTCCGTCCAGCGAAACGGTGACAGTGCCCGTCTGATGGTCAATGCTGCGCACGACACCCTGGATCAGCTCGCCCTCGCGCTCGGCGTAATCGTCGTACACGGCATCGCGCTCGGCCTCGCGAATGCGTTGCAGGATGACCTGCTTGGCCGTCTGCGCGGCGATGCGTCCGAAATTGTCCGGGGTGCATTCCACCAGGATGTGCTCACCGGGCCGCGCTTTGTGCGGGTCAATCTGGGCCGCCTCTTCGACGCTGATCTGGGTTTTAGGGTCGGTGACGACGGGGACGACCTCTTTGCGGGCGTAGATATGCACATCCCCGGTTTCAGGGTTGAGCCGCGCCTCGACGTTGCCGGCGCTGACGTTGAAATGGCGCCGATAGGCCGAAACGAGCGCTTGCTCGACGGCCTCGATGACCACCTGAGGCCGCAGGTTGCGCTCGGCGCAGATCTGGTTGATGGCCATTAACAACTGCTTATTCATGGCAAATGCTGCAAGAAAAAATCGAAGGAGCTGGGGGAGCTTAGGGGAGCTGGAGGGAGCTAAAAGAGCTTTGGCTTCCGTTTCGTGAATCGGCCGAAATTCAGGACGGGTAACGACTCTTTTTCGTCGTCCGTCCCTCGTCTTCCGTCAAGGTCATCGGCTTCATTCCGAAGAGGTCGCAACAGGTCGTGACAATGAAAAAAGTGGGCGGGGCCCACTTCTCTCATGCGCAAAACTGTGTTCCTGCAAGCCTTACTATACACCGAAAGCGCGTTTCGGTCAAATCTGGCAACGACATAGGACGAAAGACGAACGCCGGAAAGGGTTGTGTTCGTCTTCCGTCGTTCGTCCTTCGTCGTCTTAGCGATACTCCTTCAGCGCCCGCTCCAGCTCGCGCTCGGCATCGCGGCGGGCGATGGTCGCTCGCTTGTCGTACAACCGCTTACCGCGCACCAGGCCGATCTCGACCTTGGCCCGATTGTTCCGCAGGTACAGGCGCAACGGAACGATGGTCCAACCGCGCTCGGCCACCTTCGTCGCCAACCGGTTGATCTCAAAGCGATGCAACAGCAGCTTGCGCTCGCGTTTCGGTTCGTGATTGTCACGGGCGCCGTGACTGTACGGCGCAATGTGCACGTTGAGCAACCAGGCCTCGCCGTCGCGGATGAGCACAAACCCATCGGTCAGATTGACCTTGCCCGCGCGGATGGACTTGATCTCAGTACCCGTCAGCACCATGCCGGCTTCCAGGGTCTCGATGACCTCGTAGTCGTGGTAGGCCTTGCGGTTGGTGGCGATGACTTTGACGGCGTTCTCTTTCACGGCGCTTGCACCCGTCGGCGCAGATAGTCAATGGCCGCCTGGAGCTGCTCATCGGCCTCGGCGTTGGGGTCATCGGTCACGGCGATGTCGGGTTCCAGGCCCTCGCCTTGAATCTGGCGGCCCTTGGGGGTGAACCAACGGGAGGTGGTCACGCGCAGCAACGACCCATCGGACAGGTCGTACAGGCTTTGCACCGAGCCTTTCCCGAAAGTGGTCTCGCCGATGAGCACCCCGCGGTCGTAATCCTGAAGGGCGCCAGCCACAATCTCGGAAGCGCTGGCCGTGCCGCCGTTCACCAGGACGACCACCGGCATATCGGGCGGAACCACGGCATCCCCGCGGGCGCGATGCTCGAAGTTGCGTTTGCCTACCTCTTTGGCAATGACGCCTTCGGGGATGAACAGGCTGGCCACGTCAATGGCGATATCGAGCCGGCCGCCGGGGTTGTTGCGCAGGTCGAAAATGATCCCCTTGGCGTCGTTGGCTACGGCTTCCTCCAGGGCCTCTCGCAGCTGTTGGCCCCCGCGCTCGGAGAAATCGAACAGGGTGACATGGAAAAGGTTCCCTTCCAGGGTTTCGCTCTCCAGGACGGGGATGTTGATACGCTCCCGGATGATGGTCACCTCGAACGGTTCGTCCAATCCTTGCCGCCGAACGGTGAGGCGCACACGGCTGCCAGCCGGCCCGCGGATGAGACGCACGGCCTCGTCCAGGGTGAGATCGGTGATGTCCTGGCCGTCCACGGCGATGATGACATCGCCACTGCGCAGCCCTGCCCTTTCGGCCGGCGAGCCGGGGAAGGGTCGGACGATCATGACGCCGCCCTCTTCGGCGTCGTTGACCGAAGCGCCGATGCCTTCAAAGCTGCTGTCGAGTTCGATGCGGAACTGTTCGGCCCGCTCCGGCGGCAGCAAGGCCGTGTAATCGTCCCCCAAAGCCTCGACAATGCCGGCGAAAGCGGCATAGGCCAGCTCATCCGGCGCAGGTACGGCCGTTCCACACCGTTCGTAGATGGCCACCGCCGCCTCCCAGAAGGCGTCGAAATCGGCCGGCGCCGTGCGCGGCGTTTCGGGGGCCACCAGGTGGGGTGGGGGAGTGGTAGGGTCGTCGTCCCGGCAATTACGGGCGGCATGTTCGAGACCGGCAATGGCCGCTTGGGTGATGGCCTCGCCTTGGGGAACAGGGCCGTCGTAGTTCTTGCTCAGCAGGTCGAGGGCCTCCCAGAAAATGTCAAAATTCGACGGCGTGACCTCGCTCGGCGTCGGCGATGGGGTAGGGGAGGGGGGGACTCGGGTAGGGCGAGGCGTTTCGGGTGGGATGACCGTCGGGCGGCTGCTATCGCCGGGGGGTTCGATCTCGCGGGCGATGGTCTGCTCCGGCATCCGTCCGAACAGGCGGTCCCGGTTGTGGCCCAGCCAGAAGCCGAGGCCGAACGACGCCGCGACGAGGAAACTGCCCAACAGCAGGACGATCAGGCAGCCGAGGAGAAATTTCAACAGGTTGTCGAGGGCGGAATGGGAATTCATGGGGCAAGGGAAGACCGGGAAGAGGGTTGCAAGAGGTCGAGAGCCGCCGTCAGCGCGGCATCGGTATCGGGCATAGGGGCGACGGCCAGGTCGGGTTCGAGGCCCCGGCCGTCAATCGGGCGGCCGTTGGGCGTGAACCACCGGGCAAAGGTGACGTGCACGGCGCTGTTATCGGACAGGCGATGGACTCGCTGGATCGAGCCTTTGCCGTAGGTTTTGGCGCCCACCAGCCGGCCGCGGCCGTGGTCTTGCAGGGCGCCGGCCAGGATTTCGGCGGCGCTAGCCGTGCTTTGGTCCACCAGAACGGCAACGGTGGCGCTGGTAGCCTCGCCGCCGGGCCGAGCCGTGTAGACGTGTTCGCTGCCGTCGCCGCGACGCTCGCTCAGGATGGTGCCTTCCTCTAGGAAATGGTCGGCAATGGCAATGGCGGCATCGAGCAGACCGCCGGGATTGCCGCGCAGGTCGAGGACGAGGCAATCGCCGGCATCTTGGGACCGCAGTTCGGCCAGGGCTTGGAGAAACTCGCGCTCGGTGAGGGCGCTGAAACGTTCCATGCGGATATAACCGCAAGCGGGCGCTTCGTCAAGCCGACGCCAGCTTACGCTGGGCAGCTCGATCTCGGCGCGCGTCACCTCGTAGTCTAATCGCTGACCGTCCCGCCAAACGGTAACACGGACGACAGTTCCCACCGGTCCGCGCAACAGCGCAGTCACCTGGTCGAGGTCGGCGGGTTGGGGGATGGTTTTGCCATCCACGGCGAGGAGGACATCGCCTTCGCGTAGACCTGCTTCGGCGGCCGGACGTCCCACCATCGGACGCAGGCGCACGCGACCTTGGGCGTCGAGTTCGAGATAGGCGCCGATACCGCCGAAGCGTCCTTCCAGCTGTTCCTGTTCGCGGGCGGCCGGTTCCGGTTCCACGAAGTAGGTGTAGGGG
>JAOADB010000053.1 GCA_026417535.1 Caldilineales bacterium
AGATGTGTATAAGAGACAGGTGTGTGGGCAGCTACCCCGCACGATGCCATGGTCCTGACCAATGCCGTGGCCGCCGCCGTACCCGAGGCCATGGCCGACTACTACGGTGGCAATTTTGAAGCCAATCAAGAGGCCCTCGATGCGGCGATGGCCGAATTCCGCCGTTGGGACGACAGACTGCGCGAGTTTCGGGGCCGCACCGGTATCGGCTTGGGCCTCAGCGGCGACCTGGCCTCGGGCCGTGGGGATGCCCTGTTCGGCGCCCATAGCGTCATCAAACAAGAACTGGTGATCAAAAATTCGGACCGGGCCGCCCTGCAAAATGCCGTGGACCGGATCGATCGGGTGCTCCAGCTCCTGACCACGGAGGGTGAAGGGGCTTCGATTGCGCTGGCCGATGTACCCGAATTGGCCCGTTACGGTGTCAGCTATGACGAGCTGCGTCAGCTGGCCGCCACCGACCCGGCTGCCCTGCGTGCCCGTTTGCAAACCGTGCGCGCGCAGATGAGCGCCGATCTCGAGCTGTTGGCCGCCGATGCCGTTGCCCGTCAGGCGATGGAAGCGCAACTCAACCAGGAATGGGAAGAAATCCTGCGCCAGCGCGGCAACTGGTTGGAATCGGTCACGGCGCTGGAAGGCAGGGCCATCGAGCTGCAGATGAAGCGGATCATCGAAGGCGACCGGGTGAAATTGGTGGATGCGGCGGCGTTGCCGCAACGGCCGGCGCGACCCAACTGGCCTCTCTATTTGGGCCTGGCCGGGACGGCGGGGCTGTTGCTTGGCCTGTTGCTCGCCGTTATCGCCGTCTACTGGCGGGGGGACGAGGCCGTGCGCATGCGCGGCTGAGGACTATGCCACGGCCGTCTCCTCCGCCCGGCCGGACCTGGCGGCCCACCTGGCCGTGGGTTTGGGGCATCGCCCTGGCATTGGCCGCAGGCACGGGATGGGTTTGGGCCTGGGCCACACCCCCCTGGGATGCGCCGGACGAACCGGGGCATGTCCTCTACGCCGCCTGGCTGTCCACCCGTCCCTGGCCCGAATGGCTGCGGCAACCGACCGATTTCTCCGTGGCGCCGAACCTGGAGGAGCCTATCCTGGCCAGTTTGGCCGCCCATGACTGGTGGGAGCGCCAGGGCCGCGTCCGGCCCGAGCCGTTGCCCACCCGTTTTGCCGAGGACCCTCTGCTGGCGGCCGGCGGTATCCAGGCTGCCGATGAGCCGCCGCTGTTCTACCTCGTGCCCGCCCTATTCCTGCGCGGCCACGGCCTGAGGGCGGATCCGGCGATGGTGTTGCCCTGGTTGCGGCTGTGGTCGCTGGCGTTGCGCCTGGCGGCCGTGGCGACGGCATTGGTGCTGGCCCGGCGGCTATGGCCTCGGTGGCCCGAACGCGGGTTGGGCCTGAGCCTGGGGCCAGGTTTGTTGCCGATGGCGGGGTTCATCGGCAGCAGTTTCAACAACGATAGCCTGGCCATGGCCTGGGGCGCGCTCGGTTTTGCCCTGTTGGTTGCGAATCCACCCGCGCGCACCCGTCGTTTTGCGCTCGTTGCAGGGTGGATCCTGGCCGGCCCGCTGGTGGCCGATGTGGGTCTGCTCTATCTGGTCGGCCTGCTGGTACTGGTGGGGGTATGGAGGTGGCGCTACCGACGGGCGGCGGCGTTGGGGCTTGTTCTGCTCACGGTGCTTGGCCTGCTGCCGGTGTCCTCCTGGGCCGCGGGCTGGCGCCGCGAACCATGGTCGGCGCGCACCCGGTGGGGCTCGGCGCTGGCGCCGACGGCGCCCATGTGGCAATACGTGGACCCGAAGACGGTGCTGGCGCTGCGCGGGCAGACGCTGACGCTCGTCGCTACGGCCGCCGAGCCAACCCTACCGACCCGGCTCCGGCTGCGGCTGGCCGACGATGCTCACGAGAACACGGCTGTATGCGACCTCGGCCACGGCGTCGTCTGTCGCCTTGGCCTGAAGCTTTCCCCTGCGGCCACGTCTCTGCGTGTAGCGGTAGAACCCTTTCCCAGCAACCCGGACGGAGCCTCCCTCCCGCCACCACTTACCAGTCACCAGTCACCAGTTACCGGTCCCCAGTTATCACCCACCACTCACCACTCACCCACCCATGCCCGATTCCCCGTCCCCCGGCTACAGCTGCGCCTGCTGGATGAGGCCGGCCACGATCGGCTCTTCAACGGCAGCGGCCTCTTGCCCGACCGCCTGGGTAGCCCCGTATGGACATGGCTGGAACGACGGCTACCCCTACCGGCCGGGTTCTTTGCCCGCGCGCTGGCGCCCTCGACCTGGGATGCGCCATCCCTTTTCCGGTATCTGCTCTTCGCCGTCTTTACCTGGGCCAGTTTTTGGGGCTATTTCGGCTGGTTGAGCCGACCGTTGCCCTGGCCCGGTTATGGGCTGGCCGGGGCGATCACCTTAGCGGCGGCCTGGGGCCTGGCCCGATGGGGTCTGGCCGCGCTGCGCCGTTATCGCCGCAGGGTGACCACCCGCACCGACACGCTGTTGGGCATGGCCCTGGCCGCCGTGGTCCTCTTGTTGATGCAGGTATGGTTGCCGATGCTCGGCCAGAGCTGGCAACCGCAGGGGCGCTATCTGTTCCCCGGTCTGTTGCCGGTGGCCTGCCTGCTCTGGTTGGGTTGCGAGACGGCCTTGCCGCATGCCTGGCGACCCCGGCTGCCCTGGCTGCTGCTGGCGGCCCTGCTTGCGCTCCAGGCGATGGCGTGGCGCTAACGTCGTCTTGCGCCCGGATAGGGGCCGAGAGACGTAACGACTCAGCCCACGGTCCTCCTTATCGGGATGGGTCTTTCGTCCCGCCATCGGCCGCTCGCCAGGACAACGGACGAAGGACGCAAAGCAAGATGGCATCTGGCGCTACCTCATCGTCATCGGCCTGAGCAGTGACCGAGGGACAATGAGACCAAAAAACCCACATTTGGAGTTCTGACTACAGAATAAAAACGCCACAGGCGTCATTGTGTTGACGACATGTTCCTCTCATGATGGCCTGCGCTGGCGAAGCAGTGCGACCCGAGCGGACGGTGGTATGCCTGGTGGAGGATGTTCGAGGCCATTGTCGGAGGAAAGGTTGGTTTTCCACCCCTCACAGATCGTTCCCTTGCGAGAAAGGAGGCACCGATGGAAGAGCAATCTCGATTACCTATGGATGGCGGCGATTGGCCGCCCAACGCGCAACCGGATACCTCGTCCCAACAGGCTACCATCGGCAGGCGGGCCTTTCTGGGCGTCGGCGCCGCCTCATTGGTGAGTCTGGTCATGGCCAAATTGGGCCGACCTCCGGCTGCGGCGGCGCAAACCCCTCCGCACAGGACGTTCATGCCTTTCGTCGCCGGCGGAAGCGCCCTTTGTCTGCAGACGCTCAGCCTATTGCCCACCGCTTCGGCGATAGAATTTCTGCAAAAGCGTCTTCTCCCCGATCCCGATTTCCGTCGCTTCTACAGCGAATATACCGGCCAGGGCTTCGAGTTTATCCCCGGACGGGTGCAGCTTTTCATGGGTATCCACGTGGACCCGCAGCCATCGGCTCGGGAGCCTTCGCCCCTGCCGTTCCTGCTGGCCATTGTGCCCAGTTTCCGCGCCTTCTCCCCCAGGGATCGCTCTCATCAGGCGGTGAGCATTGTCGTGTTGCGCGAACGTCGGGTCAACACGGTGTTGGCCTGTGAGGTCTTGGTCGGCCACAACCCTTACCAGATCAACGCGTTTACCGTGGTAGAGACCGAACCCGGTGCCGGTTTCCAGACGCGGACGCTGGACAGAGCCCTCGTCCAGAGCCTAACGCCCGAGCAGATCGCCGAACGCCTGGGCGGGCCGAACGTCAATCCGGCGGACTGGGACCCGGAGGTCGGAGGGCTGGGTGAGACCGAAATGAACCTGGTGGCGGCTTTGGTCTTCAATACCCTCCTCAACGATCCCCATGCGGCGCCGCTCTATCCGCCCGGTGGCATTCAGAGTTTGCTGGCCGATACGGCTCTGGTGCAAAAGTGGGGCCAGGCCATGAGCATCCGCTACAAAGTAGCGCTGGCATCCGGCCCCAAATGGTGCACAAGCTCCTCAAGCAGCTGCAATGCCTGCACCAGTACCAGCACCTCGACGATCACCCTTTCCCTCTCCCCCAGCTGAGCCGATGCTGGCCATCGTCCGAGCACGCGATACGTCCGCTGCTGTGCGACGAGTGTTCCCATGCCGCGCAACGCCGGGCCTGGTTGACCCTCATCCGAGGTGGCGCGGCGCTCGGAAAAGCCCATGAGCCAACGCACCTATCATCGCCCGGTGCTCAGACCGGCCGCCGACCGACATCTCGAGGACGCGGCGGCAGCTCCGGAACCGGCGCTGTTGCAGGCCCTTTCGGTGCTTTTGACCGGAGAGCGAACCCTGGATGCGGTGATCGGCGAACTGATAGCCGCCGGTTTCGAGATCGAGGCCATCGTCCAGGCCCTAGCCTACCTGGACGGCCACAATCGGTTGGAAGAGGCGGCGGCGTCGGAACTGCGCCTGCTCGGTCCGGAGGAGACGGCCCGCTACGAACCGCAGATACGCCTGCTGGCCGCGTTGGACGGTTACGAACAGACCGGCGTTTCCACGCCGTTGCCGACGCACGGCCTGACCGCCCAGAGTCGGCTCAAGCAGGCGCTCGTTGTCATCCTGGGTGGCGGTCTCAACGGCGGCGCCCTGGCCCAGGCGCTGCTCCTGGCCGGTGTGGGCCGGTTGCTCGTGTTGCCCTTGGGCGAACCTGCCGATGCCGCCGGACCCTATCGGCTCGATGTCTTGGCGACCAACATGCCCGACCGGTTGCTCATCGTGCCGGAAGCCGGGGAGCTTCCGACCGCGCTCGAGCACACACCGGCCCACTTGCTGATGTACTGCCCCGACCGTTTTGACCCGACGGCGGCCGAGTGGCTGAACGCCATCGGCCTGCAGACCGGCGTACCGTTTCTGCCTTTTCGCCGGCAGGGATTCGAAGTGGACGTGGGGCCGCTGGTCATACCGCACGAAACCGCTTGCTATCGCTGTTTTCAGTTGCGTCGCGCCGCGGCCGGGGCCGTCTCCGGGCAAGACGACCCCGGCCCCGAGGCCGAGCCGCGCCATCTTGCCTTCCCCCTCGGCGTGGACTGGCTGGCGCTCGAGGCGATCAAGCTGCTCGGCGGCGTGGGCGAACCGGTGACGTACGGGCGACTGTGGCGTTTCCACCTGGGCCGCGGCTTGGCGAGCGTGCATCCGGTGCTCAAACTGCCCCGCTGTCCGGCCTGCGGCGTCCATCGGCGTCGGCCGGCCCTGCGGCTTTGGGAGGAGTGGGCATGACCGGGCGGCCCTCGGCGTTACGGCCGCCCTCGCCGACGGTGGTGGACCCGCTCACCGGCATCGCCGCTTACGTCGTCGAAGCCGAGATGGACCGCGGCGATCCGGCCGTGTTCATCGTCGTCGCCCGGACCGCCGACATCCGCGCCTATGGGTTCCCCCAGGGCGTGGCTGGCGAGGGCAGCGGCGCCGGGCTGACCTACGCCCAAGCCTATGGAGCCGCCGTCGGCGAATGCGTGGAACGCTACGCCTTCAGCGTGGTTCATCCCGAAGACCTGGTCTTCGGCTCCTGGCGCGCGCTGGCGGCCGCCGGGCTGAATCCGATCCCTCCGTCGCATTGGGCGCTGTTCGACTCAAGCCAACAGGCTGGCCTGCCCTTCGCCCCGTTCGACGAGGATACGCCTCTGGGCTGGGTGGAGGCCGACAGCCTGAGCCGGCGCCAACCCTGTCGGGTACCGGCCTGTCTGGTGTACATGCCCTACACTCTGCCCTTTGCCGATCGGGGCGAGGTGACGATTGCGCCGGCGGTCTCGACCGGTGGGGCCTGCGCCCGTTCGCGGGCCGAGGCTCTGCTCAAGGGCCTGTGCGAGCTGGTCGAGCGCGACGCGTTCATGATCGTCTGGCGAAACCGGTTGCCCTGCCCACGGGTCCGCATTGACGCCGACAGCCCCCTGCATGACCTGTTCATGCGGGTATTCGTCCGGCCGGGGCTGGAGTACGCTCTGTTCCACACGACCCTGGACTTGGGCATCCCCTCCTTTCTGGGGGTGTTGATTGACCGCCGCGAGGGGCCGCCGACCGTCATCGTTGGCGGTGCCGCCCATCCCGACCCGGCGCAGGCGGTGCTCAAGACCCTGGTGGAGACGGTCCAAGGGCTGAAATGGAAGGACACGCAGCGCGGCGCGACCTATACCATCGAGCCGGGTTATCGTAACGTGCGCTCTTTCGACGACCGCATGAAGCTGTACGCCCTCAATTCGGCGATGCTGCGCGCTTTCGACTTCCTGTTCCATGCCGAGAGCGAGGTGCCGCTCTCGCGTCTCCCCTCGTTGGATACGGGCGACGTGCGCCGCAATCTGCAGGCGTGCGTGCAGCGTCTCACCGCCCACGGCCTGGAGGTGTTGGCCGTGGACATCACGCCGGTGGATGTGGCGGCTTGCGGCTATCACGTCGTCAAGGTCCTCGTGCCGGAGCTGGAGACAATGGAAGGAGACCACCTACTGCCCTTCCTGGGCGGCCGGCGCTGGCGCGAGGTGCCGCAACGTCTTTTTGGCCTGACCCCAACCCTGGCCGACATCAACCCTGACCCGCATCCCTACCCCTGACCGAGGCCGTTGTCCATGTCCGATTTGCTACCGCCCGTCGGAGCGTCCGTCGAGGGAGAGCAGGCCGATGCCGAGCTGCTCCTGTCGCCCAGCGAGCTGTACCACGAGAATTCCAAGCTCCATCCCTCCAACCGCCGCTTGGGGCTGTGGATTGACAGTATCAACCGGTCGCCGGAGATCCGCCGGTTTCTCTCCCGACCGACGACGCGTTTTTACGGTTATCCTACCGTTGTCCTACCACGTGACCTGCGCCCCAGCCCGTTACCCTTCGAGACCATCGTGATGGAACGGCGTTCGCGTCACCGCTTTTCGGGCAAGCCGCTGGCGCTGGCCACTCTGGCCCAAATTCTTCTCTTGGGCGACGGTGTCAGCGCCCGCGTGCGCGCGGCGGATGGGATCGAGTGGGCACTGCGCACAGCGCCCTCGGGGGGCGGCCTCTATCCGGTGGAGCTGTACTGCGTTGCCTGGCGGGTGGACGGTTTGGCGCCGGGCCTGTACCACTATGACCCCACGGCCCATACCTTGGCGCAGGTGCGGCCGGGCGAGTTCCGCCAGGTGCTGGCCGAAGCCACCTACCTGCATCGCGAGCTGGAGGAAGCGGCCGCCTGTCTCGTCCTTAGCGCCGTTTTCGGCCGCAGCAAGTTCAAGTACGGCGAACGGGCCTATCGTTTCGTGTTGCTGGAGGCGGGTCACATCGCCCAAAACGTCTTGCTGGCGGCAACGGCGGTCGGTTGCGGCGGTTTGCCGGTAGGCGGCTTTACCGACGATAGGGTGAACGAGCTGCTCGATGTGGACGGGGTGCGCGAAGCCGCGCTGTATCTGGTCGTCTTGGGCGGCGAGCCATAGCATAACGGACGATAGACGATGGTCGTCGTTCGTCCGACTTCGCGGCTTTCGGCCTCTCCTGAGAAGGACCTCTCAGCTCCTCCCAGCTCCCTCCAGCTCCTCCTAGCTCCCCGACCTCCCTCTATCGTCCATCGTCCATCCTCCATCCTACCGCCACAACACGACATCCTTGATCTGCAGGTCATCCCAAGTAAACGGCGTGTCCTGCAGCACCGGCAGGGTGCGGCCCACGGTGAGGGCGATGTCGTTGGCGCCGGGGCGCAACCAGGCCCGTGGCACCGTCAACGTCACGCTTACCCAGCTGCCGCTGAAATCCTCGCCGGGCAGGGCCGGTTCCAGTCGCCGGCCGTTGACCCAAACGTAGTTGTCGGGCGTGTTCACCTGCATCAGCCGCAGACTCAGCCGCCAATCGCCGGGACGGGCCAGGGCCGCCGCCGGCACATAGACCACGCCCTGCCACACCGTGCTAGGATTGCGGGCCCCGTAGAGGGGCCGCCACGGCCGGCCGAACTCGCTATCGCCCAGGTGGATGACCGTATCCGGGGCCAGGACGACATACCGCGTCTGCCGTCGGGCCGAGACCCATCGCTGCCATCGCTCCCACAGAGAGGCCCGTCGGCCCGGCGCTACGGCCCGGAGCGCAGCCAAAGCCGGCCGCGGTTCGCCAGCCGGATCCACCAGGCTATAGCCCAGGAACTCGCCCGGCAGGCGCTCGATGGCCTCAAGGCCCGGTAGGTTCCAAATCGTCAGCAGTTCCAGCCAGGGCCATTCCCGTTGCGCCCGTTCCAGGGCGGCTACGAGATACGCGGCCTGTTGCGCCAGCGTTACCGTGTGCCAGGCGTGATCGCCTTCGCCGGCCACGGTCCAGCCCATTTCCGTCGCCCAAATGGGTTTGTCCGCCAGGCCGTAGGCCACCATCCGGTCGCGCAGGTCCTCGATGCGGGCCATGTTGAGGCCCTCGTGCGCGCTGCGCGGGTCATCGGGCGGATAGCCGAAGCCGTAGGGGTGGGCGCCGAGCACATCGAAACAGGCCCCGGCTCCGGCCTGGAGCATGGCCTCCAGGTAGAGACGGTCGTCCATGGCTTCGGCATCGTTGTGATTGGTCGAAGCCAGCCCGGCGCTGACGACGAGGGCGGACGGGTCTGCCTCTTTGACCGCCCGATAGGCCCGGCAGAGGAGCCGTGTGTAGCCGACGGGGTCGGGTGGGCGGCCGCCCCATTCCAGGGCCAGGTTCGGCTCGTTCCAGATGATGTAGCCGCGCACCCGGCCCCGATAGCGCTGCGCCACCTGCGCCACAAAACGGGCGTAATCCTCCAGGTCATCGGGCGGCGCGTTCACCGTCGGCGGCGCCGAGGCGGCCCAAGCCGGATGCTGATCCAGCCGCACCACCAGGTCGAGGCCGTGGTAGGCCGCGCCGGCCACCACCTCATCGGGATGTTGCCAGTGCCATTCGTCACGCGTGGGCTCAATCTGACGCCAGCTGAACAGTTCGACCACCGTATCGAAACCGGTTTCAGCGGCCAGCGCCAGGGCGTGAGCATCGGCGGCCAGGGTGTGGATGCCCAGGCGGGGTCCCGACGGGCGGAGTTCGCGCCACGCCGCCACCATCACCGCCACGAGAAGCGCCGCCCCTATCCAGGCCCATCGCCGCAGGTTCATCGGGCCTCCTCCCACGATGCCCGCCAGAGACCGTCATCCGCAACCGCCAGGAGATGGCGACGGTCGGCGGTGATCAGGAGACGGACGATGCTGCGGCCCTCCAGCCCGGCGGGTCGCCAGGTGCGACCGCCGTCGTCACTGCGCCAGAGGCCATGGTATTTCGTGCCGGCTAACAGCGTGCGGCTTCGTCCCGGCGCGGCGAGCAGCGCCGTCACCGTCACCTCCTCCAGTCCCCGGCCCCAGGCTTCCCAGGTCAGACCGGCATCGGTGCTGCGATAGACCCCGCGGGTGGCGCCGAGGAGCAGATGGCTCGGTTGCTCCGGGTCGGCCAGCAGGGTGAAAACGGTCTGACCGGCCAGCAGGGGGCCAACGGCTTGCCAGGGGCCGTCGCCTACGCGGCGGTACAGCTGCTCGGTGCCGGCGGCGAAGAGCAAGGGCGGGTCGGCCGGGACCCAGGCCAGGGAGATGAGTTCGGTGCTCAGGTCGAGGCCCTGCCAGGGCGTGTGCCAGGTGGCTCCGGCATCCCGGCTTTCGTAGAGTCGCTGGAACGCCGCTCGGATCCACACTTGTCCGGGGTCGTGCGGATGGATCAGGATGCCGACCGGGTCAGGCACCGCCGGGGTCGTCGCCTCCCAACGGCGGCCGCCGTCGGTGCTGCGATAGAGGCCATGCCCCTCAAAACCGGCATAGAGCACCGCGGCATTCGAGGCGGCGGCCACAGCCAAGGCCGTGGCTGTGGGCAAATCCGTCATGACCGGTTCCCAATTGGCTCTCGGCTCTGCGGTTCGGAACAGACCGGCGCTCGTGGCCAGATAGAGCGCGCCATCGGCCGTTTGGGTCAGGTCGTATAGCCGCGGCCGACCGGGAGTCGCAGGCCAGGGCTGCCAGGTGCGGCCTTCGTCCTCGCTTCGCCAGAGTCCGGTTTGATGACCGATTAGGATCGAACCGTCGGCGGGATGGCGTTGGGCCGTTAGGACAACCCCACCTCGCGGTAGGCTGCCCTGCAGGCGCCAGCTATGGCCGCCGTCATCGCTGCGGTACACGCGACCGTCATTGGCCAGGACAAGGGCCTGACCCGGTTCCGGGCCGGGGACAAGGGCGTCCAGACGGCCGCTCAGGGCGACGCCGCTGCGCTGCCAGGTGAATCCGCCATCGTGGCTGCGGTAAAGACCCACGCGAGTGCGGGTGTAAGCCAGGCGACTGTCCCGGGAGTCGAACCAGATCCCGGCGACAAAGGTGGCGGGGATATCGGCCACGGCCTGCCAGGTTTGGCCATCGTCGTCGCTGCGGAACAGTCCGGCGCCATCGCTGCCAGCCCACAGGTGGCGCCCATCCGGACTCAGGGCCAGGGCGAGCACGGCCCCGCCTGCGGGCAGGCGTGTCAGGGGCGACCAGGTGCGGCCAGCGTCGGTGCTGCGCCAGGGTTGCGCGCCGGCGCCAGCCAAGTAAAGGACCGCGTCCGGACCGGCCACCAGGCTGTAAACCTGACGGCCTGGGTTAGGCTCCTCCGCGGGCAAGGCGATGGGTGCCGGAATGTCGGGCGCCATGAGCCAGGTGCGACCGCCGTCCTCGCTACGGAAAAGACCGTCGGACGTGCCAGCCAGGAAGACTTCGGGATCGCCCGGCACGGCCAGCAGGGCATGCACGCGACGACCGCCCAGATCGGCATCGGCCCGTTCCCAGGTGTGGCCCCCGTCCTCGCTGCGGTAGAGCTGCGGCGGCGTGTCCGTCGCTACGAGCCAAAGGGCCGGCCGATGGGGGGCGATCAGGATGGTCGGGATGGGCAGGGCCGCCGTCACACCCTGGTCGGCCTGTTGCCAGCGCCAAGGCGACGGAGCGGCCGTGCAGGCCGTCCCTATCATGCCTGTCCAGGCGAGCAGGAGGCAAAATAACGGCCGCAGTGGCCCCACGTTTCGTTGCAAACCGGAGAAGGGCAACGAATGCAACTGTTCAAGCCGATGTCCGTGATAGCTCAGATGGGTACCCGGTCACATGCCGGGGACACGGAAGACGAAGGACGGAAAGGGCATCTGTGGCCCCCACAGCGGCAAAGCAGCCGAGCCGCGCGAGTCGAGTTACTCGGCTGCAGGCTGACCGTTGCCCCCAACCGTCAGGAACGTGACGAAGCTCTCCAGGTCGGGCGCCAGGGCAGCCTGCCCCAGAAGCTCGTTCAGGCGCATCAGATCCTCTTCGCGTTCCACCGCCTCCCGCACCGCAGCCGGCAGCACGCCAAAACGCTGCCTCGCAATGAACAGCACATCCTCTCGTGCCTTTTGCAGTAAACCGAGCCGCAGGCCTTGCTGCAAGCCTTCCTCAAGGCCCTGCTGTCGGCCTTGCTGCAGGCCTTCCCTCCGGCCTTCCTCGATGCCTTGCTGCTTCCAATCGGTCGTCCATTCTATCACGCGTTCGCTCAACGTGTGCTCAACCTCCTGTAAATCAGTGACTTCCGGCAACACCACCCGCCGCGTTTCCGGTGACAAAGCCGCGGATGAGGTCGGCGACCATGATGGCGAACGAGAAAAGGAATCGGTAACCGGCATCGTGTTCCATGGGGGCCTATGAGGGGGCGGTTAAGGCCATCTTACCCCAGGAAAAACGCCTGTGCAAACACCGACCCGGAAGGTTTTCGTCTTCCGCGTCCTTCGTCTCGAAGTGAGGGCCAATGACGGAAGACAAGGGGGTTATTGCAGCGGCAACGGCGATTGCAGCCAGGCGGGACGAGCGGAAAGGTGCACGCGCGTCACCCATTTGACCCAGGCAAAACCGCGGCGGCCAGGGACCACCAGCCGCGCCGGGGAGCCATGCGCCCGGTCGAGAGGTTCTCCGGCCACATGGGTCGCCAGAAGAGCCTCGGCGGCTTCGCTCAGGGCGAGATAGCGGGCATAGCCCGTGGCCGACTCGATGCGGATGCTGCGCGCCTCCGGCCGCACGCCGGCCAGGTCCAGTAACCGCGCCAGACTCACCCCCGACCACACTTGGGCCGAATACCAGCCGCCGGTGCAATCGAGCACCACGGCTTGGGTGCGGTCGGCCAGGGCCACGACCTCATCGTAACCGAGGGCCAGGGGCCGGGCGACCAGCCCATCCACCACAAGCCGCCACGTTGCGGGATCGAGGTCCGGCGGGGTATCGAACAGCCAGCTCGTAGCCGGAAAACGCCCCGTGTAACTGCCCGTTTCATAGGAACCGGTGAAGCGGCGCGTGGCTCCGGATAGGGCCAGTGCGCCCTTGACCGGGCCGGCCAGCCACCAGGCACCCCAGCCCGCCAGACCGGCGACCATCAGCCGCAAAAAGGCCCGGCGGTCACGTGCAGGCGGTAGACGCAACACGAAACGCCGCGCGGCCACATGCCAGAGGAGCAATCCCGCCAGCGCCACCCCCAACAGGCCGTGTACCACCATCAGGCTGATGCGACCCAGCCAGACCGGGCCGGCATAGCTCCAAGCGAAGCCGGTGCCCAAAAGCGCCAGAAGCAACAGGGTCAGGGCCAAAAAGGCCAGACCCTTCAGGCTGAACAGGCGACGGCGACGATAGGCCCGGAGGACAACCACCGCCTTGTGACCAAGCAAGGCCACGATGGCATAGCCACCGATGCCGTGCAGGCCCACCACCCAGGCGCGAGTCGGGTCGCCGGTCAGCAAGGCGCCCAACCCGGCGACCAGCGTCAGGGGAACGAGGACGAGCAGGGCCGTGTTGACCCAGGGATGGCGCATGGGATGGGTGGACAATGGACGATGGATGAAAAGCGTCTTGCCCGAAATGGGGCTTCGGCTTTTCGGGGGTGGCGGGTGTGAGCCGCTGCGCGCGGCGGTTTTACCGGCGGCTGTAGGTGCCCATCAGCTCGCCCTGGGCCAGGACATGGCCTTCCATGGCTTTCAGGACCTCCTCGCGCACGGCGCCGGCTTGCAGCCGTAGAAACGTATCGAGCGCGTAAAGACGGAAAAAGTAGCGATGGGTGCCTTGCGGCGGACACGGGCCGCCGTAACCCCGGCGCCCCCAGCTGTTCTTGCCATCCAAACCCACGCCGGCCGTAGCCCCGGCACGCAGTTCGGGCAGGCCGGTTACCTCCGGCGGGATGTTGAAGATGACCCAGTGGCTCCAGGTGCCGCGAGGCGCATCGGGGTCGTCCATGATGAGCGCCAGCGATTTCGTCCCCGGTGGGATGTTGCGCCAGCTCAGGGCTGGCGAAACGTCTTCGCCGTCGCAGGTATGACGGCGGGGAATGGGTTGCCCGTGCTGAAACGCCGGGCTTGTCAACTCGATGGCCATAGGAACCTCCTCCGTCGGCGGGGCGGCGGTCGGCGCGCCCGGCGCGACCGCACACCCCGCTGCGAACACGAGAAAAACGATGAGGAACAGGAAGGGCAACCGTTTCCTCATCGGCGCACCTCCGGCTCAAGGCCGCGCCAGGATGTGGTCCACGGCCCGCACGAGATCGGCCAGGTTCTGCACGTACTCCACCTGATCGAGATAGGGCAGATACTGGAGCATGTCGCTGTCGCCGGTGCCCCACATGGGTTCGGGTTCGGGCGTCAGCCAGAGCACCCGGCGGGCGCGGCGTTGGAGCATCTGCATCAGGTCAATCCGGGGATTGTTGTAGTTGTTGCGCGCGTCGCCCACGAAAATCAGGGTCGTGCGGCTATCCACCGCGCTCAGGTGCTCGCGGGTGAACGTCTCCAGGCTGCGGCCCAGATTCGTGTTGTAATAGCCGGGTTGCAACCGCTCCAATACCCGGCGCACGGCCACATCGGGCCGATGTTCGGCGAAATCGGCCGAGATGTCGTGCATGTCGGCAATGAAGGCGAAACTGCGGGCCTGGGCCACCTGGTCCTGAAGCTCGTAGATGAGCCGTAGCATGAACTCGACGACCGGCCGCATCGAAGTCGAGACGTCGCAGATCAGGCAAAGCCGCGGCTTGAGATGCCGCTTCTTCCAGCGCATCTCGATGGGCACGGCGCCGTAGCGCAAGTTCGTCCGCAAAGTGCCTTTGGCGTCGAGATAGCCCTTTTTGCCGCGCTTGCGGCGCAGGGCCGCCCGCGAACGCAGGTGCGCGGCCAGACGCCGCACCTGCTCCCGCAAGGCTTCGGCCTCGGCCTCGGAGAGGCTGCGGAACGGCCGTTCCATCAGGTCATCCATGCTCGGCCGGATGCGCTGTTCTTCGGCCTGTTGCCGAGCGATGTGGGCGCCCACGTAGTTGGCGATCTGCTCGCGCCAGGCCTCCAGGTTCTCGTAAATCCCTTGGGCCAGGAGCTGAGCTTCGATGGGGTCCATGCCCTGGCGGGCCAGCTCGGCCAGCAACGCTTCGATTTCCTCGACCAACTGCTCCAGGCCCAGTTCCTGCAACATCCGCCGGGTGAACCAGCGTTGTTGATAGGGATGGCTGGCGTGCTCCAACCCGGCCCGTTCGCCGGCCTCTCGCAGCTCCTCCGGCCGCAACCGCTCCCCTCGCAACAACCGTTCGAGCAGATCGCTGAGGCGGTCGCGCAGGTTCTCCAGGGCGCGGCGCAACATCTCCTGCTCGCTGGGCGCCATGTCCTGGGTCAGATCCAGGGTGGGCGGTTCGGCCCCGCCGAAATAGAGGGGAAAGAGCCGCTCGAAAATGGGGATGTCGGCCGGGTCCTTGACCAGAGTGGCGGATAGCAACTGCCGAAACCGCTCACGGTCCTGCACCCCGAGCAGCTCGATGGCCCGCCAGGCGTCGGCGCTTTCGGCCAGGGAGATGCGAACGCCACCGGCCCGTAAAGCCGTGATGAACTCGATAATACGCTGTTCCATGGGACCAACACGTCGAACAAAGGCCTTGCAGCAGGCCGAGAAAATCACTCAATCGAAGTAAAGATAATCACGAAGACACGGACTGATACGAAATCTTACCGACCAATGCTGATTGGACTCCCTTGGTGTTTTGGATCGAGCAATCTCAATGAGAGAAAGCGCATCACATCTTGTTTTTATCAATTAGTTACCAAAAGGATTGATAAACGATCTTTTATTTTCAGAAAGTCATCTTTACATCAATTTGCGGAGCAAATGTAACGCAAGATGCCATCTTGCTGTTTTTGAAAACCCCCACGGGTATCAATGGAACCGCTCGCGCAGCAGGTGGAGCAGAGCGGCGGCGTAAGCCTCGGCGGCATCGAAGGCGTCGAAGGTGAGAACCCGGCCCTGCCGATGGACCTCGCAGCGGTAGCCGAGGGGTGTCGTGTGCAACACCAGCCCGGCATCGGGTTGACCAAGCAGCTGCTCTTCGATCAGCTCGCGCAGTTGGTCTTCACGGGGCAGCCACAGGGCCTCGCCAACCCACACATGGTCGAGCGCCCACTCGGCCACGCCGTGAAAGGTGAGGGCTAGCCGTTCGCGGATCGGCTCGGCCATGACCGTCATGTTGGTGATGACGAAGACCTGATCCTCGAAACCGGGCAGTGGGATGGCAAAGAAGTCCAGCTCGGCAGGCTTCCAGTTCAGACCGGCGTCGCGTAAGGCCCTGGCAGTGCTCAGCGAAAGCATATGTTGTGGATGCGCAGGCCATGAGCAGGGCCTGCTCAGTTCCGGCGCGTGGGAGGCATGGGCGGCAACCCGGTGCTGCCGCGGCGTTGGAGCTGCCGCCGGGCGCGGGCGATGTCGCTTTCGTGCTTCAGGAGCACCGTGATCGTCTTCTCCAGGGTCTCATCATCGAGGGCATCGGCGTTGAGCATGACCAGGGCCCGCGCCCAATCGAGGGTTTCGGAGATGGAGGGGTGTTTCTTCAGGTCGAGCCGGCGAAGCTGCTGCACCAGGTCAACGGCCTGCCGCGCGAGCTCGGGCGCCAGGTCGGGCACCTTCAACCGCACGATGCGCAGCTCGGCCTCGGGGGTCGGGTAATCGAGGAAGAGGTAAAGACACCGCCGCTTGAGCGCCTCGGACAGCTCGCGGGTGTTGTTGGAGGTGAGCACGACCATGGGCTGATGCCGGGCGCGGATGGTGCCCAGTTCGGGTACCGAGACCTGGAAATCGCTCAGGACTTCGAGCAAAAAGGCCTCGAATTCGGCATCGGCGCGGTCAATCTCGTCAATGAGCAGGACGACCGGCTCTGGCGAGGTCAGGGCGGCCAGTAACGGCCGGGGGAGCAGAAAACGCTCGGAGAAGAAGACTTCCTCCTCGGCGGCGATGCGGTCGGCAGCCTCGCGCAGGGTGACGGCGCCGGCCATGATCTCGCCCAGCTTGTCGCGCAGGAGCTGGGTGTAGAGCATCTGCTTGGCGTATTCCCACTCGTACAGGGCCTTGGTTTCGTCCAGCCCCTCGTAGCATTGCAGACGGATGAGCCTGCGGCCGGACGCCGCAGCCCATACCTTGGCCAGTTCGGTCTTGCCAACTCCGGCCGGACCTTCGGCCAGGACGGGCTTGCCCAAATGCTCGGCGAGGTAGAGCACGGTGCAGATGGTCTCAGAAGGGATGTAGTTTTGGCCGATAAGGGCCTGGCCGACGGTCTGGGGCGAGGTGAACATGGTGACAAGGTGGACAGAAAGGGGAAAGGAGGCGAGAAGGGCGGATGATCACCCAAAGGATACCCGATGCGACCAGGATAGTAAAGGCGGTGAATGGTGTCGGTAAGCCACC
>JAOADB010000054.1 GCA_026417535.1 Caldilineales bacterium
TCCTACGACCCAAGGAGGTGTCTATGCGACGAAAAATCTTGTTGTTCGGCGGCCTTTTGTTGCTGGTCGTCCTTGTGGCGTTGCCTTTCGTGCGCAATCCCGAACGCCAGACCCTGACCGACGCCGACCGCGCCGGTGTGGGAGGTGAGTTCATCCGGCTGGAACAGGGGGTTGTCCACTACGAAATCGCCGGGCCGGAAGATGGCCGGCCGGTGGTGCTCATCCACGGGTTGTCCGTTCCCTACTACCTGTGGGATGGCACCTTCGAGGCGTTGGCCGCGGCCGGCTTTCGCGTCCTGCGCTACGACCTCTACGGCCGCGGCTATTCGGATCGCCCGCCCGGCCCCTATGACCTACCGTTCTATGAAGATCAGCTGGTGGAACTGCTGATTGCGCTGGACTGGCAACCACCGGTGGATGTGGTGGGCATCTCGTTAGGGGGCGTCATTGCCGCCGCGTTCACCCGCGACCATCCCGAATGGGTGCGCCGGGTCGTGTTGATGGACCCCTTCACCCTCTCGCGCAACACGGCGCCTTTTGTGGTGCCCATTCTGGGCGAATACCTGACCTACGCGGCGCTCTTGCCCATGCTGCCCGACCTGCAGGTGAGCGATTTCGCCGATCCGGCGCGGATGCCGCCCGATTGGTTGGAGCGCTATCGTCGGCAGTTGCGCTATCGCGGTTTGGGGCGGGCGCTCCTTTCGACCATCCGGCATGTGTTGCGGTACGACGCCGTGCCCGTGTACGAAGGCATGGCCGCACATGGCCGGCCGGTCCTGCTCATCTGGGGCGAAGACGACCGCACCGTGCCCTTTGCCGAAAGCGAGCTGGTGCGCCGGGCGTTGGGCGACACGGTCGAGTTTCTGCCCGTGCCCAACGCCGGTCATCTTCCCCATCTCGAACGGCCCGACGTCGTCCATCCCCGTTTGATCGAGTTCCTGAGCCGGTAGGGTTTCGTCGTTCGTCGTTTGTCGTCCGTTCCGGCGTTCGGCCCCAAGCGCGGACGACGGACGAATGACGGAGGACGGAGGGTTTCGTCGTTCGTCGTCTCTCCTCTCAAGAGACCGAGAGCGAGACAACGGCCGAACGACGGAAGGCGAAAACCATCGTCCATCGTCTATCGTCCATCGTCCAAATACCGTCGCCCCAACCAGATGCCCAGGGCGGCGGTGACCAGGTCGCGACCGCGGATGAGCAGGGCCAGGGCCATGGCTTCGGCCGGCCCGAAGCCCAGGGCTGTCAGGGCCAGCAGTTGGCCGGCCTCGAACGCGCCCAAGCCCCCCGGCATGGGCAGCAGATAGGCAAAACGGGCCGCCGTCAGCGCGGCCACGGTTTGCGCCGGCCCCAGGGATACGCCCAGAAAACGGGCGGCCAGCCAGTACTCGGCCACCATCGCGGCCCAGGCGCCGAGGGAGACGCCTAGGGCCAACAGCAGATGACCGGGGTGTTGCCGGCAGAAGCGCCCGGCCTGGTTTTCGACCTCGGCCATGAGGGTCGCTAGCCGATAGCCGTGGCTCCAACGGCGGGTGAGCGTGGCCAGGACCCGCGCCAGCGGCTGCCGTCCTCGTGCCAGCATGAGGAGATAGGCCAGCGGCAGGCTGAGCAACGCCAGGGCCAGGCCGAACAGGAGCGCCGTCGCGCTCGGCCCTGCCACACCCAAGCCGATCACAACGCCGGTGCCGAGGATAAGAAAGCTGAAGTTGACGACGAGTTCCAGCAGGCGGTCCAGCGCCACGGTCGCCGTGGCCGCAGTCAGGGGCAACGCCTCGCGACGATGGAGCAGGTAAACCTGGAGGGGTTCGCCGCCGAATTGGGGGCCGGGGGTGAGGTAACTGACGGCAAAGGCGGCCAGCCGATAGCCGAAAGGCCGGTGGTAGCCAATGCGGTAACCCTGTCCCCGCAGGATGCTCCACCAGCGGCCGGTCAGGAGCACGAGCACGGCCGCGTTGGCGGCGATGAGCGCCGTGATCTGCTCGACGGTGAGACGGCGCCATACCGCCCAAATGGCTGCCGGCGGCGCCTGGCGCACGACCAGGAACAGCGCCAGCAGCGCCAACACCCACAGGAGAAGACTGAAGACACGAGGGCGAGCCATGACGGTTGAGTGTGAGGGGCCGACGGCTAAAAGTCAAGAGGACAGGATGGCCGGGTTTTCGGGCAAGCGCCGATGCGTGTGGGTTTGAGTTCGGGTTTGCTTTGTTGGGCATGCGATGGCATCATGGAACCCATGCCTGACTCTCCCGTCTTGAGATGGTTCCGGCAAGAGGGGAAGGCCGGCAATGGGGTCACCCTTTGCCGTGTCAGGAGACGATCCTCAGAAATGGTGCCTGTTCATTCGCCATGACAACCCTAACCCGCCGCGACCGACCCGACCTCCTCGCTGTTGTCCATCCCGAACGGATCGTCCGCCGTTTTCGCCGTCGTCTGGCCTATGCCCTGCTTGACCGGCTGGTGCGTCTGCTGTTGTGCGTTCGCCAGGAAGGCGAGGCGGCGCTGCCGGCAGGGCCGCTCATCATCTACTACAATCACGTCCACTACGCCGATCCGGCCGTGTTGCTGGCGCTCCTGCGCGGTCGGCGCTACGCCGTGCCCATCGCCAAGGAAGAGGTGCTCGACCTGCCCCTCATCGGCTACTTCGTCCGCCATTTCGGCGTCATTCTGGTGGCGCGCGGTCAGGCCGATGTCGAGGCGTTGCGGGTGGCCCAACAGGTGCTCGAAAACGGCCATGTGCTGCTCATTGCGCCGGAGGGAACGCGCAACCGGGTGGATTTCACCTTGCAGGCGGCCCGGCGGGGGATGGCCTTTCTGGTTCGGCGCACGGGCGCGGCGCTGTTGCCGGTGGCCCTGGAGGGCACGGAACGGTTTCCGGCCACGCTGTGGCGCGGCCGGCGCACGCCCATCACGGTGCGGTGGGGCCGGCCTTTCCGTCTGCACCTGCCCGACGGTCTCCCTCGCCGCGAGGCCGAGGCGCTGATCACGGATGTGGCCATGCGCGAGCTGGCGGCGCTGTTGCCCGCCGAAAAACGCGGGGCCTATCGGGCGTTGCCGGCGACCGTGCCGGCGGAGTGGGTGAGGTACGTGGAATGCCGGTAACGATCCCCTCGCCATGGTGGAGGGACGGAAGACGAAAGACAAACAAAGACGACCCCGTTTCGTCCGTTCGTCCGTTGTCCGTTGTCCTGGTGAGCGGCTGATGGCGGGAGCGGCAGTCCCATTCGGGCCGTAAAGACGGAGGGCAGGGCATAGCGCCATATCGGACAGAAGGACGAAGGACAACCTCGCATCGTCCTCCGCCTTTCGTCCTTCGCCCTGACCCTTGACGATGGCCGCGACCCCTCCCGGCCTGACCGTTCCGCCTGTCACCGTTTTGTCACCGCCTTGTTGCCGGCCTGTCACCGCCATCGGATAGGCTGAGTGACAAGGAGGTACGCATGGACAGGCTCTACCGATTCCTTGTGCTCGGTGCGCTGGCGCTGGGGCTGGTCGCCTGCGGATCGGGCAATCCGACCACCGTCTCTACCGACGCCAGCGGCACGGTAACGCTCATCCTGGGCGCCTATACCACCCCGCGCGAAGCCTACGCCGAGATCATCCCCCTGTTCCGGGATGCCTGGAAAAGCAAGACCGGCCAGGACGTCCAATTCCAGGAGTCCTACCTGGGTTCCGGAGCGCAATCGCGCGCCATCGTCGCCGGTTTTGAGGCCGATATCGCCGCGCTTTCGCTGGAAGCCGACATCACCCGCATCCAGGACGCCGGCCTGATCACCCATGACTGGCGCAGCAAGCCCTATAACGGCATCGTGACGACTTCCATCGTGGTGCTGGTGGTGCGTAAGGGCAATCCCAAGCACATCCAGGACTGGGACGATCTGACCCAGCCGGGCCTGAGCATCCTGACGCCGAACCCCAAGACGAGCGGCGGGGCGATGTGGAACATCCTGGCGCTGTACGGCGCGGCTCTGCGCGGCTTCGTGGAGGGGGTGCCCCCGGGCGATGAGGCCGCGGCGCGGGAGTTCCTCAAGGCCGTGCTCAAGAACGTTTCGGTCATGGACAAGGGCGCCCGCGAGAGCATCACCAACTTCGAGAAGGGCGTGGGCGATGTGGCCATCACCTACGAGAACGAAGCCCTCGTCGGCCAGCAGAGCGGTCAGGATTACGAGTTCATCATCCCGCGCTCTACCATCCTGATCGAGAATCCAGTGGCCGTGGTGGACACCTACGTGGACAGGCACGGCACGCGCCAGGTGGCCGAGGCGTTTGTGGACTTCCTGTGGACGCCGGAGGCGCAGCGTGTCTTCGCCAGGCATGGTTTGCGAGTGGTGGATCCCCAGGTCGCCCAGGAGATGGCCGATCGCTATCCACCCGTCACCGACCTGTTCACCATTGACGCCTTTGGCGGTTGGGCCAAGGCCATGCCGGCTTTCTTCGGCGAGGACGGCATCTACACTCAGGTCATCGAAGAAGTCCAGCGTCAGAAATGATGGCTGCCGAACCGAGAACGTCTCCGTCTCCCCTCCCGACTTCGCCCCCCATCCCGCCCGCATCCGGGGCCAGGCGCAGGATCGGACGCGTTCCGTTCTCTGTGGTCGTCATCCGGGTCCTGGCGTTGGGCTATCTGGCGCTGCTGCTCGTCATTCCGTTGGCGGCGGTGGTGTCCGATGGTCTGCGTGCCGGGTTGGGCGTGTTTTGGAGCAACATCACGCGGCCGGTGGCGTGGCACGCCATCACGCTGACCCTGTGGACGGCAGCGGTGATGGCCGCCATCAACGCGGTCATGGGCACGCTGACCGCCTATGTGCTCGTCCGCTACGAGTTCCGGGGCAAGGCGCTCGTCAACGCCCTGGTGGATCTGCCCTTGGCCATTCCCACGTTGGTCACCGGCGTGATGCTGGTCATCCTGTACGGCCCGCAGGCAGCCGTCGGCAGCTGGCTCAAGGCGCAATGGGGCCTGGAGATCATCTTCGCACCGCCGGGCATCATCCTGGCGCTTCTGTTCGTGAGTTTCCCTTTCGTCGTGCGCGCCTTGCAACCCGTGTTGCTGGAATTGGACATGCACCAGGAGGAGATGGCCTATACGCTGGGCGCCTCACCCTGGCTGACCTTTCGCCGCGTGCTCCTGCCGGCCATTGCGCCGGCCATCGCCAGCGGTACGTTGCTCAGTTTCGCCCGCGCCCTGGGCGAATTCGGCGCCATCATCGTCGTCGCCGGCAATTTCCCCATGCGCTCGCAGACCGCGGCGGTCTATGTCCTGGGCGAGATCGAAAGCGAAAACCCCATCGGCGCCAGCGCCATGTCCACTTTCCTTCTGGCTCTGGCGTTTGGCCTGATGGTGGCCGTGGATTGGCTGCAACGACGGCGGGAGGCCCGTCATGCGTGAGTTGGACGATGGATGATGGACGATAGAGGATGAACGGTAGAGGACGGACGATGGTTTCCAGGCTGTTGATCGGCGCTGTGCTGCTGTACATCGGCATCCTGATCGTCGCGCCGGTCGGGGCCATCGTGCACGGCGCCTTTAGCCGCGGGTTGGGGGCGTTCCTGGCCGCGCTGAATCAGCCGGATGTGTTCCATGCCTTCCAATTGACTCTGATCCTCAGCGCCGCGGCGGTAACCTTGAACACCGTTTTCGGCGTGCTGATCGCCTGGATGCTCGTGCGTCATCGCTTTCGCGGCCGCGGCCTGGTCAACGGCCTGGTGGATCTGCCCTTTGTGGTTTCGCCGGTCATTGCCGGCTACGCCATTTTGCTCCTGTTCGGGCGCCAGGGCTGGTTTGCCCCTTTCGTGCAGGTCACCGGCATCCGGGTGGCCTTTGCCCTGCCCGGCATGCTCCTGGCCACCCTGTTCATCTCGCTCCCCTTCGTCATCCGCGAGGTGATGCCCGTCCTGGAGTCGGTGGGGACCGAGCAGGAACAGATGGCGCACACGCTGGGGGCAAGCGGTTGGCAGACCTTCTGGCGAGTGACCCTCCCCAACATCCGTTGGGGCGTGTTGTACGGGATCACCTTGACCCTGGCCCGGACCCTGGGCGAGTTTGGCGCCGTTTTGGTGGTGAGCGGGGCGGTTTCCGGACTGACCGAGACGGCTACCCTGTACATCTTCCGCGCCATGGACGAACGGCAATACCTGAGCGCCTATGCCGTCTCCGTCGTCCTGGGGGCGATTTCGTTTGGCATCCTGATGGCCATGGAGGGGGTCAAGCGTCGCCTGGCCGAGGAGCGACGCCTGGGAACGGACAACAGACGACGGCGGATGGCGCTGCCGTGAGGAGGATAGGCCGATGAGCATCGTGTTGTATGACCTGGTGAAGCGTTATGGTGAGCAAACCGTGGTGGACCACGTGACGCTGGAGGTGGCCGACGGCGAACTGTTCGTCCTGCTCGGCCCCAGCGGCAGCGGTAAGAGCACCATCCTGCGTCTGATCGCCGGGCTGACGCCCGTGACGGCAGGCCGGGTCTTCCTGCACGGTCGCGACGTGACCGACCTGCCGCCGCAGCAGCGCGGGTGTGGCTTCGTCTTCCAGAACTACGCGCTGTTCCGCCATATGACGGTGGCCGAGAACATCGAGTTTGGCCTGGTGGTGCGCAAAGTGCCCCCGCCAGAACGGGCCAAGCGCCGTGACGAGCTGCTCGAGCTGGTGGGTCTGGCCGGGCTGGGCCGACGCTATCCCGGCCAGCTTTCGGGCGGCCAACAACAGCGTGTGGCCGTGGCCCGGGCCTTGGCCTTTGCCCCTTCGGTGCTCTTACTGGATGAACCCTTCGGCGCGCTCGATGTCAAAATCCGTAGCCAGCTCCGCCAAAGCCTCAAAGACATCCAGCGCCGCCTAGGGGTAACCACCATCCTGGTGACGCACGACCAAGAAGAGGCCTTCGAGCTGGCCGACCGCATCGGCATCATTGACCGCGGGCGGTTGCTGGAGGTGGGCACCCCAGACCAGTTGTACCATCGGCCCCAGCACGAATTCGTAGCCACTTTCTTGGGCAATGCCAACCTGCTGGCCGGCACCTGCGAGCCCGACCGGGTGCGCCTAGGCCCGCTCAGCCTGCCATACCCCGGCGCGATGTCCCAAATGGATGCCGAAGGACGCGCCGAGGTGCTCTTCCGGCCTGAAGACCTCGTGCTGGCGCCGGAGCGGAACGGGTTGAACGGGCCGGCTTTGGGCGCAGGCGTGGTCGAGCAGGTCACCTTCCTGGGGCCGCTTCGCCATGTGCGCGTGCGACTCGACCCGCTTCCCGGCACCTGGCCTTTGCCTTTGCGCTATGGCGAGGAAGGCATTCCCCTGACGGTGGCCCTGCTGTCCGGCGCGAACGGGACCGAAGAAGTCCGGGTCGGCCAGACTGTGTGGGTGGGCATCCGGCGTTTCCACGTGTTGCCCCGCATCGCGCTGCGCTTGCTCATCGGCACGGATGGCTCGTCCGAGGCCGAACATGCGCTGTATCTGGCCGCGCGGCTGGGACAGGATACGGGCGGCAGCGCCACCGTGCTGATGGTGGGCGAAGGCCGGGCCGAAGAGGCGCTGCGGTCCCATGCCGGGGAGACCCTGAAAACGGCCGTCGCCGACCTGCACCTGAAGGCCCGCCGCGGCGAACTCGGCGCCGAAATCCTCCGTGAGGTCGCCCAAGGCGAATACGACCTGGTCATCCTGGGCGGTCAGGCGGATCCGCGCCGACCCTGGGCCGGAAGCGCTGCCGCCGAACGCCTGATCCGCGAATCGCCCATCCCGGTTCTGGTGGCCAAAACGCCACGTCCGGCGATCCGGCGAGTGCTGTTGTGTCTGGCGGGCGGCGAACCCGGCAAGCTCGATGTGATGTTCACGGCGCGCCTGGCGCGGCGCACCGGCGCTATGGTTACTCTGCTCCATGTCCATCAGGACGGCGAACCCGCCGACACGCCCGAAGACGCGCGGCCCGATCCCTGGCTCACCCGGCAGCTGGAGCGAGGCCGGTTGACGCTATTGGGCCAGGGGGTGCGCGCAGAGGCCAAAATTCGCTTGGGCGCGGTGGTGGACGAGATTCTGGCCGAGGCCGCCGAAGGCGATTACGACCTGATCGTAGTCGGGGGCCATATCCCCTCCCATCTGCCTGCCGTGCTGGAGCGCGACGTGGCCGCCGAGGTGGTGGCCCAGGCCGACAGGCCGGTATTGGTTGTGCGCGGCAAGCTCCCGTAAAATAGCCCTAACTCCTCAGGCCGATGTCCGTGATGGCCTGTTTCCCATCTGGCCATCACGCGAAGAGACGGAGGATGCACGACGAACGACGGGAAAGCTTCGACGTGCGTCGCCGTGCGCTCTTCGTCGTCCCGGCCTGTGTCGCTGGCGGGGACGAAACACCCCTCATCCACATGCTCAGACTCTCTTTTGACCGTCGCAGTTTGACGGCGCGATTGGTGCTGACCCTGTTGGCCATCGCCGTCGGCACCATCCTGCTGATCGGCGTTCCCACCGCCTGGCTGGTGCGCAATCAGCTCGAGCAACAGGCCTGGGCGCGGTTGGACCAGGCGGTGCGCGTGTCTTATGCCCTGTTCGAGGCCCGCCGAGGCGAGACGGCGGCCCTGGCCGTGCTCACGGCCCAGCGTCCCACCCTGCGCGAGCTGGTCCAGCAAGGGGATACCGCCTCGCTGGATGCCTATCTGGAAGTCCTGCGCGCGGCTGCGCCGGCCGGGTTGGATGCCGTGGTGGCGCTCGACGCCGCCGGGCAGCGGCTCGGCGCGGCCGTCGCCTCCGGCGTGCCCGGCCGGATGGCGCTTGCGACGCTCAGCCGTCACGCCGTTCCCGAACAGGGAGCCATTCTCGTCCTGGGAGAAGGCGAGGGCCTGCTAATGGCCGCGGAGGCGCCCATCCTGGACGAGACTTCCTCCAAACGCATCGGCTCTGTGCGCCTGGGTTTCCTGCTGGATAGGCCCTTTATCGCCCAACTCGAGGCGCAGACGGGCCTGGAGCACACCCTGGTCGTGGCCATGCGCTGTCTCGTCACGACCTTGGGGGTGTGTCCGGACTCGGCCGGTTTTTCCCGGCCGCGCCTTTTCCAGGCGGATGGCCTGACCTATTACGCCGCCTGGCTGCCGCTCTATGGGCCGGAGGGTGAGGTTGTCGGCGGCGACGAGGTAGCCTTACCGACAACCGAGTTCACCGCAACGGCCAGGCGTATCTACACCATCCTGCTCGTCAGCAGCCTGCTCTTTGCGGCGTTGGTGGCTTCCTTGGGCTACGTGCTGGCCCGCCGCGTGACCCAGCCCGTATTGCGCCTGGCCGCCGCCAGCGAAGCCATGGGCCGCGGGGATTTGAGCACGCCTTTGCCCTTCGCCGCGCACCCGACCGAGGTGGCGGTGCTGGGCCAGACCCTGGAGCAGATGCGTCGTCGTCTCAAGGCGGCCCATGACGAGCTGCAGCGGGCCAAAACCTGGTCGGAGAACCTGATCTCGGCGCTGACCGAGGGCGTGGTCACGGTGGACGAGGCCGGGCGCATCACCTCTTTCAGCCCTGGCGCCGAGCGCATCCTGGGCTGGCGCAGCCAGGAGGCCATCGGCCGCCGTTATCAGGCCATTTTCCGACCGGTCGCTGCCGAAGGCCTTCTTCCGGCGCCGGGCGCCCTGGTGCGTCAGCAGGTGCTCACCCGGGATGGCCATCCCGTTGTCCTGGCCATCACCGGCGGCGCGCCGATGCGCCGCGAGGATCGGGGTTGGGAACAGGTCTACGTTTTTCGCGATGTCACCGCCGAAGAGGAAGCCCTGCGCCTGCGCGAGTCCTTCCTGGCGAATGTGTCTCACGAGTTCAAGACGCCGCTGGCAGCCCTGCGCGCGGCGATCGAGCTTCTGGTCACCGAACAGTCTCGGCTCAGCGCCGACGAGTTGCGCGAGCTGATGGACTCCGTGTTGCTGGGCGTGTTGCGGTTGGAGGAGCTGGTGGACAACCTGCTCAGCAGCGCCTCGATCCAGGCCGGGCAGTTCGAGATGCGCCCGCGTCCGATTGACCTGGGGTCTATCGTGGAAGATGTGCTTCTGACCACGCGGCCTTTGTTGGCCTTGCGCGGGCAAGCGCTCGAACTGGACATCCCGCCCGATCTGCCGCCGGTGCAGGCCGATCCGCGACGCCTGACGCAGGTGCTCGTCAATCTGATCAGCAACGCCAGCAAGTACGGCCCGCCGCGCCGCCCGATTCGAGTGCAAGCAACGGTGACGCCAGGGGCCGACCCGACCGTGACGGTGCGCGTGCGCGACGAAGGCCCCGGCATTCCGCCCGAAACGCGGGCGCTGCTTTTCCAGCCCTTCCGCCGTCCTGCGGATGAGACCGGGCAGAGCGGTGTGGGCTTGGGCCTGGCCATCGTCAAGACCATCATCGAGCGGCATCAGGGCCGGGTCGGCGTGGAAAGCGACGAGCACGGCACGACCTTCTGGTTCACCCTGCCGCTGGCCTCTGTGCATCCGGAGCATAGCCATGCGCGTGCTGGTCGTGGATGACGATCTCCAATTGGCGTCGTTGATTGCCTTTGCCCTGCGTCGTGAGGGCTACCAGGTCCTGCACGCGGCCAACGGCGAGAGCGCGCTGGCCTTGTGGGAGGCGGAACAACCCGATCTCGTCCTGCTGGACATCAACCTGCCTCGTCTGGACGGCTACGAAGTCCTGCGTCGCATTCGCGCGGTCGGCGCCACGCCGGTGATCATGTTGACGGTGCGCGGGGAAGAGGACGATATGGTGCGCGGCCTGGACCTGGGCGCGGATGATTACATCGCCAAGCCCTTCAGCCCCAAGAATCTGCTTGCTCGTGTTCGCGCCGTGCTGCGGCGCAGCGGCCGGCAACCCCCTGCGGATCTGACGCTTGGCGACCTGACGGTGGATGTCGATCGCCAGGAGGTCCGCCGCGCCGACGGGACGGTGGTCCGGCTCACGCCTCTGGAATTCCGTCTGTTGCACTATCTGCTCGTCAACCGGGGCCAGGTGCTGCCCGCCGAGCTGATCATCGAACACGTGTGGGGTTACGAAGGCGACGGTGACCGGACGTTGCTCAAGCAGCTCATCCGTCGGGTACGCCTCAAGATCGAGCCTGACCCTGCCCATCCGCGCTACATCGAGACCGTGCCGGGGGTGGGTTACACCATCGCCAAACCGGCGCAGGCCATGCCCGAAGCGCATTCGGGGTGAGACGGTTGCCGTAATCCCTCAGCCCACGGCCTTTCTTTCCGGATGGGGCTTCCCTTCCCGCCAGCGGCTGCGCGCCAGGACGACGGACGCGAGACGTAGAGCAAGATGCCATCTTGCGCTACCTCTTTCGTCTTTCTGGGATGGAACCCTGTCGGAACCTGGACCATCATCGGCCTGAGCAAGTACGCATTATCGAAACGGCCTCCCGCTGCACTCGCTTAATTGACAGTTCTACTGGGTTATGGCATAATAACATCCGCTAAAGCACTGTCGCTTTGCATTTCGTTTCTGCCTGGGCCGGTATCGTCGGCGCAGGGAAGGGTAGGCGGAACGCTCGCATTTGAGCCGATTTTCGGCAGCGAGCCGACTGCGACGGGCACGATGAACGCAAAGCCGAGACCACGGCCGGCCGCGCAGGCAACGGCAAGGATGACAGGCTCTTCCCGGCATCTCGTAAGTTCTTGCACGTTGTTTTCTGCTCAACCGGACACTCCAAAGCCTCTATGACCACCCTCATGAAGGAACGCTTGTTGGAAGAACTCGCTGCGGCCGAAGCCGAACTGGCCGAAGTCAAGGCCGAATTGGCCGAAAAACCCGACATGGGGCCCGGTACGGGGAGCACAGGCGCGGCCTTGTGGGAGATGAACCTGGCACGTCGTGACCGACTGGAAATGCGGATTCGCGAGCTTCACCAGGCTTTGGAACGCGTGCGCTTGGGGACTTACGGCCGCTGTCTGGTGTGCGGCGCCGAAATTGACCCGGAACGGCTGGAAATCGTCCCCACGGCTACCACATGCGCCGATTGTGCGCGTCGCGGTCGTCATCTCTAAAACCGATCCATTCACCCAGTTTGCCAACCTCACACCGCTCGGTCCGCCAGGCCCGCACCAGCCATCGGGGCGGGCCACTTTTTTATGAGCAGCACGCGCCCATTCCGGGTTTGAGCGGACGCTTCCGATGACCCGATTTGGACCCCTCACCCCCTTGATTCCCTTTTCCCCTGACCCGGCGGAATGGTTTTTCGGTCAAACAGCCTTGGTGAGAAACAGCATATTCATCTCATTTTTTACTGATTAGTTGCTAAAGAGAGTGATAGTCAACATCTTGTTTTAAGATCATTCTTAGCGCTTTAGCGTCTTTGTGGTTATAAAAGAAAGATAACAAACATTATTTTCCAAACGTCCTTTTAGGCCGATGCCTTGAGGCCGCCGTAGCGGCTATCCGGGCACGAATCGGGCAAAGGATCCCCAAGCACACGGTTATGTCCTCCAACGCCGTCGTCCACAAGTGGGCCATCCTCGTGGCCGTTGGCTTGACCCTCTTCATGAACACGATGGACGGCACCATCGTCAACGTGGCCCTGCCTACCCTCACCCGTGAGCTGGGCACCGATTTTCCCACCGTGCAATGGGTTGTGCTGTCTTTCCTCTTGGGGCTGACCGTCCTCATGTTGAGCATGGGGCGGTTGGGCGACATGGTCGGCAAAAAGCGCGTGTTCGCCGTCGGGCTTGTCCTTTTCGTCCTGGCCTCGGTCTTGTGTGGCCTGGCCGATGGGGTGTACTGGCTGATTGCCTTCCGCTTCCTGCAGGCCATCGGTTCGGCCATGACCCTGGCCTTGGGCGTGGCCATCGTTACCGAGACGTGGCCGCCGCCGGAACGAGGCCGCGCCATCGGCACTACGGCCGGGATCATCTCGTTGGGCATTGCCGCCGGCCCCGTGTTGGGCGGCCTCATCTTGCAGGCCCTGAACTGGCGCTGGATTTTCTTCGTCAATCTGCCGGTGGGGCTGGTTGCGCTGGTGCTGGTCTGGCGCTTTGTGCCGGCTTTGCCGCCCGTGCGCCAGGCCGAACGGTTCGACTTCCTCGGCGCCGGCCTGGCAGGGACGGCCTTGCTGGCTTTTGCCCTGGCCATGACCTTCACCCAAACCCGAGGGCTGTTCGGTTGGCCTACTCTGGCCCTGTTGTTCCTGGCCGGGGCGGCGTTGGTTCTCTTTGTGCGGGTCGAGCAGGGCTTGCCCTCGCCTATGCTCGACCTGGCCCTCTTCCGTCACCGCGGGTTCAGCCTCAATTTGCTCACCGGCTTTCTCACCTTCGTCGCCATTGCCGGCGTGGTGCTGCTCCTACCTTTCTATCTGCAACTCGTGATGGGGCTGGACCAGCGTCAGGTCGGACTGCTCATGGGCGTGGTGCCGTCCGTCCTGGCCGTCTTGGGGCCGCTATCTGGCTCGTTGGCCGACCGCTTCGGCACCCGACCGGTCAGCCTGGTCGGTCTGATGCTGCTGGTGCTGGGCTATCTCTCCCTGACCCGGTTGGACGTTGCCAGCACGCCGGCCCAATTCGTCTGGTTTCTATTGCCGGTGGGCCTCGGCATGGGCACCTTTCAAAGCCCCAACAACACGGCCATCATGAGCACGGCCCCGCGGGCACGTTTGGGCATTGCCTCCGGCATCCTCAGCATGACGCGCACCTTGGGCCAGCTCACTGGCATCGCCCTATTGGGCGCCTTTTTCGCGGCCCGGCTTCAAGTCCATGCTGGTCGGCCGGTGGACATCGGCCAGGCCCCACCCGAAGTCATCGTCCTGGCCCTGCATGACCAATTGCGCCTGGTGGCCGGACTCATCGCCCTCGGCCTGGTCCTGGCCGTGTGGCAAGCGCGGCACGAAATGCGGACCCGGACGGTCCATGCCTGAAGAACCGCTGCCACTGGCCTCGTGAAAGGACGAACGACGACGGACGAAGGACGGAGAGGCTGTTCGCCTTTCGTCGTTCGTCCGTCGTCCTGTGCTCGGCCTGCCGGCCGGGACAGGGGCCTGGCAGGGGACCCGCAACGGGCAGGGCCTATTTGGCGTGTTCCACGGCCCGGGTTTCGCGGATGACCGTGATCTTGATCTGGCCGGGGTACTCCAGGCTCTCTTCGATCTTCTTGGCGATGTTGCGCGCCAACATCATGGCGCCGTAATCGTCAATCACCTCCGGTCTGACGATGATCCGCACCTCGCGACCGGCTTGGATGGCAAAAGCCTGTTGCACGCCGCTGAAACTGCTGGCGATCTCCTCCAACGCCGTCAGCCGCTTGACATAACTCTCAAGGGACTCGCGGCGGGCACCAGGACGGGCGCCGGAGATGGCGTCGGCCGCGGCTACCAGGATGGCTTCGAGGGATTGGGGTTCCACCTCGCCGTGGTGGGAGGCGATGATGTTGACCACTTTTTCGGGTACGCCGTAGCGGCGGGCGATCTCGGCGCCGACCAGGGCATGAGGGCCTTCGATCTCGTGGCTGACGGCCTTGCCCAAGTCGTGCAAAAGGCCGCCCATCTTGGCCGCGGCCACATCGCCGTGGAGTTCGGCGGCCAGCAATCCGGCCAGATGGCTCGTCTCGATGGCGTGGTAGTACTGGTTCTGGCCGTAGCTGGTGCGGTACTTGAGTCGGCCGATCAGCTTGAGGATTTCGGGGTGCAGGCCCGTAAAACCGGTCTGGAAGGCGGCCTCTTCGCCCGCCTCGCGGATGGCCCGTTCGACCTCCTCCTGGGCCTTCTCCAGCTCCTTTTCGACTCGCGCCGGGTGGATACGGCCATCTTGCACGAGCTTGGTGAGCATGATGCGCGCCACCTCACGGCGGACAGGGTCGTGGCTGGAGATGATGATGGCTTCGGGCGTGTCGTCCACCACCAGGTCCACGCCGGTGATGTTTTCGATGGTGCGGATGTTGCGGCCCTGGCGACCGATGATCCGGCCTTTCATCTCCTCGTTGGGTAGGGGCACCGAGGTCACCGTGCTTTCGGCCACGATGTCCGAGGCCAGGCGTTCGATGGCCAGGGTGACGACCTCACGGGCCTTGCGGTCGGCCATTTCGGCGATTTCCATCTCCACCTGGCGGATGACTTTGGCCATATCGCTGCGGGCCATAGCCTCGGCGCGGCGGATCAGTTCCTCCCGCGCCTCCTCTTGGGTCATGGCGGCGATGCGTTGCAGTTCGGCCTGATATTCGGCCTCGGCTTTTTCCAATTCGGCAAAGCGCTTGTCAATCTGGCTCTGGCGCTGGTTCAAACGCCGTTCGCGCTGCTCCAGGGCCTCGGAGCGGGCGTCGAGCTGTTCTAGGCGCCGCTGGGCGCGTTCTTCTAACCGGCTGATCTCACGGCGGCGGCGCATCACCTCGGCCTCGGCCTCGTTGCGGATGGCCAGGGCCGCGTCTTTGGCTTCCAGCTCGATGATGCGGGCCTTCTCTTGGGCTTCGACGATCAGGGCCTCGGCCTGTTGCCGGGCCGAAGCCAGGTCACGGGCATCCTGGCGTTGCTTCCACTTATAGCCCAGGAGAACGCCGCCGATCAGACCGATGAGGGCCAGAACCAGGGCGATGATGATGGCGAGCGTCAATGACATACGGCAAACGTTCCTCGTAACGTGGACAGAATGGGCAAATCGTAGCGGCTTTTCACAGATGGGAGGGGCTTTCGTCTCCTGTCATCGGCTCAAGGTGGGGACGAAAGACGGAAGAGGGCCTTGCTTCGTCCTTCGTCTTTGGTCTTCCGTCCTGAAAGGAGCCGAAAGCCGAGATGAAGGACAAACGAGAAAGGACGAATCAGTCCGGGGGAAAGGGGTCGGCATCGGCCCCCAGTTCTCGCCAAAGTCGGGCGGTGGTCCGACGGGCGGTGTCGGGATCGAAACCCCGACGGCAAAGGAAGGCGATCATCTTGCGGCCGAACTCGGCCGGGGTCAGGTTGGCCCAACGGGCGGCCCGTTGGCGACCGGCCGCCAGGGCCTGTTCGTCGGCGTCGAAATCACCCAGGGCCGCCTCGATCAAGGGACGGGCCACCCCTTTTTGGTGCAGCTCGTGTTGCAGCGCCTGTCGGCTGCGCGGGCTGAAACGCGTCCGGTTCTCGACCCACCAACGGGCAAAAGCGGCATCGTCGAGATAGCCCAATCGCTCCAGGCGGGCCAGGGCGGCTGCGATGGCGGCGGCTCCTAGGCCTTCGCTCCGCAAGCGGCTTTCGATCTCGAAGCGCGAACGGGGCCGTATGCTCAGGAGGCGAACGGCGTGGTCGAACGCACGCGTTTCGGCCGCGCGTTGGCGCAACCCGGCCAGCTCGGCCTCGCTCAGGATTTGGCCCACACAGAGCCGTGCGGCCTCCACATCCGCCACCACAAAGGCGCAACGCCCGTCCACGTGAACTTCCACGCGGTCGGGATGGTGAGGTCGGGCTACAAGGCGGGTAATGACGCCGGGCATGAAAGGGGAAAGGCTCTGTGTTCGTCGGCTGCTTCGGTGATCGCCAAAGCCGTACACCCGGAGGTAACCCTTCGGGGTACGGCGATGACCCCGGCACCCTGGCACAAGGCGACTACAGGCGCGCGGTGCTGCAGCGACGAGGGTTCAGCTCGCCACCCGGCGGGGCGGCAAACCGCTCAGCGCGCGGATTTGGTTCTCGATGGCATCGAGAAGATCGGGATGTTCGCGCAGGAAGTCTTTGGCGTTTTCGCGACCCTGCCCCAGGCGAATATCCCCATAAGAGAAAAACGCCCCCCGTTTGGTAACGATTTCCAGGCCGGTCGCCAAATCGATGATATCCCCTTCCTTGGAAATGCCTTCGTTGTACATAATATCAAATTCAGCCGTACGGAACGGAGCCGCAAC
>JAOADB010000055.1 GCA_026417535.1 Caldilineales bacterium
GCCAACTCAGGAAGGTCTGGGCCAGTTCGTCCCGCAGCTCGATCTGGTGATTCGACAGGGTGAAGAAGCCCGGCAACGCGTTGCTATACAGCTCGGCAAACTCGGCCGTCGTCAGCCACTGCAGGAACGTGCGCGCCTCCTGGGGATGGGGTGTCTTAGCGTTCATGCCGAGGGCGATGTCGGTGTGGTCGCTGATGTAGCACTTGTCGGCCCCCGGCGGCAGCGGCGGCTTGAACGCGCCCATCTCGAAGTCCGCCTGCTGCTTGAACAGCGCAATCTCCCACGAACCCGTCGGGTAAATCGCACCCTTCCCCAACGTGAAGTAGTTCTGGGAATCCGGGTACGTCTGCGCCTGGAAGCCCGGCGGCAGATAGTCCCGCCACCGCGCCAACTGCTCCCACACCGCCACGTACTGCGGATCCGTGAACTTCTCCGTGCCACGGATCAGGCCCAGCCGTCCCTGCTCGCCCTTCCAGTAGTTCGGCCCGATGTTCTGGAAGCCCATCGTCGCAGCTTCCCACTGGTCGGCCGTACCCATGACGAGCGGCGTGTAGCGGCCGTCGGCCTTGATGGCGTCCAACACGGCGAAGAACTCGTCCACCGTCTTCGGCTCGGTCAACCCCAGTTCCGCAAAGGCCTCCTTGTTGTACATGAAGCCGTGGATGACCGAGGCCATGGGCACACAGAACACGGTGGAGCCGTCGTCGGTGATCCAGGCGCTCTTGGCCACGGGGCCGAAGTTCTCCATGCCGGGCAGGTCGTTCAACGGCGCCAGGTAACCTTTTTGGAACAGGGCCAGGGAGGCGTCGAAGGGCCGGCAGGTGATAAGGTCGCCGGCCGTGCCGCCTTCCAGCTTGCTGTTGAGGACGCCGTTGTACTCGGCCGGCGCCGTCGGCGCAAAGGTGACCTTCACATTGGGGTAGTGCTTGTTGAAGGCGGGGATGATGACATCCTGCCAGATGGCCAGGTCATCGTTGCGCCAGCTTTCGATGGTGAGGGTGACTTTGCCGCGACTCGGCGCCGTTGTGGCTTGGGCGGGCGGGGCCGTGGTCGGGGTGGCAGCGGGGGCCTCCGGGGTAGTTTGGCGTGCGCATCCGGCCAGGGCCAGGAGCAACACGACCACAAAGCTTAGAAAAACGATTTTACGAGACATAGAACCAACTCCTCCTTGAGCGTAGCGAGAACGAAACGAACCGGTCACCGACGACCGGTTACGAGGGCGAACGCTTGTATGGACCTGGCCGTCGTCTTCCCCAGGGTTGCCCAAGCCTCTCGGCCGAGCAGGTCATCTCCACCGTTTCGTGATAACCGCCTCGCTCACATGGAAGCGGTCGTCCTGTCAGATCGGCGACGACGACAGCAGCAAGGTTCATGAGGACCTCCTGAGTGGGCAGGCACCGCCCACGGCAACCGAACAACAGCGATGGTAACGATTACATGGTGGGATGTTAATGGACGCTGAGCGGATTGTCAACCCAACCGCAGGGGGAAGCGATACGGCGTTTCTGGCAGCACCGGCTTGGGGCGCCAAAGGCGGAGGGTAACGGTTCGCCGTTGGCCTCAGAGGGTGTTTGAGACACTGTCTCTCATCTACCCTCGCCGTCTTCATCGAGAGGGGGCTGGCGGAGCGAGGGGGATAACGGCAAAGTCGGCCGAGACGACTCCTCCGCTCCACAAGTTCGCCGCAACCGGCATCGGGTTCCCATCGAGACGGTCGGCGGGCCAGGGGGATGGGGCTGCCAAGGGGGACAAACAGCCTGGGTAAGCCAAGGGCAGACGATTTGGTGCATCGGGCCGGGAATCGCTTACAATCGTGAGACCCCGATACCCGCCGTCTTAGGGCAACTCTGGCGGAGTTGTCCTTACGCTCTCGCCTTTTTCTATGGATACCGACGCTTTTCTTCGCCCCTTCCTGGTTCCGCCTGGTCGCCCCATCGTGCTGGCGCGCGATTACGACCCCGCCTACACGGCCGAGTTCCTCGACAAAAGCGAAGCCGAAGCGGCTTTGCAACGGGGCATCGAGCAATTGGCCCGCTATCAAGAGATGCTCTATGCCCAAAACCAGTACGCCCTGCTGATCGTCATCCAAGGGATGGATGCCTCGGGCAAGGACAGCCTGATCAAGCATGTCATGTCGGGCCTCAACCCCCAAGGCACCCAGGTCTACAGCTTCAAGGCACCCTCGGCCGAAGAACTCGACCATGACTACCTCTGGCGCCATGTCAAGGCTCTGCCGGAGCGTGGACGTATCGGGATTTTCAACCGCTCGCACTACGAAGAAGTCCTCATCGTGCGGGTCTATCCGGAAATCCTGGCCGGCCAGCATCTGCCACCAACCCTGAAGGACGAGGGCATCTGGCAGCGACGTTTTGAGGAAATCAACAATTTTGAAAAATTTTTGGTCAATAACGGTACTGTCGTTATCAAATTTTTCTTGAATGTCTCAAAAGAAGAGCAACGTAAGCGTTTTTTGGAAAGAATCGAACTTCCGGAGAAGAACTGGAAATTTTCACTTTTCGATGTGAAACAACGGGCGCGGTGGGATGACTATATGCGGGCTTATGAGGATATGCTCAATCACACGAGCACGCCCTGGGCGCCCTGGTACGTGATCCCGGCGGACCGCAAATGGTTTGCCCGCTTGGTGGCGGCCGAGATCATCGTCCGCACGCTGGCCGGCCTGAATTTGGCCTTTCCGACGCTTGACGAAAAGCGACGTCAGGAGCTGGCCGAGGCCCGGATGCTGCTCGCAGCAGAGGCCGCAAAGCCGTAGCGCAACAGTTAGCCGTTGTGCGACAAATTTTGCACTGTGATCAGGCCGTGATATACTAGACCTAGGTGCCCCTCTCGCTCGTTCGTTTTTTTGCCTCACCAGAAAAACGTTTCATCGCCGCCTGCTGGCTCTCGCTGTCTGCACGATGACTTCAGACCGGTCGTGTGCGGATGCCAGCGTTCCTCCATTTCCAAAAAAAGAAATGGTCTACGATGACAACTTGGACTCACAGAGCCTAAAGGATTTGCGCGCGTTGGCGCGCCAGGAAGGGCTCAGCGGCTACAGCCGTCTCAGGAAAGAAGAACTCGTCGCCGTTCTCGAAGCCAAACGTACCCAAAAAGAACCGATTATCCAAGGTATCGGCTATTTGGAGATCACCAAAGACGGCAAGGGGTTTCTGCGCAGTTTTCGGCAGCCACCCAGCGATAACGATGTGTACGTCTCGCCGTCGCAGATCAAGCGTTTCGATCTGCGTCCGGGTGACCTGGTCGAAGGCCCGGTGCGCCTGCCCAAAGAGGGCGAAAAGTATCGCAGTTTGCTCAAGGTGACCCTGGTCAACAACTACGAACCCGACGAGTCGGGCGAGCGTCCCCATTTTGAGAACCTGACGCCCGTTTTTCCCGATGAGCAATACGTTCTGGAGACCAGGCCGCACATCCTGGCCACGCGGTTGATTGACATGATCTGCCCCATCGGCCGCGGCCAACGGGGGCTGATCGTCAGTCCGCCGCGGGCAGGCAAGACCACTTTGCTCAAGCAGATTGCCAACGCCCTCACGGATAACTACCGCGGCCTCTTCCTGATGGTCGTGCTCATCGGCGAGCGGCCGGAAGAGGTGACCGACATGCGTCGCTCGGTGGAGGGCCTGGTTGTGGGGACGACCTTCGAGGAGGCGCCCGAACGGCACGCCCATCTGGCGCAGTTGGCGTTCAACCATGCCATGCGGCTGGCGGAGATGGGCCGCGATGTGGTCATCTTGCTCGATTCGCTCACACGACTGGCGCGCGCCCACAATCTGCTGGCCGACCCGGCCGGGCGCCTGCCCAACGGCCTCAATCCGGTGGCCGTTCAGCCGGTGCGGCGGCTCTTCGGTGCGGGCCGCAAGCTCGAAGGGAGCGGCAGCCTGACGGTCATCGCCACTTGCCACGTGGAGACGGGCAACCCTCTCGACGATGCCATCTACGACGAGCTGAAGGGAACGGCCACCATGGAGCTTCATCTCGACCGGCACCTGGCCGAGCGTCGTATCTACCCGGCCATCAACATCGAGAAGAGCGGGACGGTGCGCGACGACCTTTTGCTCGATGGGCAGGTGCTGCAGCAGGTTTACACCCTGCGGCGGATGGTGGAGGCGATTCGGCTCAGTCAGCCGCACATCGAACCGTTTTTGGCCATACGCGACCGTCTGCGCCGCACGCGCGATAACCGCGAATTCCTAGCCTCGCTCAACCATCGCGAAGGCTGAGCGCGTGCGTTGTGGCCCCTGCTATCCCGAAATGACGACCAGGGATGGCAGGGGCCTCTACGCGGGGCCTGACCGTTTGGACAGGTTCCGCGACCGTGCTATAATCGGCCCGCTGCTATCCCTTCGCCCCTCGTACAGTAAGGGGCGTATATCTTTCGACTTTGACAGGGTACACCGCCGATGCAATCCATCGCCGAGTCTGACGCCGACGCTGTTAATCCCCCTCTTGAACACGAAGCGTCGGCCGATGCGATATGGAGGCACGGTCAACGGCTGTGGCTTTGGATCCGTCATGAGGTTCTGGGCCTGGACGTGGACCGTTTTGCCTCGTTGCGATTGGCCTCTCACCTGGTGCTGTTAGGCGTGGTGATGGGGCTTTTGGCGCTGAGCCGGGTGGAGCTGCCCAAATGGGAAGTGGCTCCGCGCGAACTCCTACCGGCGCCGCAGGCCACTCCCGAACCGTTGACTTTTATCGAACTGTTGGCCGCGCGGGGCGGGGTTGACACGCGCACGCAAAGCGCGCTGACACGCCGGGCCGTGCCCTTCACCATCATCCCCGAACGGCCCCGACTCGATGTCGAGACCTACATCGTCCAACCGGGCGATACGGTGTATGGCATCGCCGAAAAATTCGGCCTCAAACCGGAAACCATCCTCTGGTCGAATCCGGAACTGGAAAGCAACCCCGACCTCCTGCGCGTGGGCGATCGCCTTGTCATCCTGCCGGTCAATGGGGTTTACCATCGGGTGACGTCCAAAGACACCATCGCCTCCATTGCCAAGCAGTACAAAGTCGCGCCCGATGCCATCGTCGGCTACGCCTGGAACAAGCTGACGGACCCCAATCAGACCCTGACGCCGGGCACGTATCTCATCATCCCCGGCGGCCAAAAGCCGTTTGTGCCTCGTCAGGTGGCGGTGTACAGTGGGCCGATCCCCCAAGGCGCACGGCGCGGTTCCGGCGTGTTCGGCTGGCCGGCCAGCGGCTATATCACCCAACGGTACTGGTCGGGCCATCGCGCCTTCGATATCGGCGCCTGGGTCGGCAGCCCGGTGGTGGCGGCGGATTCGGGGTTTGTCGTTTATGCCGGTTGGGACCGCACAGGCTACGGCAACCTCATCGTTATTGACCACGGCAACGGCTTCAGCACCTACTACGCCCATCTCAGCAAGATTTTCGTGCGGGTAGGCGAATCGGTCGCCAAGGGCCAGCGGATTGGCTCCATCGGCAGCACCGGCCGCAGCACGGGTCCTCATCTCCATTTCGAGATCCGCCTGCACGGCGTGCAGCAGAACCCCGGCAGTTACCTGCGCTGATCGGCGCCTATGCGGATTGGGGTTTCCGCCTCCACCAGCGGCCGAACATCGAGACGAAGGATGGATGACGAAGCAACTCGTCTTCCGTCCTTCGTTTTTTGTAATCACTCAGCCCACTGCCTTGGGCTCCGGATGGGTTTTCCCTTCTCGCCATGTGCCGCTCGTCACCTTGGCGCCTGTTCCAGCTCGCGGCGCACGGTGTCGAGGAAAAGCCGGGCTTTGGGCTCCCATTTCTCGGCCTCGACCCGCGCCTGTTCCAGGATCTCATCGGCGGTACGGCCAGCCAGACGCAAAAGCGTGGCAAAGCGTTTGGCCGCAGCGATGACCTCCTCGTCCGAAGGCGGGTTGAGGTCGCGCCAGCACCCGGCCATGAGCACGAGCAGCAGCCCCAGGATGACCGTCAGGCAGAGAAAGCGATACAACGGGGGCAGACGAGACATGGGGTGGAGGGGGTTGGGGAGTTTGATAGAGGTCGGGGGAGCTTAGGAGAGCTCGGAAAAGTTACCATCGTCCATCGTCTATCAAGACGATAAAAGGCCCCGACGGTTGCGGGTTGTCTTGTTCCCATACCCCACGCCGCAAGTCTCCCGATGCAGCGGCCTCTGTGGGGCCGGCGGATGTCAGCCGGCTTCTACCCAAAATCGTCTCGTTTGCGCGGCAAAGGGATTGTTGAGTTGCAAGACTTCCACCGTAGCCCGCCCACAGGCTGTCTGCCTGATGATGTGGCAACCGGTCTCAGTCCGGGTGAATCGGCTCGCACCTGTTCGCGTACGACCGGCAAAATGGAACGCGACATCACGATTTAGCCAGCGGGCATAAACCTCGTCGAACGGCCTCGGCCAACGCTTCGGCCTTGCGCAATTGGCCCAGCTGATAAATCCGTATCAACGTCCACAGTTCAGGCTGCTTTTCGGCAGTCAGCTGACCGGTTTGCTGTTTATCGAGAAGCCGATCAATCGCCGGCTTTGCTCGCGATCCCCATTTGAGAAGAGGACAAGGCCAGTACCTCTTCATCCGATAGCGTGCTTGTAACCATTCAGCCTATTACCTTACGCTCGGATGGGTCTTTTCCTTCCCACCATTGGCCGCTCGCTCGGACGACAGACGTAGAGCAAGATGCCATCTTGCCCTACCTCCTTTCGTCTACCTGGGATGGAACTCTTTCGGAACCTCAGCCTTCATCTTTATCGGCCTGAGTTGCGAAAATCGTATCGGTTTTGGCAGGATTTGCGCAACCGGTGAAGAGGGGAAGGGAGAACTGAGGGAAACTTGGGGAGCTATAGCTCCGGACGCTATCCGGAGCACCGTCATCGTCTATCGTCCATCTATCGTTCCGCCATCGGTCCAATCCGCAACGACGAGCCAACCACGCAAGACGAAATCAGTCACCAGTAACCAATGCGCGCGCCAAGGCATTGTGACGGGCGATCAGCGGCGGCAGGTCGAGGTCCACGAAATGGCCGTCGGCGATGCGCAATCGGCCGGCGATGACGACGAAATCGGCGCGGGCCGGCGTGCAAAAGACCAACGCGGCCAGTGGGTCGTGCAAAGCGCCGGCAAAATCCACCGTGTCGAGGCGATAGCCGACGACATCGGCCGCCATGCCCGGCGCCAAGTGGCCGATGTCGTCCCGGCCCAAGTTGCGCGCGCCCCCGCGCGTGGCCAGCCACAGGGCCTGCCAGGCCGTCAAACCGGCCGGGTCGCCGCCTACCCTCTGCAACAGCATGGCCTGCCGCACCTCGGCCAAGAGATGGCCGGCGTCGTTGCTGGCCGAGCCATCCACCCCAAGGCTCACCTTCACCCCGGCCTGGAGGGCCGTCTTGACCGGAGCGATGCCGCTGGCCAGCCGCATGTTCGAGCTGGGACAATGACAGAAGCCCGTGCCGGTACGGGCGAACAGCTCGATCTCCTGGTGGTTGATGTGTACGGCGTGGGCATGCCAGACGTCATCGCCCACCCAGTCCAAGTCCTCAGCGTATTCCACCGGCCGGCGCCCGAAGCGCGCCAGGCAGAAGGCCTCTTCGTCCTTTGTCTCAGCGAGATGGGTATGCAAGCGCACGCCGTAACTACGGGCCAAGGCCGCGCTCTCCCGCATCAGGTCGGGCGTGACGGAAAAGGGCGAACACGGCGCCACCACGATCCGGACCATGGCGTAGCGCTGCGGTTGGTGGAAGGTCTCGATGGCGCGACGACAGTCGGCCAGGATGGCGTCCTCATCCTCGACCACGCTATCGGGCGGCAGACCACCTTGCGATTCGCCCAGACTCATAGAGCCGCGGGCAGCATGGAAGCGGATACCCAGCTCGACCGCGGCCTGGATTTCGTCGTCAATCCGGCTGCCGTTGGGAAACAGGTAGAGATGGTCGGACGAGGTCGTGCAGCCCGAAAGCATCAGCTCGGCCAGGCCCACCTTGGCCGAGACGTACACGGCTTCCGGCGTTAGCCGCGCCCAAATGGGGTAGAGCGTCTTCAACCAGTGGAAGAGGTCGGCGTTTTGGGCCGCAGGCACGGCCCGCGTCAGCGTCTGGTAGAGATGGTGGTGGGTGTTGATGAGACCGGGGAGGACGATGCGCCCGCGGGCTTCGATGACGAGGTCGGCCGTGGTCGGCAGTGCGGCCGTCGGTCCCACCTGACGAATAACGCCGTCTTCGGCGTAGAGGCCGCCATCGGCGAAACGGCGGTCTTCATCGTCCATGGTGATCAGCAGGTCGGCGTGGCGGATGAGAAGCGTGGACATGGGGTGTAACCGTCATGGGTAACTGGGATGGGTTTGGCCAACGGCCGGGACGGAAGGACGAAGGGAGAATTCAGAGTTTACTCGAATTCTCAAAGCTGGTCTATCTGTGAGCCGCCCATCGCCCGCAACAGCTCCGCCGCCCCCGACCAATGCGCCATCACAGCCTGGGCCACACGGTCCAGCTCGGCGTCCAACCGCGCGTGCCAGTCGCGGTCTGCGCCCTGCCAGCCCAGCCGCTCCAGCCACCACCGGCGATAGGCCGTGTGCTTGAACAGATCGTGCAGGTAGACGCCGATGACGTTGTCCTGCTGCCAGCCCAAGTTGTCGCTCAGGTGCGGTTCGGCGTGCGGCCCGGCCACGGTGACGCCGTGATGGATCTCGTAGCCCTCTACCGGCCCGACCTCGAGGCACTGCGCCGTGCGCTGGCAAGTGACCTTGGTCGGCGCCATCTCCGTGGTCACGTCCAGCAGGCCCAGGCCGGCGATGTCGCCTCCCTCCACGCCGTGAGGGTCCCGCACGGCGTGGCCAAGCATCTGCATACCGCCGCACACGCCGTGGATCAACACCCCGTGCTGCGCAGCGCGGACGATTTCCACGGCCAGGCCGCTGCGCCGCAGAAAGCGCAGGCTGGCGGCCGTGTGTTTGCTGCCCGGCAGGATGACGGCGTCGAAGTCGTCCAGCGGTCGGCGCTCCCGCACCACGGTCACGCTCACGCCCGGCTCGTCCACCAGCGGGTCGAACTCGTCGAAGTTGCTGGCGTAGGGGTAGGCGATCACAGCGATGCGGACGCTTCGGCGACTGAGCGTGTCGGAGCTGCCCCCGGTCGCTTCGACAGGCTCGGCGACCGACGCGGCCGGGCGACCGGCGCGGGCCGCCAGCACAGCGATGTCGTCCTCCTCCGGCAGGCCATGGGCCAGCATGGGCACGATGGCCACGGTGGGCACGCCCGTCCGCTCCCGCAGCCAGTCCATGCCGTTGCCCAGCAGGGCCGGGTCCCCGCGGAACTTGTTCAGCACGAAGCCCCGGATCAGCGCCTGCTCGTGCGGTTCTAGGCACAGGAAGGTGCCGAGCAGGTGGGCAAACGCGCCCCCGCGGTCAATGTCGGCCACCAGATACACGTCGGCGTTGGCCTCCAGGGCCACGCGCAGGTTGACGATGTCGCTGCCGCGCAGGTTGACCTCGGCCGGGCTGCCGGCGCCCTCGATCACCACCAGCTCGAAGTCGCGCAGCAGCGAACGCAGACTCTCACGGACCACGTCCCACAGCAGGGGCTTGCGCGCCAGCCAGGGGGTGGCGGTGACGGCCGGGTCGTAACGGCCCAGCACGATGACCTGCGACTGGGTATCGGCCTGGGGCTTGAGCAGCACCGGCTGCATGCGCGCTTCGGGCGTGACGCGCGCGGCCAGCGCCTGGACGTACTGAGCGCGGCCGATCTCCAGGCCGTCGGGCGTGACCGCCGCGTTGTTGCTCATGTTCTGGGCCTTGAAGGGCGCCACGCGGATGCCCTGGTTGGCGAAGTGGCGGCACAGGGCCGTGACCAGGAAGGACTTGCCGGCGCTGCTGGTGCAGCCCATGATCATGATCGGCTTGTAGCGCCGTGCAGGAGCTCGAGGGTCTGCCATGCTTCGATCAGCTTCTGGTTGTCGGCCGGCGTGCGCGTGGCAATGCGCACCCGGTCGGGGAGGCCAAAGGAGGTGCAGTCGCGCACGCGGATGCCCCGCTCGCGCAGGGCCGCGGCCACAGCCGCGGCTGAGCCCGCCGCGGCGGAGCCGCCCACGTCCACGGTGAAGAAATGCAGCCCGGCATCGTCCCCACCCAGGGCCACGGCCAGCCGCCGCGCCCACCGCCGCACCGTCGGCAGGGTTCGCGCCAGGAAGTCGCCCTGCGCCGGCAGGGCCTCTAAAACAGCGGCCAAGGGCGAGGGAAGGGCCCAGGCCGGCTGCAGCTCACGCAGCGCCCGCGCCAGGGACGGGTCGGCCAGGAGGTAGGCCATGCGCATGCCCAGCAGGCCGTGGGCCTTGCCCGGCGAGTGCACCCGCACCAGGCCAGGCCACGGCGACACCGGCAGGGGATTGGCCACGAAGGGCAGATAGGCCTCGTCGGCGATGACCACGCCGTCGAAGCCGCGCAGCCGGTTCAGGTCCAGGTAGTGGCCGGTGGGGTTGTGAGGGTTGGAGAGGTAGAGCACGCGCGCGGCCTCGGCCTCCAGGCAGGCGCGCAGGCCCGCGTCGTTGCGGGGCAAAACGTGCACTCGCCCGCCCTGGAGGGCTACCCCGCGCGCAAATTCACCGAAAGGCGCACCCAGACAAAGCACCATCTCCCTAGGACGAACCAAGAGCCGCGTCAGACGATGCAACAGCTCGCTGGCGCCCACGCCCAGCACCACGCCGTCGGGGTCCCAGCCGTGCCAGACCGCCAGAGCCTGCCGCGCCCGGGTGTAGTGGGGGTCGGGATAGGCGGCCAGGGGCGCGCCGTTCCAGACCCGCACCAGGGCCGGGTTAGGGCCCAGGGGGTTGGTGTTCACGCTGAAGTCCAGCAGTCCGTCGTCCGGGCCTTGAGGGCCGCCGTGCTCGAACGCGCTCATCGCACTCCTCCCAGGTTCAGGGCCAGCTCCACCGCCGCGGCTGCGCCGACGAAGGCCCAAGCGGCGACGTCGCACCAGCGCAGCGCCCGTCGCACGTCGTCGTCGGTGGGCAGGGGGAACTCGCCGCCCAGAGAGTAGAGGCCGCGCTTGGTCAGGTTGACCCGCAGGCTGCCGGCGGCCACGCTCATGGGCTGACCGGCGTTGGGCGAGGGGGTCGTGCCGCCGTCTCGCCGCCAGATGCGCCAGCCGCCGGCCGCATCGAGCCGCACGAGCCAGGCCGTGGCCAACAGCAGCAGGGCCGTCAGTCGCGCCGGCACGAAGTTTAGCACGTCGTCGGCCCGCGCGGCCCACTTGCCGAACCATTCGAGCTCCGGCGTGCGGTAGCCCCACATGGCGTCGGCGGTGTTGGCGAAGCGATAGAGCGCGGCTAGGGGCAGACCGCCGATCAGGAACCAGAACAGGGGTGCCACCAGGCTGTCGCCCAGGTTCTCGGCCAGCGACTCGATGGTGGCGCCGTTGACCTCGCCCGCGCTCAGGTCGCGCGTGTCGCGGCTCACCAGGTGCCAGCCCAGCAGGCGGCGTTTCTCGTCCAACGTTGCGGCCTGGGCGATCTCCAGCACGGCCGCGCGCAGCCCGCGCCAGGCGAACAGCGGCTTGAGCGCCACGGCCACGCCCACTGCGGCCAAGGCCGTGGGCAAGGTCGCCACCAGCACGGCCTGGAGCAGCCACGCGGCGCCGGCAAAGAACAGCGCGCCGGCCCACCACGCCGCCGCGCCGGCCAGGAAGCGGGCCGGCAGCCGGCTGCGCGTCCACCGCAGGTAGCTGCCCATCCACACCACCGGGTGCAGGCGCAAGGGCGGCTCGCCGAACAGGGCGTCGAGGGCGAAGGCCAGGAGGATCACCATGGCCTATGGCGGCCGCTGCGTTCCGCTTCCAAAGGCCAGGTTCACGCCGCTTCGGGGTGAAGCAGCCGGATCAGCTCCTCCACGCCGTCCACCACGCGCGGGGCAGGCCGCGAGCAGTAGCTGTTGGCGTCCAGGGCGTACACGCGGCCAGTTCGCGCGGCGGGTATGCGCTCCCACTCGGCGGGCTTGGGCAGGGCGTCCCACTCGCGCTGGGCCTCCTCGGCGTTGTAGCCGCACGGGATGAGCAGGATCACCTCGGGCTGGGCGGCGGCGATCTGCGCCCACGTCACGCGGAAGGAGGGCTCGCCGGCGCGGCCCAGCACCTCTTCCCCGCCGGCCAGGGCGATCATCTCCGGCACCCAGTGCCCGGCGCAGAAGGGCGGATCGAGCCATTCCATAGCGAACACGCGCGGCCGCGGCCCGCCCAGCGCCCTGACGCGCTCGGCCGCACGGTCGAGGCGGGCGCGCAGATGGGCGACGAGGCGCTCCCCGCGCTCCGGAACGCCGGCGGCCTCGGCCACAATGCGGATGTCGTCGAAGATGCTGGCGAGGTTGGGTGGGGTGAGCGAGATGACCTTCGGGTTGCCCGGCAGGCGAATGGCGGCCTCGCACACGGCGCCGAAGGCCACGGCGCACACGTCGCACAGCTCCTGCGTGATGAGCAGGTCGGGCTGCAGCGCGGCCAGCGTTTCTTCCTCGAGCAGATACAGGCTCTCCCCGCGGCGCAGCCGCGCGGACACCTCGGCGTCAATCTCGGCCGGCGTCAGCCCAGGCGGGATGGCGGAACGGGTGAGGCGCGGCAGGTCGGCCACCACGTCGGGCGGGTAGTCGCACTCGTGCGAGACGCCGACCAGCTGATCGGCCAGGCCGAGCGCGCACACGATTTCGGTAGCAGAGGGAAGGAGGGAAGCGATACGCATAGCGAACTCCTTGAGGAACACCTACCGTCGAACAACGGGTATTTGCCGTCGCTGCGCAGGACGCGTGCATGGGGCTGGGAGGCGCTCATCTCAGAACTCGATGCCGGGTTGGGCGCGCAGGCCCTGATCGCGGTAGGGATGCTTGACCTCGCGCATCTCGGTCACCAGGTCGGCGAACTCGATCAGCGCTTCGGGCGCATCGCGGCCGGTGATGATGACGTGGGTCATGGGCGGCTTGTGTGCGCGCAACCAGGCCACGACCTCGTTCGCATCGAGCCAGCCGAAATGCATCACGTAGGTGAACTCGTCCAGCAGGAACACGTCGTAGTCACCGCTGGCGATCCTTTGCTTGGCCACCTCCCAGCCGTGCAGGGCCTTGGCCCGCGTCTCGTCTATGTCCTTGCTGGTCCAGGTGAAGCCGTCGCCCATGGGCTTCAGCTCGATGCCCATCTTCTCCAGGGCTTTCAGCTCGCCGTAGGACGCGTTCTCGTGCTTGAAGAACTGGATGCCGCCGACGCGCAGGTTGCGGCCCCAGGCCCGCAGCAGGATGCCCAGCGCGGCGGTGGTCTTGCCCTTGCCCTTGCCGGTGTTGACGATCACCAGCCCCCTGGGCTGATGGCTTTGCCGTGCGGCCTTGCGCTTAGCCTCGCGCTCGGGGTCGCTGCGCAGGGGCGTGTTGGCCAGCTCGATGCCGAAGCGGTCGGTGGTTCGGGTCTCGGTCTTGTCGGGTGCGGTCATGGTGGCTTGCCTCTTGCACGGGGAATGGGTAGGGTCTCATGGGAGCGGCGCTGTGGCCCCGGCGGCTTCGGCGAGCTGTTGGCGCGCGTGCCATACGAACAGCGCGTTGAGTGTCGCCGAGCGCACGGCGCGGCCGAGCAGGGCGCCGACGGTTGAAATGGGCCCACCATACTCAAACCACGCGCCGCGGTCCGTACAGGCAACGACCAGCGCGTCGGTGCCGGTGCCGCTGGCCAGATGTCCTTCCGGCGTGCGCACACTGCATTCAACCAGCGCCAGACTTTTGGCCTCGGTGGCCGTGATCAGGGCGTTGACATGCGCGCCCGGCGCCAACCGGCCATCCACAAGCACAATGGTGTTGATGGTGCCTACCTCGCGGCCATTTCGGCGTTGCACAGCGGTGCTCACACCGGCCGCCGTGGGATGGCTGATCCCCAGGGTGACGATGGCAGCTACGGTTGTCACTTCGTCGTGCTCAATGCTCACCTGGGCGTCCTCCAGACGCGCAGCGGTCAGCAGGCCGACAAACGGGCTGGCAATGCCTAGCTCGCGCGCAGCGCACTCCAGGTCGTCCAGATGACGGCCACACCGGTACTGGGACGGTACACCCAGGTTGATGATGTGCCGCGCCCGTAGCGCGCCGCCCCCCAACACCGCCGAACCGAGACAGCTCAGTTCGTGGTCGCTCTCGACGTGCAGGGCCGTAGGCCGACGATGCAAATGCACGCCGGGCATCAGCTCGATGGTGGTTTCAGCGGTTTTCAGATTGACGAATGGGTTCATGGCTTGTCTCTCCGTAAATGACATGGGCTCCGGCCGCGCACGACCACGCCCTGGCCGCTTGCACCAGCCGTGCGGCCAGCTCCGGCTTGGCCAGGAAGTGCAGGTGCAGATAGGAGGCGATGATGTTGCCGACCTGCGCGCCGTCGGGCCGCGCTTCCTTTTGATAGTGCACCGGCAGCAAGGTGTAAGCCGGTTCAAGGGCCTGATCGGGCTTTTGCCAGATGGAATAGTGAAACTCGTGGCCGCGGACGGTCTCGCCGGCCCGCCACAGCCAGTTGTCGTGCGGCGCGCGGGCCAGGCGATAGCCCAGGGTCAGCCGCGCGGTCATGACCGAGCGGCCGGGCAACACGCCGCACATGGGATGCACAGCGCCGGTTGGGTCCACCAGCGCCTCGCACAGGTACATCAGGCCGCCGCACTCGGCGTAAATCGGCATGCCAGCCGTCGCGGCCGCAGCGATGGCCGCGCGCATGGCCACGTTGGCTGCCAGTTGGGCCGCATAGAGCTCGGGAAAGCCGCCGGCCAGGATCAGCGCTGCGCAGCCCTCGGGCAGCCCGACATCCCGCAGGGGGCTAAAGAAGGCCAGCTCGGCCCCGGCCTCCTCCAGCAGCTCCAAGTTGTCGGGATAGAGAAAGCTGAACGCCTCGTCCCGCGCCACGGCGACCACCGGCCGCTCGGCGGGCGGTGGCTGAGCCGGTCGAAACGACCGTTGGTCGGCCTGTTCGTCAAAGGAAAACGCCATCTGCCGCGGGCGGGCCTGGGCCAGGGCGAGCAACGCGTCCACATCCACGCCTGCCTCCACGGCCGCGCGAACAGCGGCCACCCAAGCGGCGGCGTCCTGCTCGGCCGCCGGGACCAGGCCCAGATGGCGCTCCGGCAGGGTTAAGCGCTCGTCCCGGGGCAGGCTCCCGAGCACCCGCACGGCCGTGCGCTGCTCAACGGCCTCGCGCAGCATGGCCGCATGGGTGGGACTGCCCACCCGGTTGAAGATGACGCCGGCCACGTTCACCCGCGGGTCGAAGGTGCTCAGCCCGTGCACGACGGCTGCGGCCGTGCGCGCCATGGCCCGCGCGTCCAGCACCAGCACCACCGCGGCGTCCAGCAGGCGAGCGACGTGGGCCGCGCTGCTCGTGTCATCGTCGCCTGTCACGCCGTCGAACAGCCCCATCACCCCCTCGATCACGGCCAGGTCTGCGCCCCGGCTGCGACGGGCAAAGCTGGCCAATGCGCCGGCCTCGCCCAACATCCAGACATCCAGGTTATGGCAGGGCCGGCCCGCGGCCTGCGCCAGCAGCGAGGGGTCAATGTAGTCCGGCCCGACCTTGAAGGGCGCCACCCGCAGCCCGCGCGCAACGAGCGCGGCGATCAGGCCGGCCGTGACCGTGGTCTTGCCGCTGCCGCTGTGCGGCGCGGCGATGACAAGGGCAGGTGGAAACGTCAACGGATCAGCCATTCTTTGCCGACGAAGTGGGGTTGTTTGTCGGGCAACTCCTGTGGAGTTGCCCGACAGGTCCGGCGAGGCGATGAAAGATCAGCGGTTCCACCGGCCGGCCACCGTACAGGTGTTCCTCGACGATGCGCTTGAGCGCCGCCTCGTCCGGAACGTGATACCAGATGCCATCGGGATACACCACGGCGATGGGTCCGCCGTAGCAGACGCCGAGACAGGGACAGGTGCCGCGTTTGACCCGTTGGGGGTTGTCGTAGCGCCCCAAGTCGCCCAACAAACGGGGCAAAGCACGGTAGAACGCCTCGGCCTTGCCTTCGGGGTCGCAGTAGCGACCGGTGCAGAAGAGCACGTGCCGGGCGTAGGGGGCCATGGTCGGCAGGTTCTGAGGGTCGTCGTCCATCATGTGCTCCTGTAACGCAACTCCTGCGGAGTTGCGCAACGAGTTAGAGTCGGCGATGCAGCTCCTCCAGGTAGCGCCTGACCTCGGCGCTCTCGTCGGCGAAGGTGCGCAACAGCTCCCCGCGGCGCCAGAGCTCTTCCGCCGCGCCGGCAACGAAGGCGCCATCGCTGCCCATCAGCCACAGCTCATCGGCGAAGCGCAGGGCCAGCTCCAGGTCGTGGGTGCTAATCAGCAGGGCGCGTCCGGTCTGATGGGCCAAGTCGTGCAGCAGGTGCATGATCTCGATGCGTCGTGGCAGGTCGAGAAAGGCGGTCGGCTCGTCCAGCAGGATGATAGGCGTCTGCTGCGCCAGCGCGCGGGCAATCATCACCCGCTGCCGCTCGCCATCGCTGAGCTGGACCACCATGCGCGACGCCAGCCCCTCGCAGCGGGCTGCACGCATGGCGTCCTGCACAATAGCCTCGTCCTCGGGCGTGAGGTGGTCGTCCCAGCGGGTGTAAGGATGGCGGCCCAATGCGGCCAGCGCGTAGGCCGTCATGTAGCCGATGTCCACGCGGTCGGTGAGCACCACGGCCAGCTTGCGCGCCCGACGTTCGGCCGAGAGGGCCTGCAGCGGCTCGCCGTCAATCCACACGCTGCCGCCCAGGGCAGGCTGTAGACCGGACAGGGTGCGCA
>JAOADB010000056.1 GCA_026417535.1 Caldilineales bacterium
TGGTCTCGTGGGCTCGGAGATGTGTATAAGAGACAGCTCCCCCATATCCCCTCCTCCCCCGCGCCTGGCTTTGACCAATCGCCCCCAACCGGTTATAATGGTTTTGACATCGGGGCGTAGCGCAGTCCGGTAGCGCGCACGGTTCGGGTCCGTGAGGTCGGAGGTTCAAGTCCTCTCGCCCCGACTCAGAGGACGTAGGGAAAAAATCGGCAACCCCCTCTCCGTTGCGCCTTTCAGGAAGGATAACGGGCGCGGCGTTGCCGTTGAGCTTCGAACAGGATCACGCTGCCGGCAACGGCCGCGTTGAGCGATTCCATCCCGCGGGCCATGGGGATGGCGATGGGACGTACTCGCGGCCAGGAAGCGGTCAGCCGTGGGCCTTCGGCCTCGCTGCCGATGACAAGGGCGCTGGGCTGTGTCCAATCCACATCCGTATAGAGGTCGGCTGCCGTTGCAGCCGCCAACAGACGCTGGGCCGGGCCGATCCAGGCTTCGACTTGGGCCAAATCGCGGGCCATGCGGATGGCCACACGGAAATGGGCGCCCATTCCGGCCCGCAGCACCTTGGGCGCCCAAGGGTCGGTCACGCCGGGCAGGAGGATCACCTGGTCAAGACCGGCAGCGGCCGCGCTGCGCAACAGCGTGCCCAAATTGCCGGGGTCTTGCATCCCGTCCACGATCACACTCCAGCCCTCCTGACCGGGCGCCACCTCCGGCCAGGGCGCCACGGCCACCACCCCTTGGGGCGTCACCGTTTGGCAGAGCGAGGCCAACAACGCGCTTTTGAGACCGAGCACTTCGGCGCCGGCCGCGGCGGCCTCCGTCAGCACCGGCGCCAGGACGGAGGCCGCGTCCTCGTCAAACAAAACCAGCGCCGGGGGGTATCCGGCGCTGATGCTGTCCTGGATGAGCCGCGGCCCTTCGAGTAAAAGCCGACGGTGTTTTTGGCGGCCCCGTCGCGTGAGCAGGGCACGGGCGAGTTTATAGCGAGGGTTGGCGGCGCTGGTGATGGTCGGCGCCATCCGCCCTCATCTCCGCTCAACGCAAGGCGCTTTTGGCGACGTCGGCCAGGGCGGCGAAGGCCTGCGGTTCGCTCACGGCCAGGTCGGCCAGGATTTTCCGGTCGAGCCGGACATCGGCCTTTTTCAAGCCATCCATCATCCGGCTGTAGTTGAGGCCCTGCCGACGGGCGGCGGCGTTGATGCGCACGATCCACAGTCGGCGGAAATCGCGCTTGCGCCGACGGCGGTCGCGATAGGCGTAGAGAAGCGCGTGGATGCGCGACTCATTGGCCACGCGGAAAAGGCGATGACGGGCGCCGAAATGGCCTTTCGTAAATTTCAAAACCTTCTTGTGCCGCGCCCGGGTGGTTACACCGCGTTTGACTCGGGTCATGGGAATCGCTCCGGGTTATTTACGCTTGAGATAGGGGGCCAATCGTTGGACAACGCGTTTGTGGCTGGGGACGGTATCGGTCAACAGCTTGTCGAAAAGGCGTTTGCTGCGCTTGGGCGTGCGTCGCCGCAGGTGGCTCTTACCTTGCTTGACGCGACGCAATTTACCGGTTGCCGAGAAGGTAAAACGCTTGGCGGCGTTCTTGTAGGTCTTGATCTTGGGCATGGGGAACGGACTCCTGACGAATAATGGCAAACAAAGAGGGAGCTGCCTGCTGCAAGCAGCACCCTCCTGTGATGATAGGGCGGCGAAAAAAGCGAGACGATCCTGCTACGGCCGACCTGGTGGTGTTATCGGCCTTTGCTGGGCAATGGCGCCAGCACCATGAGCATGCTTGCGCCTTCCAGGTCGGGTTGCTGTTCGATCTGACCGATGTCGCTGAGACGGGCGGCAAATTCCTGGAGCATGGTCGTTGCGAGTTCGGGGTGGAAAATCTCACGCCCCCGAAAACGCACCCGTACTTTGACCTTGTTGCCTTCTTCCAGGAAACGTCGCGCCTGGCGTAAACGAACTTCGGTATCGTGTTCGCCCGTTTTGGGGCGTAAGCGAACTTCTTTGACTTCGATCTGCTTTTGCGCTTTCCGTGCTTGGCGTTCCCGTTTGGCCTGTTCGTACTGATATTTGCCGAAGTTCATCAGCCGGCAGACAGGCGGTTGGGCATGCGGCGCCACTTCAACCAGATCGAGGTTGCGCTCTCGGGCCAGAGCCAGTGCGGCTTCGGGCGTCATGATGCCCAGCTGGGTACCATCCTGGTCAATGACGCGGACTTCGGGAGCACGGATGCGCTCGTTGATGCGTGGACCTGTGGTTTGACTGGAGCTTTGTTCGGTTCTGCGGACGATTGTTGGCCTCGCTTCGCGACTAGCGGGGAACAGTGTAATGCTCGAACAACGGAATCAAGACGAAACAACGGACAACACCCGGAGTCAGGGCGCTGCCATGGCAAAGCATACCATGAAGTTGGCGAAGTCGCCAAAATGGCAAGCTCACCTTACACAGAATGCGCGCGTTCCGGGGTCCGACCGGACGCTCGGGCGGCGGCCGGGGAGAGGCGCGCGCACAAGGAATGGCCCGCAGGCCCGATGACTCACGCAGTTTGAAGCCTTGGCAGAACCGACAAGCGTCGCACCCACCCCGAACATTTGTTCTTGACAAAACGACTACGACGATGCTATACTCCAGCCCATCATGACCGCTTTGGCTCTTCCATCGGGCCGTCTTTGCAGGAGGAAACAACATGTATCAGCGGACTGAAGTCATCGGCCATTTGGGTCGCGATCCGGAAATGCGTTACACCCCCAATGGGCAAGCAGTGACGACCTTCTCGGTGGCCACCACGCGGCGGTGGACCGGCCAGGATGGCCAGCCCCAGGAGAAGACCACCTGGTTCCGCGTGACGGCTTGGGGCAAATTGGGCGAATTGTGCAATCAGTACCTCTCCAAGGGGCGGTTGGTCCTGGTCGAGGGCGAGGTTGACGCCAGCGCTTGGATGGGTCAGGACGGACAACCGCGCGCGACCCTGGAGCTGCGCGCTCGGGACGTGCGTTTTCTGGGCGGCCCCGGTCAGACCGGCGAGACGGAAGTGACCGCCATGCGCGACCGGCCAGGCGTGGAAGAAGAGGAAATCCCCTTCTAACGGTTTCGCCGACGCGGAGAGTCTCCTCGGGTAACCGCTCGGCCCGCGGCTTTCACCTTCCGCATGGGGTTTCCGCCAGCAGCCAAAAGTCGAGACGAACAGTGAAGGACGGCAGAGGGCGTTTTTCGTCCTCCGTCCGTCGTCCTTTGTCCTCTCAGGAACCCAGGAACGAGAGCCGGCCCGGGCATCGGCCTGGGCCGTTCCCCCCTCATGGCCACCGCTGGACGCCATCGCGGCGCTCGAGGTGGCTCTTTTTGTTTGCAAGTTGCCCATTACCGCCTTGTCCGTTCGTCTTTCCCGTCCACGCCGCACGGCCCGCCTGACCTTTCCCGATGGCCGTGTCTTTGAAGCGCCCATTGGGACCCCGCTGAGCGCCTATATGGCCGCGGCCACAGAGGGCGATGGGTTGCCGCCGGCCATTGCCGCCATCCTGGACGGTAAATTGACCGAACTTTCCCGACCTGTGCTTCGGGACGGTCAGGTCAAACCGGTCCGCGTGGATAGCGCCGACGGCGCCCGCATCTACCGCCGCACCCTGATTTTCTTGCTGGTGGCCGTGGCCGCGCAGGAATTCCCCGGCGCGCGGGTCTATGTCGAACACGCGATTCCCAACGGCGGTTTCTACTGCCGGATCGAAGGTCGCCAACCGTTCAGCCCAGAGGAATTGCGCCATCTGGAACACCGCATGCGGGCCGTGGTCGAGGCCGATCTGCCCATCATCCGGCAGGAAATGCCTTTGGAGGAGGCCATCGCCCTGTTCCGGCGCGCCGGCGATGAGGAAAAGCTGGCGTTGCTCGAACAACGGCGCAAACCCACCCTGATCGTGTACAAGCTGCTCGACACTCAGGACTATCTCCACGGCTTCATGGCGCCCGCAACGGGCATCCTCCGGCATTTCGCCCTGGAGCCGACCGACCACGGCTTTCTGCTGCGTTTTCCCAAACAGACGGCCTGGGGCGTCATTCAACCCACCAGCCCGCGACCGCCCCTCTTCGAGGTCTTCACCGAATACAGCGCCTGGCTGCGCACCTTGGGCATCCGCGATGTCGGCGGTCTCAACGAGGCCATCGCCTCCGGCCGCTTGCAGGAGGTCATCCTCGTGACCGAGGCCCTGCACGAACAGCGCATCGGCACCATTGCCGAGCAGATCGCCCGGCGGCCGGAGCCGGTGCGGATCGTCCTTATCGCGGGCCCCTCGTCATCGGGGAAGACGACCTTCGCCCGGCGTTTGGCCGTGCGCCTGTTGGCCTTGGGCTTGCGGCCCCTGGCCATCAGCCTGGACGATTATTTCGTTGACCGGGCGCTGACCCCGCGCGATGAGCACGGCGAGCTCGATTTCGAATCGCTCTACACGATTGACCTGGCCCTGCTCAACCGGCAGATCAACCAACTCATCGCCGGCGAAGAGGTGCAGCTGCCCCGTTTCGATTTCCGTCAAGGCCGGCGCCAACCCGGCCTGACCGTCCGCATCGGGCCGCAACACATCCTCATCCTCGAAGGCATCCACGCGCTCAACCCCGACCTGTTAACCGAGGTGGACCCACGGCACTGTTTTCGGGTCTATGTCAGCGCCCTCACCCAGCTCAACCTCGATCGCTACAACCGCGTCTCCACCACCGACACCCGTCTCATCCGGCGGATCGTGCGCGATGCCCATGCCCGCGGGTACAGCGCCGCCGAGACCATCGCCCGCTGGGAAAGCGTGCGCCGCGGGGAGCAACGGTGGATTTTCCCCTTCCAGGATAAAGCCGATGTCATGTTCAATTCGGCTCTGACCTATGAGCTGGCCGTGCTCAAGCCGTTGGTCGAGCCGCTCTTGCTCCAGATCGAGCCGGGTACTCCGGAACGGATCGAGGCCAACCGGCTCCAGGCCCTGTTGCAATGGTTCCAACCCGCGCCCAGCCAGGATATCCCCTCCGATTCGATCCTGCGCGAGTTCATCGGTGGTTCCATCCTGGAGCACTACCGTCCCTGGCCCCTATGAGGATGGTGGACGATGGGGCGCCCGCTCCATCTGCGATTTTTTCGTGACGGCCGTCGGCCCGGAACCAAGCCAGGGCAGGAAAGGCGAACACCACAATCCCCCCTCCCCGGCCGTAGGTCGGGAAGAGGGGGATCAGGGGAGTAAAGGAGGTCAAGCCGGGCCAGCGGAAGCGTCCGCTCGAACCCGGAACGACCGCCTTCGGCGTGAAGTGAACGGTTTCGTATTCCGGTCATCGGCCCCCGTGCCACAGTGGGGCCGATGACCATCAACCATCAGATGTAGCGCAGTTCGCGGGCGCGGCGTCGTAATTCGTCCCGAAAATCGGGGTGGGCGATTTGGATCAGGGCCTCGGCCCGCTGGCGGATGGTCTTGCCGTGGAGCGAGGCCACGCCGTACTCGGTCACCACGTAGTGGACATCGTTGCGGGTGGTGACCACGCCGGCGCCGGGTTGCAGGGCGGCTACGATGCGCGAGACGGTGCCGTTTTTGGCCGTGGATGGCAGCGCGATGATGGGTTTGCCGCCCTTGCTGCGGGCGGCCCCGCGCACGAAATCCACCTGACCGCCTACCCCGCTGTAGAACATGTGCCCGATCGAGTCGGCGCACACCTGGCCTGTCAGGTCCACTTCGATGGCCGAGTTGATGGAGCACATGTTGTCGTTCTGAGCGATGACGAAGGGGTCATTGACATAATCCTGGGGATGGAACTCGACCATGGCGTTGTCGTGGACGAAGCGATACAGCCGCTGGGAACCCAGGATGAAGCCGGCGATGATCTTGCCGGGGTGCAGCGTCTTGCGTTCGTTGGTCACCACGCCCATCTCGACCAAATCTACGACCCCGTCGGAAAACAGTTCGGTATGGATGCCGAGATGGCGTTTTTCCTTCAGATAGTGGAGGACGCCGTCGGGGATGGCGCCGATGCCAAGTTGGAGGGTGGCGCCGTCGGGGATCAGTTCGGCCACGTGGGCGCCGATGGCCTTTTCCAGCTCGCCCGGCGAACCCTGGGGCAACTCAGGCAAGGGATAATCCACCCGCACGGCATACGTCAGCTTGGAGACGTGGATGAAGCTATCGCCGAGGGTACGCGGCATCCGTTCGTTGATCTCGGCGATGACCATGCGCGCCGATTCGGCAGCTGGTTTCGTCAGACCGACCTCGATGCCGTAGGAACAGAAACCGTGTTCATCGGGCGGCGAAAGGTGGACAAAAGCCACGTCGAGGGGCACAATCCGCTTTTTGAAAAGACCGGGGATCTCGCTGAGGAACACGGGTGTGAAATCGGCCCGACCTTCGTTCACAGCCTGGCGTACATTGGGGCCGACGAACATCGTGTTCACCCGGATTTTGCCTTCCAGGTCGGGCGCCACGTAGTCGGCATCGCCGATGGTAAAAACCTGATGAATCCGCACCCCGTCGATCTCCCCGGCCCGAGCTCGCTTGACCAAGGCACGCAGCAGGTGGACCGGCACCGAACAGTTCCCGGTGAGAAAAATGTTGGCGCCGCTGGGCACGGCCTTGACCGCCTCTTCCGCTGTGGTCAATTTCGATTCGTAGATGCGCATCCAACCGTTCATACGCTCGCCTCTCCTTGCAAGGCGCGGGCCAGGCCCGGATGGACAATCTCACCGTTGCAGATGTTGATCCCGCGTTCCAGTTCGGGATAGGCCTGAAGGGCCGCATCGAGGCCCTGGTCGGCGATGGCCAGCAGATAGGGGGTGATGGCATAGGACAGGGCATGGCTGGCCGTGCGACCGACGATGCTGGTGATATTCGGCACACAGTAGTGCACGACCCCCTCTTCCACATAGGTCGGGTTGCTGTGGGTGGTGGGCCGACTGGTCTCGGCGCAGCCGCCCTGGTCAATGCTGGCATCCACGAACAGGCTGCGCGGCCGCATCAAGCGCAGATGCTCACGGGTCAGGATGACGGGTGTGCGCTGGCCCGGCACGTACACGGCGCCGATGATGGCATCGGCAAAACCCACGACCTTGCGCAAATTGTACTCGGTGAAAGCCATGGTGACCCCCCGCCCCCTAAGACGATGGTGGGCGCGGATGAGGGCATCGGCGCTGATGTCGAGCACATAGACCGAGGCCTGATTGGCCGCCAGAGCCAGGGCGGCTTCGGTGCCGAAGGTGCCCGCGCCCAAAATGACCACTTCGGCCGGCGGAACCGTGGGGGTGCCGCTGAGCAGGACCCCGCGACCGCCTTCGTTGCTTTGCAGATAACGCCCCACGATCTGCGGCATGAGACGGCCGGCAATGGAACTGATGCTTTGCAGCACGGGCAGACAACCATCCCGACGCTCGACCGTTTCCCAGGCGATGGCACACACGCGCCGGGAGCGTAGGATCTCGATTTTGTCCCGACGTCCCGCCGCCAGATGGAGAAAACCGGTCAGGATCTGCTCTTCGTGGAGGTGTTCCAGGTCTTCTACCGTTGGTCGCGCCACTTTGACCACCATCTCGCCGCGAGCATAGGCTTCGGCCTGGCTGTAGACCACAGTGGCGCCGGCCTTGCGGTACTCGTCATCCGAAAAACCGGCCCCTTGCCCGGCGTTGTGCTCGATGAACACACGATGCCCGGCTTTGGTCAGCGTTGCCACCCCGGCGGGCGTCAGGGGAACACGGTACTCATCGGGTCGTCGTTCACGGGGGAGGCTGATGTCCATAGGCAGATTCCTTTCGTTCGGCAGCGATACGGAAAAAACCCGGCCGGCCTGCGGCCACAAAGGACGAGCCGGCAGGCATCGGCCTGAGCGGTGCCTATTCGATTATCCCTCATTGCCCGGTAGTGGACTATGATCCCCAACAGGTTGGGTCGGCACCATCCGCATTCGCACCGTTTCGCCCTCGGCCGTCGGGGTTTTGTAAAGGTAGAAAAAGTCGGGCCGGTCGAGAGTCAGCTCCAGGATCAGAGGCAGGTCCGAAAGGAGGTTGATGTGGGCCAGGTCCCGGCGAGCCACCCATTGCGCTTCACCCTCGGCGCCGCTGCGTAGAACGGTGGAATCGGTCTCGCCCTGATAGACGAAGACGAGGATGCCGGTTTCATCCAGGCCGGTTTCGGCCACGATCAGCCCTCGTAGCTGCAGCCGCGTCGGAGTCACCCCGGTCTCTTCGGCCAATTCCCGGCAGGCGGCCTCATACGGTTCCTCGCCCCGTTCCACATGGCCGCCGGGCGCGTTGTACAAACCCGGCCATAGCCGTTTGTGCAGCCCACGTCGGATCAGGAGCACCCGGTCGCCGTGGGTGACGATGACGAGCACGCGGGGGATCAACCGATAGCGGGTGGGATCGGCGCCGTAAGCGCCCAAAGGTGGGGGTGCGGACACGGCCATGATCATACCGGCAGGCGAGGGTAAACACCAAGGGCCTACTTGGCTTTGTCCTTATCCGCTTCTCCCGTGTCCCTGTGCTATAATCGGGCCGTCGGCCGTGAGCCAAGAACATTTTTTTCCTGTATCGCTTTCCTCTGACGCGGTATGGCTACCTCCTTTGCCTACGATGTCCTCGTCCTGGGCGGCGGACCGGGCGGTTATGTCGCCGCCATCCGCGCCGCCCAGCTCGGCCTCAAAACCGCCCTGGTCGAAAAGGAAAAACTGGGCGGCGTTTGTCTCAACTGGGGTTGTATCCCCAGCAAATCCCTCATCCGCAATGCCGAAATCGTCAACCTGTTGGGGCGGGGCCAGGAATTCGGTTTCCAATTCGATAACCTGCGTCTCGATTACAGCGTCGCCGTCAGGCGCAGCCGCCAGAACGCTGACCGGCTGGTGAAGGGCATCGGCTTCCTCATGAAGAAAAACGCGGTCACGGTCCTCACAGGCACGGGCGTCTTGGCCGATCCTCACACCGTTGTCGTGGACGGTCAGGCCCACACGGCTGCCCATATCATCCTGGCCACGGGTGCCCGACCGGCTCTGTTGCCGGGTCTCACGGCCGATGGCGAACGCGTCCTCACCTACCGGCAGGCCATCGTCCAGGAAACGCTGCCGCGTTCCCTGATCATCGTCGGCGCCGGTCCCATCGGCATGGAATTCGCCTATGTCTATCGCGCCTACGGGGTCGAGGTCACCGTCGTCGAGATGTTGCCCCATGTGCTGCCCAATGAGGATGACGAGGTCGCCGAGGTCGTGGCCAAAGCCTTCCGCAAGCAGGGCATTCGCCTGTTCGAGAACACCCGCACCGAGCAAGTCGAAGCCGGCGCCGACGGCGTCCGTGTCACGTTGAAAAACCAGGCCACGGGTGCCGTCGAGACCATCAGCGCCGACCAGGTCCTCATCGCCATCGGTGTGCGGCCGAACAGCGACGGCATCGGCCTGGAGGCGGCCGGGGTGCGTACCGACGAGCGGGGCTGGGTGCCGGTGGATGCCGTCATGCGCACGAATGTGCCTCACATTTTTGCCATCGGCGACCTGACCGGCAAGCTGGCCCTGGCCCATGTGGCCAGCGCCCAAGGCATCGTCGCCGCCGAAACGATTGCCGGCGTCGAGACCATGCCCATCGAGGACTACGGCAACATGCCCCGCTGCACTTACTGCCAGCCACAGGTGGCCAGCCTGGGCCTGACCGAAGCCCAGGCGCGCGCTCGCGGGTATCAAATACGGGTGGGCAAATTCCCCTTCCAGGCCAACGGCAAAGCCCTGGGTCTGGGCGAACGCGAGGGCTTTGTCAAGATCATCGCCGATGAGCGTTACGGCGAAATCCTGGGGGTGCACATGGTCGGGCCTGAAGTGACCGAGCTGTTGCCCGAATTGAGCCTGGCCCGGATGATGGAGCTGACCCCGGCCGAGATCGAGCTCTTTGCCGGGCAACTTTCGGCCGTTCTCGAATACGCTGCCGCCCTGCAACAGGTGGATACCGAAGACGTGCCGCCCACAACCTCGGTCCTGCCGCTGTACAACGTCATGCGCGACGACGAACCGGAGCCGAGCCTGCCGGTGGAGGAGGCGCTGGCCAACGCGCCCGACCGGCAAGACGGCTATTTCCGCGTGCGCGCCGTCCTCGAAGGCAGCTCGTAACGTCCGCCATTCGCTCTTCGTCGCCATTGGATTCCCCCTTACTGCCGTTGCCCATGACCGATCTCACCGCGCTGACCATTCACGAAGCCCACGAGCTTTTGCAAAAGGGCCAGATCACAGCCGTCGAGCTGACCCAGGCCTATCTGGACCGGATCGCCGCCTGCGACAACCAGGTCAAGGCCTACCTGCATGTTGCGCCCGAATCGGCCTTGGCGCAGGCCGCTGAGGCCGACCGACGCCGCGCCGCCGGCGAGGACCACCCGCTGTTGGGGATGCCGCTGGCCATCAAGGACATGATCACCGTGCGCGGGATGCCCACCACGGCCGGCTCGCGCATCCTGGAGGGTTTCATGCCGCCCTATGAGGCCACGGCCATCGCCCGTTTACGGCGTTGCGGCGCCGTGTTCCTGGGCAAGGCCAATCTCGACGAATTCGCCATGGGCTGGAGCACGGAAAACTCGGCCTTTTTCCCCTCGCGCAACCCCTACGACCTGCGACGGGTGCCGGGCGGTTCGAGCGGTGGGTCGGCGGCGGCCGTGGCCGCGGAGGAAGCCATCGCCGCCTTAGGCACGGATACCGGCGGCAGCGTGCGTCAGCCAGCCTCGTGGACGAACACGGTGGGATTGCGACCCACCTACGGCCGTATCTCCCGCTGGGGCGTGGTGGCCTTTGCCTCCTCCCTCGACCAGATCGGCCCCATGACCAAAGACGTGCGCGATTGCGCCCTATTGTTGGGAGCCATCGCCGGCCACGACCCGCGCGACAGCACCACCCTCCCCGACCCTGTGCCCGACTACACGGCCGCCCTCACCGAGGACATCCGTGGGCTGCGGCTGGGCCTGCCTCGTGAGTACTTCGTGGCCGGCATCCATCCCGGCATCGAGCGCGCCATCCTGGCCGCAGTGGACGTGCTTAAGGGTCTGGGCGCCACCGTCGAGGAAATGTCCTTGCCGAACACGGCCTACGGCATGCCGGTCTATTACCTGGTGGCCACGGCCGAACTGAGCGCCAACCTGGCCCGTTACGACGGTGTGCGCTACGGCTACAGCGCCGGCGCCGAGACCATGTGGGACAACTACCGCCAGACCCGCGGCCGCGGCTTTGGCATTGAGGTCAAGCGTCGGATCATCCTAGGCACCTACGCCCTCTCGGCCGGCTATTACGATGCCTATTACCTCAAGGCGCAGAAAGTCCGCACCTTGATCCGCCGCGATTTCGAGGCCGCTTTTCGCCGTTACGATGCGCTGGTGGCGCCGGTCGTGCCGTTGTTGCCCTTCAAAATTGGCCAGGCCCCGACCGACCCGGTCGAACTCTATCTCAGCGACGTGCTCACCCTACCCACGGCTCTGGCCGGCGTCCCTTGCATTTCGGTGCCGGCAGGGTTCGTGGAGGAGGAAGGGCGCCTTCTGCCGGTAGGGCTGCAGATCATCGGCCGTCCGTTGGACGAAGCCGGCGTCCTGCGTCTGGCCTACGCCTTCGAGCAGGCCACCCAATACCGCCAGGTGCGGCCGGGGTGGTGACTGATGACTGGTTACTGGTTACTGGTAACGGGTCGGCCCTTCTTGCGATGTGGGCGAGAGGCGGACGATAGACGATAGACGATGGCTTCGTCCTTCGTCGTTCGTCCTTCGTCCTTCGTCCTGGATAGGGGCCGAGAAGCGGACGATGGACGATGGCTTCGTCCTTCGTCATTCGTCCTTCGTCCTGGATAGGGGCCTATTGACAGGACCGACGCCGAACAACGAAAAAGGAAGCTAGTCACCAGTACCCAGTCACCACCAAACTCACCCCGGCCCCGATCAGCCAGCCTACGATGACATCGGCCAGGAAGTGGATACCCAACGCCACCCGCGCCCAGAGGCACGCCAGGGAAATCGTCCAAAACAACGGCGCTAGGTCGGGGAAAATCCAGGCGCCGAACACGGGCAAGGTGCCCATGCGGGTAGCGTGGCCGCTGGGAAAGGCGTGGCGGTCGTAGGTGCGGCTGTAGAAGCCCTTGACCTCGGCCGGCCGTGGGCGTTTGAGGGTGAACTTGATGCTGTAGGTGACGACCGCAGCGGCCAGCGACGCCCCTACCCAAAGCAAGATGGGCCGGCGAGTCGGTTCCGGCAACCAGAGGAGGCCGGCCGCCCACAGCAAAAACCACAACGGCCCATCACCGAAATGGGCGGCCACGGTGGCCAGCCGGCGCAGATAGGGCCGCTCATCCACGCGCAGGCGGGCGCTGAGGCGGGCATCCCAGGCGGCCAGGCGTTGCAGCCATGCGCTCATGCCCGCGCCCCCACCAGACGCCGCACCATCTCCAGCTGATGGGGTTTGTCCACGTCCATGCCGATATCGGCGTAGGGCGAATTGACCGCCCGGGTCTTGCACTGCATCAGCCGCGAAGCCACGGCCTCGGCATCGGCGATGCTCAGCCGGCGGAACAGGAACTTGAGCACGGTGCGAAAACCGGCCAGCCGCACCTGCTGGAAGGCGCTCTTGCGCCGGGCCAGCAGTTCGCGCACCAGCGGCTCGTTGTTGTGGGCAATCGAGGCCCGAACCATGAACAGGTCGCCGCCGCAAAAACGCCCTTCGCGCACCGGCACATACGAGCGCGCCGCGCCGGGGAACTGGCCTTCCATCACCTTTTGCTCGACGATCGAGTAGAAGAAATCGCCGTCCTGAGCCTCGCAAGTCGCCACGAACCAATCCACCGTCTCCGGCTGCAAGAGGGGAATATCGGACGAGGCGATCAGAAAACGGTCCAGGTTCGGCTCCACCGCCTGCAAGGCCCGCATACCGGCCATGATGTTATCGAAATGGCGAGGCTGATTGGGCACATAAAGCACATCCACCCCGAAATCCACGCCGTCTTCGGGACTCATGCCGACGATGGCGATGCGCCCCACGCGACGGCTGCGCCGCAGGGCATCCACCACCCACCACACCATGGGCTTGCCGCCAACATCGAGCAGAGCCTTGCGCTCGGCGCCCATAGCCGCCGCCAAAGGGTCGGGTTTTTCGTGCGAATAGCCGGCCAGAACAACAGCAGGATAGGTCTGCATAACAACTCCGCTGCAAAGCGAGACAAAAAACGGGATGACGGCGTCATTATAGTGGAAAGCCATTCCCCGTCGCCAACCCTTTCCCCTCGGGCAGTGGACTCTCGGCAGCGTCTGGGCCGCACCGACCTTTCGGTTGTAACTATTCAGGCCGATGACGATGGTGGCACCCTTTCCGACAGGGTTCCACCCCAGGCAGGCGAGAGACGAAGGTTGTAGTACAACCGCTAGCGGTTGTGCTACATTCGTGTCCTTGCGAGCGACCCATGGCGGGAAGGGAAGACCCATTCGGAGCGTAAGGCAGCGGGCTGTATAATAAAGGAACTCGGAGGGCCTTGGAAGCACTTGAGGAACTTGAGGAACTCGGAAAAACTTGACGAACTCTCCGTTTTTCTGTTTCTTCCTACCATAAGTCATTGGTGATTCTCAAAGGATATTTAGAAAAATATCAATTATTATCTTTTTTGATAATCACAAAAATGTAAAAACATTAGAAGTATCAAATTACTTGTAATGTAAAAAATATTCGATTCATTGTGATTGATGTGACATGTGGAGCAAGATGGCATCTTGCGCTACATCGCCTTCACTATCGCATCCCGTCAAAATGCCAAGATAGTCCACTCAGTTCACTAGTCACCAGTTACCAGTTCCCAGTTCCCCACCCAATCCTCATGACTTCGCCCGTTGACGAAATCAAAGAACGTCTGGATATCGTCGAGTTTATCGGCAGTTACATTCCGTTACACAAGGCAGGTCGCACCTACAAAGCCTTGTGTCCCTTCCATGCCGAAAAAACGCCGTCGTTTGTCGTCTATCCCGACCAAGGACGCTGGCACTGCTACGGCGCCTGCAACACCGGCGGCGACATCATCACCTTTGTCCAGAAAAAGGAGAATCTCGATTTCCGCAGCGCGCTGGAACTGTTGGCCCGCCGCGCCGGGGTGGACCTAGAACGTTACGGCCAGCCGGAAAAGGCCGAACGGCTGAACCGACTGCGCGAAGCCCTCGGTCTGGCCGCGGAATTCTATCACCACCAGCTGCGGCACACACCCGCTGGCGCGGCCGCGCGCGACTATCTTCGGGGCCGCGGCCTGGGCGACGAGACCCTCATCGCCTTTCAGCTCGGCTATGCGCCGGATAGCTGGGATGCCGTCCTGGGATACCTGCGGAGCCGGGGTTTCGGCCCGGAGGACCTGGAAACCGTCGGATTGGTGGTGCGGCGGGATGACGGCGGCCTCCATGACCGGTTCCGGCGGCGCATCATGATCCCGATCCGCGACCTCCAAGGCCGCGTGATCGGTTTCGGGGGCCGTATCCTGGGCGAGGGCGAGCCCAAATACCTCAATTCGCCGCAGACCCCTCTGTTCGACAAAAGCTCGGTCCTCTTCGGGCTGGACCGGGCCCGATCGGCCATTCAGGCGGCCAACCAGGTTGTCCTGGTCGAAGGCTACATGGACGTGATCAGCGCCCACCAGGCCGGGTTTGCCAACGTGGTGGCGACGATGGGCACGGCCATCACGGCCGAGCATCTCAAGCGCCTGAGCCGTTACACCCGCACCTTTGTCTTCGCCCTCGATGCCGATGTCGCTGGCATCGGCGCCACCGTGCGCAGCCTGCAGATGGCCCGCAGCGCCCTGGCCGTGCGCGAACCGGTGCTGACGGCCGATGGGCAGGTGCGCTTCGAGGCCCGGTTGCCGGTGGTGCTCAAAATCGCCGCCCTGCCGCCGGGCCAGGATCCGGATGACATCCTGCGCCGTGACCCGGCTGTCTGGGCGCAGATCATCGCCGCGGCCGAGCCCTTACTCGATTTCTATTTCGCCACCGCGTTGCGGCGGGCCGATCGGAGCACGGCCCACGGCAAGGCTCAGCTGGTGGCCGAATTGCTGCCAGCCGTGTCCGAACTCGACGATCCCATCGAGCGTCGGCACTACATCGGGCGGCTGGCCACGTTGGTCGGGGTGACCGAGCGTGAGATTGACCGCGAGCTGGAGCTGCTGACCCGCCGCCGGAAAGATGTTCGGCTTCCCGAAGCGCCGACGCCATTCCCCGAACCGGAGGCCGAGGCGAACGCCAACCAGGTAAGGACAGGCCCGGTTGCCTCCTCGGAAACAACGGATCGGACCGCGCTCCACCTGTTGGCCCACTTGCTCAGTCGGCCCGACCTGTTGCCCTGGCTCGATCGCGAGCTGGCGGCCCTGCAGTTCGACCCGGTCAGCAGCGAGGACTTCACCGATGCTGCCCATCGCGCCCTGTTTGACGCCTGGCAAGAATTCCTGTACAGTGGGGATGCGTCCCTGCCGGAGTCGTTCGGGAGCGACCTCGATCCGACCCTTCACCCGTTGCTCAATACGGTCCAAAAGCTCGGCAGCGGTCTGACATCCCTGCGCGAAGAGCAGCGGCGCAAGGACCTGGTTGACACCCTTCTCCGTCTCCGACGCCGCCGGTTGAAAGCCTACTGTCGCGATCTGGAGCTGCTGATCCGCAGCGCCGAACGAGCCGAGGACGAGCGGCTGCTGTTGGGTAGCCGATTGGTAGCGGCCACGCAACAGCAAAAGGCCATCGAACGAGCGCTCCAGGCCCGATCCCATACCGGTCGTTGGCTGCAAGCCAAACAACGCCATCCCTGGTAGCACTCCCAACCCTCAACCTATGGCGCTTCCACGTTCTTCATTCGATACCGAAGCCTACGAAGACTTTGACACCGACGCCTATCTCGCTGACGAAGACGAGCGCGGCGACGATGAGGCTTTTCTGGAAGAAGAGGAGATCGAACCGACCGCGGACTTCGATGAGGAGCTGGTTGACATCCCCGTCCTCGAGCTGGAAGACGAGGACGAAGCCGAGCTCATCCCCTACATCGAACGCGATGAAGACATGGAAGCCGAGGTCGAGGCCGAGGTCGGTCTGCCTCTCGAGCGCATCGTTGACGACACGAGTATCACCGACCCGGTGCGGCAGTACCTGCGCGAGATCGGCCAGCACCCCTTGCTGACGCCGGAGCAGGAGATCGCCGTGGCCAAGCGCATTCGCGCCGGCCAAGAGGCCGAAGCCGAACTGGCTGCCCGCGCGGCCGAAGCCGGGATGAGCAAAGAGGCGTATCTGGCCACATTAGCCCCGGAAGAACGGGAGCGCATCGAGGCGACCATAGCCGACGGTCTGGCGGCCCAAAACGAGCTGACCCGCAGCAACCCTGTCTCTTATACACATCT
>JAOADB010000057.1 GCA_026417535.1 Caldilineales bacterium
AGATGTGTATAAGAGACAGGTCCTATTCCGTATCCATCTCATTCCTAGAAAACTGCTTTCGGAGGACACACATCCATGACTGAAATCCTTGCTCCCGGTCTTGCTATCGGTCTCGGTGCCATCGGACCCGGCATCGGCGTGGGTCTGCTGGTCATGGGCGCGTTGCAGGCCATCGGCCGCAATCCCGAAGCGGCCGGCGAAATCCGCACGAACATGATTTTGGGCATCGTTTTCGCCGAGGCCATCGCCATCTACGCGTTGGTGGTGGCGTTGCTGCTCATCTTCGTGGGCGCACCGGGCCTGGGTTGATCGCCGTTTTCCCCCATCGCTCCCCCAAGGAGGTGCCGGTATGGCGCAATTGGGTATCAACGGGCCTTTCCTGCTCGCCCAGATCGTCAACTTCATCATCCTGTTCCTGCTGCTGCGGCGCTTTCTGTTCCCGCCGCTGTTGCGGATGCTGGATCAGCGCAAGCAGCGCATCGCCGAAGGGCTGGCTGCGGCCGAGATTGCCCGTAAAGAGGCCGAGGCCGAACGGGCCCGCCTGATGGCCCAGATCGAAGCCGAGCGGAAAGAAGCCCAGGCGCGCATTGCCGCGGCGTCGGCCGAAGCCGAACGGGTGAAGGCCGAGATCGTGGCCCAGGCCCAGCGCGAAGCCGAGGCGATCAAGGCCAAGGCCATTGCCGAAGCCGAGGCCGAACGCCAGCGCATTTTGGCCGAAGCCCACAAGCAGATTGCCGAGCTGACGGTGCTGGCGACCGAGCGCGTGGTACGTCGCGGCCTGGATGAAACGCTCCAGCGTCGCCTGATCGAGGACTTCCTATCGGAATTCAGCCCGAATTGATCATGGAAAGGACTCCTGCAACCTATACCCGCGGCCTGTTGGCGGCGGTGTTGGAACCCTGGTTGGACAACCTAGGCAAGGTCCTCGCCGCTCTGCGCGAGGATGGCCGTCTGCGGGCCAGGCTGGAAGACCCCACCCTCGATACGGCCGAACGATTGACCCTGCTCGAGCACGTGGTGCCGGCATCGGCGCCGGCCGAACTGCGCAATTTCCTCGGCGTGCTCATCACGAACAACGACCTGGAGCTGTTGGGCGACATCCACCGCAGCCTGGGCCGTGTCATCGCCGAGGAGGCCATCGGGCCTCAGGTCGCCTACATCACCAGCGCCATCCCCCTGACGCCCGACGAGCAAGACAGGATGCGCTCTCGTCTCATTGCCCAATTTGGGCCGAACCTGGAATTTCAGTTCCAGGTCGATCCGGAAATCCTGGGCGGCGTCATCGTCCGCGTCGGTGATAAACTCATTGACGACAGTGTGCGCGGCCGCATTGAGGCCCTCCGGCAATCGCTGGGGGTGCGTGCATCCTGACCGTCGCCCCTCATTCGTTCGGGAGGAAGTTGTATGGCCATTGCACTTGATGACATCACCCGTCAGTTGAAGGAGCAGATCCAGCACTTCGAGGCGCCGACCCGCATGGTGGATGTGGGCACGGTGATCGAAGTCGGCGACGGCATTGCCCGCATTCGCGGCCTGCAACAGGTCATGGCCAGCGAGCTGGTCGAATTTGCCGATGGCACCCTGGGCATCGCCCTGAACCTCGATCAGGACAGCGTCGGCGCCATCATCATGGGCGAGTACAGCGGCATCCACGAAGGCGATCTGGTGCGCAGCACCGGTCGCATCGCCTCGGTGCCGGTGGGCGACGCCCTGATCGGCCGTGTGGTCAACGCCGTGGGCCAGCCCATTGACGGCAAAGGCCCCATCGAGACGGACAAATTCCGGCCGGTCGAGCGCATCGCGCCCAACGTGGTCACCCGCAAGGCCGTGGATACCCCGGTGCAAACCGGCATCAAGGCCATTGACGCCATGATCCCCATCGGCCGCGGTCAGCGCGAGCTGATCATCGGCGACCGCCAGACGGGCAAGACGGCCCTCGCCATTGACACGATCATCAACCAGAAGGGCAAGGACCTGATCTGTATTTACGTGGCCATCGGCCAAAAGCGCGCCAGCGTGGCCCAGGTGGTGGCGACCCTGGAGAAGTACGGCGCCATGGACCATACCATCGTGGTGGCGGCTACGGCCTCGGAGCCGGCGGCGCTGCAGTACCTGGCCCCCTATGCCGGCTGCGCCATGGGCGAGGAGTTCATGGAGCAGGGTCGCGATGCCCTCATCGTGTACGATGACCTGAGCAAGCACGCCTGGGCCTATCGCCAGGTCTCGCTGTTGCTGCGCCGCCCGCCCGGCCGCGAGGCCTATCCCGGCGATGTGTTCTACCTGCACAGCCGCCTGCTGGAACGGGCGGCCAAACTGGCGCCCGAATACGGGGGCGGTTCGCTGACGGCCCTGCCCATCATCGAAACCCAGGCCGGCGATGTGTCGGCTTACATCCCCACCAACGTCATCTCCATCACCGACGGCCAGATTTACTTGGAGGCCGACCTGTTCTACGCCGGCATCCGACCGGCCTTGAACGTCGGTCTCTCGGTCTCGCGCGTGGGGTCGGCGGCCCAGACCAAGGCCATGAAGCAGGTGGCCGGCCGCATGAAGCTGGAACTGGCCCAGGGCCGCGAGTTGGCCGCCTTTGCCCAGTTCGGCTCGGACCTGGACAAAACCACCCAGCGTCAGCTCGACCGCTTCCAGCGCCTGACCCAGCTGCTCAAACAGCCCCAGTACGCGCCGGTCAGCCTGGCGAATCAGGTCATGGTCATCTACGCCGGCACACGTGGCTACATTGACGGTATCCCCATTGACCGTGTCCCGGAATGGGAGCAGAAATTCTACGAGTTCATGGCCAGGCGTTACCCCGAGATCGGCAATACCATCGAGCGCGAAAAGGTGCTTTCGCGCGAAACCGAGGAAAGCCTGAAGCTGGCCTTGGACGAGTTCAACAAACAGTTCGTCTGACATTCCGTCCCGGCGCTATCGGCGCCGGCTTCCATTTTGGCACGAGGTCACGACCTTGGCTACCACCCGCGAGATCAAGCGTCGTATCCGTAGCGTTCGCAACATCGCCCAGGTAACGAAGGCGATGGAGGCCGTATCGGCTTCGAAGATGCGCCGCGCCCAGGCCCAAGTGCGGGCCACCCGGCCCTACGCCGACAAAGCGCGTGAGGTATTGGCCTTCTTGGCGCGATTGCGGGCCACCCAGGTCAGCGAACAGCCCCTTTTGCAACAACGCGAGGTCAAACGCGTCAGTCTGGTGCTGATCACGGCCGACCGCGGCCTGGCCGGTGGTCTCAACAGCAACATGATCCGCCGGGCCGTGCAGGCCATTCGGGAATGGCAGGACGAAGGCAAAGAGGTCGAGATCGTCGCCGTCGGCAAAAAGGGCCGGGACTGGATGCGGCGCTACGGCCCGCCCATTCGCGCCGATTTCGTCGGCTTGGGCGACCGGCCCACGAGCAAAGTCCTGGCCAAAATGCGGGATGACAGCCGCTCCCTTTCCGTCGGCCCCATAGCCCACCTCGTCATCGAGGATTTCGTGACCGGTCGGGTGGATGCGGTCTATCTGGGCTTCACGCGCTTCTACAGCACGATGCGCCAGCAGCCGGAGATTCGCCAGCTCCTGCCCATCATCCCGGAAGAGACCGAGGTGAAGATGGCGGCCGACTACATCTTCGAGCCCGACGCGCCCACCGTCCTCAACCAGGTGTTGGAGAGCTTTACCGAAGTGCAGATTTTGCAGGCCCTTTACGAGGCCATTGCCAGCGAGCACTCGGCCCGGATGGTGGCCATGCGCAATGCCACAGATGCGGCCATTGAGCTGATCGGCGACCTGACCCTGACCTACAACAAAGCCCGCCAGCAGGCGATCACCATGTCCCTGCTCGACATCGTCGGCGCGGCCAATGCCGTGCGGTCTCGTTGAGCGGCCTGTGTTCTGCGGCATCCTACCGTTTCTGAAGGAACCCGTTACTTCCTTACCAGTTACCCATCATACGCGAGGCACATGCGGATGAGCACGAATCGCAAAAACGGACAAAAACAACGTCTAACCGGTCGTATTGTACGTATCGTCGGTCCGGTAGTGGATATCGCCTTTCCCGGCGGCGCTCTGCCCGACATTTTCGATGCCGTTGAAATCCGGCGCGAAGACGGAAGCATCCTCGTGTGCGAGGTGCAGCAGCTCCTGGGCAACGACCAGGTGCGCACCGTGGCCATGTCCACGACCGACGGCTTGCGCCGTGGCATGGAAGCCATCGCCACGGGTGGGCCGATCATGGTGCCGGTAGGACCGGCCACTCTGGGCCGCTTGTTCGATGTGACCGGCAACCCTATTGACAACCTCGGCCCGGTTCAGGCCGAGCTCTACTATCCCATTCACCGGCCGGCGCCCGCCTTCGAGGAGCAATCCACCAAGACCGAGATGTTCGAGACCGGCATCAAGGTCATTGACCTGATCGCGCCCTTCACGAAGGGCGGCAAGACGGGCGTGTTCGGTGGCGCCGGTGTGGGCAAGACGGTCATCATCCAGGAGCTGATCCGCAATGTCGCCGAAGTGCACAGCGGCTATTCGGTTTTCGCAGGTGTGGGCGAGCGCAGCCGCGAGGGCAACGATCTCTGGCACGAGATGAAGGCTTCGGGCGTGCTGCCCAGCACGGTCATGGTCTTCGGCCAGATGAACGAGCCGCCGGGCGCCCGTTTGCGCGTGGGCCTGACGGCCGTGACCATGGCCGAGTATTTCCGCGACGAAGGCCGGGATGTGCTCCTCTTCATTGACAACATCTTCCGCTTTGTTCAGGCCGGTTCCGAGGTCTCGGCCCTGCTCGGCCGTCTGCCCAGCGCCGTGGGTTATCAGCCCAACCTGGGCACCGACATGGGCGAGCTGCAGGAGCGCATCACCTCGACCAAGCGCGGTTCGATCACCTCGATGCAGGCCATTTACGTGCCCGCCGACGACTACACCGACCCAGCGCCGGCCACGACCTTTGCCCACCTGGACGCCACCATCTCGCTGGAGCGTTCCCTGGCCGAGCAGGCCCTCTATCCGGCCATTGACCCCCTGGCCTCGACCAGCCGCATCCTCGACCCCAACATCGTCGGCGAGGAGCACTACCGGGTGGCCCGCGGCGTGCAGCAAACCCTCCAACGCTACAAGGACCTCCAGGACATCATCGCCATCCTCGGCGTCGAGGAACTGAGCGAAGAGGACAAGCTGATCGTGGCCCGCGCGCGCAAGATTCAGCGGTTCCTCACCCAGCCCATGTTCGTGGCCGCGCAGTTCACCGGTCGCGAGGGCCGCTATGTCAAAATCGAGGACACGGTGCGCGGGTTCAAGGAAATCCTGGAAGGTAAGCACGACGACCTGCCCGAAGCCGCCTTCTACATGGTCGGTACTATCGAGGAGGCCGTGGAGAACGCCGCCCGCATGCGAGCCGAGTCCTGAGCCGCCTCCCGTTCGTTTCCGGCATCCTGTCCATGTCCACCATTCGTTTTGAGTTCGTGGCCCAGGACCACATCGTCTACGAAGGCGATGTGGAGATGGTCGTCATCCCCGGCGCCGACGGTGTCATCGGCGTGCTGCCCCGCCACGCGCCGCTCATGGCGGTGGTCGTGCCCGGGGAGGTGATGGTGCGCACTGCGGCGGGCGACCAGTACTTTGCCGTGGGCGGTGGTTTTGTCGAAGTGCGGCCCGATAAGGTCATCCTGGTGGCGCGATCGGGCGAAGCGGCCGAGGAAATTGACATCGCCCGCGCCGAAGCGGCCAAGCGCCGGGCCGAGGAGTATCTGGCCAGCGCCGAACGCGACCGTTCCCCGGAGATGCGCTTGGCGATGGAGGCCGCCTTGCGCCGTTCGACCGTGCGCTTGCAGATCGCGCGTCGCCGGCACGGCGGCGGCCGGCCGTCGCACCGGGGACCCTCCTTTGCCGAGGGCGAATCCTGAGCCGGTCGGGGTGTCGCCGGTCCTCTGCGAACCGGGCGTCGCCAACCGCCCGGTTTTTGCTTGCCGGGCCGGTCGGCCCCTTTTGTCCTTGGGCTTCTGCCGGAATTGCCTGTATAATCCCGGCGTTTTTCCCACTTTTTCGAACGAGGCCATTCCTTCATCATGTTCGAGAAACAGATCGGCATTGACCTCGGTACCGTCAACGTGCTCGTGTACGTGCGCGGCAAGGGCATCGACCTGCAGGAGCCGAGCGTCGTGGCCATTTCGGTGCGCGATAACCGGATCGTGGCCGTCGGCAAGGACGCAGCCGAGATGATCGGTCGCGTGCCCGAGAGCATCGAGGTCGCTCGGCCTGTGCGCGACGGCGTCATCGCCGATTACGTCGTCACCGAGACCATGTTGCGTCACTTCATCCGTCGGGTGGTCGGCCGTAATCCCCTTCTGCGGCCCCAAATCATGATGAGCACGCCCAAAGGGGTAACCAGCGTCGAACGCCGGGCCGTGTACGATGCCGCCATTCAGGCCGGCGCCAAAGAAGCCTATCTCATTCCCGAACCGCTAGCCGCCGCCTTGGGCGCGGGATTGCCCATCCATACCCCCACCGGCAACATGGTCGTGGACATCGGCGGCGGTACCAGCGAGGCCGCCGTCGTCTCCATGTACGATATCGTGGTCTGGAGCAGCGTCCGCGTGGGCGGTATCCGCATTGACCAGGCCATCATCAACTACATCCGCAAGAAATACAACCTGATCATCGGCGAACAGACGGCCGAGGAGATCAAAATCCAGATCGGCTCGGCGCTGCCTTTGCAAGATCCTCTTTCCCTGGAAGTGCGCGGCCGCGATCAGGTGGCCGGATTGCCCAAAACCATCATCGTCACCTCCGATGAAATCACCGAGGCCATCGGCGAACCCCTCAACGCCATCGTCGGCGCCGTGCGCCAGACCCTGGAGAAAACGCCGCCGGAGCTGGCCGCCGACATCATTGACCGGGGCATCGTGCTGACCGGAGGCGGCGCTCAGCTGCGAAACGTGGACCAACTGCTCATCCGCGAGACCGGCGTGCCCTGTTTCGTGGCCGAGAACCCCATCGCCTGTGTGGCCATTGGCGCCGGTAGGGCGCTCGAAAACCTGGAAGTCATGCGCCGCTTCCTGCCGCCGATTTGAGGGCGGGGGCTATTCGGCGACGGGAAGGCTGAAGAAGAAGGTCGTGCCTTTGCCCGGCTCGCTCTGCAACCACACCTCGCCGCCGTGAGCCTCGACAATGGCCTTGACCAGGTACAATCCCAGCCCAACGCCTTGGGTGCTGCGGCGCAGACCTGATTCGACCCGGTAAAACCGCTCGAAAACGTTCTTTTGCTCTTCCGGGGGGATGCCGATCCCCGTATCGGCCACATAACCGATCACGCGATGGTCTTCGCGCCAAGCGCCGACCCGGATCGTCCCGCCGGCCGGCGAGTACTTGATGGCGTTGCTGAGCAGATTGTCCAAAACCTGACGGATGCGCTTCTCGTCCCCGCGCACCTGGGGTAGATCGGCCGGAAAATCGAGCTCGAATCGGTGAGATGCGGATTGGGTACGAAAGCGTTCGACGGCCGTTTCGGCGATGCGGGCCAGGCTCACATCCTCGATCTCGAGCTGCAACGCGCCGGCCTGGATACGGGAGGCATCGAGCAGGTTGTTGATCAGCTCGTTCAGCCGGTTGCTCTCCTCCTCGATGATGCGGCCGTATTCGCGCACCATCTCGGGGCTGAGGGGCGCGTCTTCGCGGGCCAGGGTGCTGGCATAGCCTTTGATCAGGCTGACGGGGGTCTTCAGCTCGTGGGAAATGACCGAAATGAAGGTGGATTTCAGCTCCTCGGCCTCGCGATAGCGGGTGATATCGGTCAGGGTGGCGATGATGTTGAGCAGATGACCGTTGCGGTCGAACAGCGGCGAATAGGTAATGCCCACCGTGACCCGCCGCCGCCCCGGTCGCACGATGTCGCCCTCGCCGTACCACACGCCCGTCGGCGGCGGCAGCGGTCGGCCGCTCAGACAGAGGTGGTCGCCAGTGGGATTCTGGAGCTGCAACACCTCGGCGCAAGGGCGACCGCGAATGTGTTCCGGCGGCAGGCCCACCAGGTTGGAGAGAGCGCGATTGCTGACGAGGACCCGCATTTCCGGGTCGAGGATGAGCACGCCGTTGGGACTGTTCTCGATGATGGTCTCTACGCGCGCTTTCTCCACGCGCAGCTGTTCGACCTGACGGGCATTGCGCACGGCGATGGCCGCCTGATCGGCAAAATCGCGCAGGAGTGAACGGTCGCCGGGGCTGAAAGCAGCCGAACCCGAACGGAAGAGGAAAATGCCTCCCACGCTCTGCTCGCCTTCGAGCACCAGCGGCAGGGCGATGGCCTGCTCCAAAGGCGCGCCCAAGGCTTCGCGCACGATGGCCAACTGGCGGCGCAGCTCGGCCTCGCTCCAAAAATCGGGATCGGCCGATTTTTGCGCCAGATACGGCGCCAGGGCATTGAACACCCGCGAGGGCAGACCGTAACCCGTCGCCAGGCGCATCCCGCCGCCCGGCCGGGTCAGGGCGATGTAACCCACTTCGGCGCCGACCATCTCCGCGGCGTAGTGGAGGATGGTGCGCAACAACGAGGGTAGGTCGAGACGAGAGGTCAGCGCCCGGCTGATCTCGAGCAGAGCCTCGAGCTGACGCTGACGATAGGCAGAGTAGAGGGAGAGGGACATGGGAAGGGCCCGAATGGAATGGCCTCGCCTTGCACGAGGGGAAGGCTTTGGGGTATGCTTTATTATAACAACGGGTGATCCGCCAACATAATGCCACACCTTGTTGGTGTCATCGCCGCAATTTCGTTATCTTCCCTTTTGATATGAAGACGATACAGGCGCTAATCGAACAAGGCGATTGCCTGGATGTTCTCAAAAACTATCCCGATAACTTTTTCGATCTCATTGTGACATCGCCGCCGTATGCCGATAGTCGCACAAAAACCTATGGCGGGATTAAGCCTGATGAGTACGTCGAATGGTTTTTGCCTCGCAGTGAACAATTTCTGCGTGTACTGAAACCAACAGGTACTTTTATTCTCAATATCAAAGAACGCGTTGTTGATGGCGAGCGTCACACTTACGTTATAGAACTGATTTTGAATATGAGAAAACAAGGATGGCTATGGACAGAAGAATTCATTTGGCATAAGAAAAATTGTCATCCCGGTAAATGGCCTAATCGTTTTCGTGACGCATGGGAGCGTTGTTTGCAATTCAACAAATCACGACATTTCAATATGTATCAAGAAAATGTCATGGTTCCTATGGGAAAATGGGCAGAAACACGATTAAAGCATCTTGGGCCTAATGATGTAATTCGTTTCGAGTCGCAAGTTGGCAGTGGTTTCGGTAAAAATATCGCCAATTGGGTAGGCAGGACTATGGCCTATCCGACTAATGTTCTGCACATTGCCACAGAAACCGGCAATAAAAACCATAGCGCCGCGTTTCCGCGCGCTTTACCGGAATGGTTCATCAAGTTATTCACCCAAGAAGGCGATTGGGTTTTGGATCCATTTGTCGGAAGCGGAACCACCTGCGAAGTAGCCCAAAAATTACGCAGAAATTCCGTTGGCATCGACATTGTACCAGAATATGTTGAAATGGCGCGAAAAAGAGTCGTTGAAACACAATTATATCTATTAGATGATGAGTAATATGAACAACTATATTTTGGAAGAAATTAAAACATTTATAGAAAATAATATTCACACTTTTCATGAGAGAAGATTAAGCAAATTATCTTCTCTCAGACTAGAAGACGTTATCAAAAGAAAGAATCCTTATTTATTCCGTGCAAAAGCACAAAATACAGCTCATAAATTAGTAGAAGCTATCTTGAGCGCTTACTTATCATCACAGGAAGAGGGGATCTTTGGTGATTTTCTTGAAAATTTAGCCATTTTTGTCTGTCAAAAGGTTTATGGAGGAAGAAAATCTGTCGCAGAAGGTATCGATCTTGAATTTGAAAAAGATGGAATACATTATCTCGTTTCGATAAAATCTGGCCCAAATTGGGGAAATAGCCGTCAAATAGCAAAAATGAGAGAAGATTTTCGTAGAGCTCGAAAGATTAAGAGCTCTGGTATTATCTCGCCCAATATTGTTGCCATTAACGGTTGTTGTTATGGTAAAGAAGGAAAGCCTGATAAAGGCGATTATTATAAATTGTGTGGGCAAGAGTTTTGGGAGTTTATATCAGGTGATCCTGAGTTCTACATAAAAATTATCGAACCTCTTGGTCATAAAGCAAAAGAAAGAAATGATGAGTTTTGGAATGAGTATAGCAAAGTAGTCAACCGTTTTGTTCGTCAATTCACCGAGCAGTACTGTGCCGAAGACGGCACTATTTTGTGGGATCGGCTTGTGCGATTCAATTCCGGTCGTATCGGCTCGAATCGTGATCTGAGCTGAGGGGGTATGCACGCAACCCGGTATTTCCTGGCGCTGGCAGGCATCGTCGCCGCCCTCGTCGTCCTCTCCGGCCTGACGGCGATGCGCCGGCCCGCGCCGGCCGTCCCGGTCGCCGCGATAACGCCGCCGCCTGCAACCGAGGTCGCACCGGCCGCGCCGCCCGTGTTCGCACCCACGACGGCACCGTCGCCTACACCCGTTCCATCTCCCACGGCGCTCCGGCCGATGGTCCCTTTGGCACCGATCTCGCCCCCGGCCGAGACTCCCTCGCCTGTCCCTGCGGTCACCCCTGAACCGCCCTCTGCGCCGGTCGGTGTGGCCTCTTCCGCACGCGTGGACCAGGCCGGCCCCATCGCCCTGCCCACGGTCGCGCCCCTGCCCGTGGGCGAAGGGCGGCCGCCCATCCGTTTGCGCATCCCGGCCTTGGGTCTGGATACGCCGGTGTTGCCGATGGGTTGGCATGTGGTGGCCGATGCCGAGGGGCTGCGCAGCGAATGGGACCTGGTGGACGATGCCGCCGGGCATCATCTCGATTCGGTCTATCCCGGCGAAGCAGGTAACGTCGTCCTTTCCGGGCATAACAACATCGGCGGCGCCGTGTTCCGCAGCGTGTGTGTCATCGGCGAACCGGGGGTGGCCTTTGGTCTAGGCGATGCGATGGTCCTGGTGGACGAAGTGGGGCGCGAGTTCACCTATCGGGTCAACGGCTGGCACCGCTTTCCCGAGGCGAACGTTTCCCTGGCCCAACGGCAGGAGAACGCCCGCTACATGGCCCCTACGGAACACGCCCAGCTGACGCTGATCACCTGTTGGCCGCCCACGTCGAACACCCATCGCGTGGTCGTCACCGGGCTGCTGACGGCGATGTCCGCGCCGTGAGTGTGAAGCCCATGAGAGGGACGGAAGACAAATGACGAAAGACGACTTGGCTTCGTCCTTCGTCTTGCGTCCGTCGTCCTGACAAGCAACCGCTGGCGGGAAGGGAAGACCCATCCGGAAAGGAAGGCCATGGGCTGAGCGGTTACCTCTCGCCCTTATCCGGCGGCCCAATTCCAGGGGAGAGGACGAAGCAGGGAAGATGCCGCGCGTGTTACCGCCGAACTTGGTGGCGATAACGCCGCCGTGATAGGATAGCCGTCATGAGCACTACCACGGCTCCCCTGTTTCCGACCCTTCGGCTGCGACGATGGCAGGGGGTCTTGCTGGCCTTGCTGGCCGTGGTGTTGGCGGCGTTGCTGGTCTTTGTCATCGTCCAGCCGATCAAGGTCTTGCCGCGCATCCGATTGGCGCCGGGTTTTGCGCTGCGCACGGCCGACGGCAGTCTGCTCACGAACGAAAGCCTGCGCGGCCGTTTCGTGCTCTACAGCTTTACCTATGTGGGTTGCCAGGCCCACACCTGCCCGGAAACCGATGCCATCATGCGCGCGGTGCAAAGCCACTTGCGCCAGGGCCGGATAGGCGAGGTGCCGGTCAGCCTGGTGACTATCGTGCTCGATCCCGAAAACGCCACGGCAGCGGCGCTGCAAGCCTATGCCGGGCGGGTGGGCGCCGACCCGGCCATCTGGCATTTCGTCACGGGCGATCCGACGACCCTCAAAACCGTGGTCGGCGCCGGGTTCGAGGTCTTCTACGAAGCGCAGGCCGACGGCTCCTATGTCTTCAGCCCGGCCATGTTCCTGGTGGATGGTTGGGGCATCGTGCGCGCGGCCTATCGGCCGGTGATCCATCCGCCCTCGGCCGATCGTATCCTCCAACACCTGAACGTGCTCGAACGCGAGGTGCGGAACAGCCGCGGCATCGCCCGGCTGGGCTATGAGGCCGCCCATCTCTTCCTGTGCTACGCGCCCTGATGCCTCCAACCATCATGAAACGCTTTCTCCCGGCTCTCATCCTCGGCCTGATCGGCTTGGCGCTCGTGGCCGTCTTTGCCTTTCAGCGGCTACGGCCGCCTGTGTTCCACGGCCAAATCATGCAGGCCGGCGATCCCGTGGCCGATTTCACGCTGACGGCCCACACGGGGGAGCGGGTGCGGCTCAGCGATTGGCGGGGCCGTTGGGTCGCCCTCTACTTCGGCTACACCTTTTGCCCGGATGTGTGCCCGACCACACTGGCTCAATTGGCCCAAGCGCGGCGTCAGCTCGGCGCCGAGGCGGAGAAGGTTCAGGTCATCATGGTCACGGTGGACCCGGAGCGGGACACGCCGGAGCGTCTGGCGGCCTATGTGCGCGCTTTTGATCCCACCTTCGTTGGTTTGACCGGGACTCCGGCCGAGATCGCCGCCGTGGCCAGTCCCTTGGGCGTCTATTTTGCCCGTCAGGAGGTCGGCGGCGCGTCGGGTTATCTCGTGGACCATACCGCTTCGGTGTTACTGCTCGACCCCCAAGGACGATTGCGGCTGATCTGGCCGTTCAACACCTCGCCAGAGTTCATGGCCGAAGACCTGGCCTATTTTCTGCGCCGGGGTTGATTTCGCCTCTTGTCGTCTTACCGGTAACGGTTCAACCCACGGCCCTACCTGCCGGATGGGTCTTCCCTTTCCGTCAGCGGTCGCTCGTCAGGATGAAGGACGCAAGACGCAGGGCGAAAGACCTGAACGGCCGGGCAAGGAGGGCCTCGACCTCGATTCGATCGATCCGCTTCTGGAGCGCGGTTCCGTGGCCATTCGCTTGACGGGCGATGGGGAGGGTGATAGAATGGCGGTGCCGGCAACCGATCCATGGTTGCCAGATTCTCCACAATCCGCAGGTGTCTCAAAAAGTGGCAAAAGCGGGCTAACAAGCGTTTCCAGCCAACAGCGCTCCGTGCTGTGGCTAAACCCGGACCGTTAGGCGCTTGAAGTCTTTCGAAAGGTAAGCAGGAAAACATGGCAGCAGATTTGGCTGAAGCTTGGGAACGATTTCGGCAAGCCCTGAAATTGTATGGTGAGGCGTGTTGGGTTCTAAACCCACCGTGTTCTACCGAGGAAGTTCATGAAGTCGAGACACGGCTTGGCTTTGAGCTGCCTCCTTCCTTAAAAGCCCTGTTGGCAATAAACAATGGCCAGCGAATTGACAATGATAGAATCAAGATGGGAATCTTCAAGAGCGTTTCAGGTTGGGATGTTTACGAAAGGCATGTTTTTCTAGGTATTAGAGATATTGAAATCGCATATAGGACGTTCATTGATAACACTGTTTTGCGATCTGAATTTGGTGTCAATGAAATTCCCTTTGCTATTGCTGGCAATCCAACGAGTTATAAGGAAGCGTTCTGCATCAATCGTTCAACGGGCGTTGTAAGTCTAATATGGACAGATCATGTTGACCTTTTCAATCCTGCCGAATGGCAAGTCAAGAAGTTTACTCGGGCGAGATCCTTAGCGGAGTTTGTTCAAAAGCAGATTGAGCTTTATTGCTAGGAAGCAAGAGCCATATCAAAACCGCGCCTAATAAGCGCTTCACCTGCGCCGAGCAGCGCATCGGCGTCAGGTGAAGCGCGAGTCGTTGGGCACTCAACCCGTAAAGCATTTCGGAGATGCTCTGTATGACAAATTCCAATTCCGTGGTACTAAAACAAAAGCGCCTGCTCGAACGACGCGAGTTTTTCCTAGAGCCAAATCGTATTAGGCTCTTTATCAAGGATTTGGACGGAGAAACCGAAAAATATATTCCGTATGAAACTATCACTCCTAATACAAGGTCTGTCACAGTACAAGATGGTAGAGTCTATATAGCGGCTATATCGTTTGGTATTTTTGCTCTGGTCGGTTTTGCGCTTTATTTTCTTGGTATCTCATCACTGATGAGATGGACCCCAGTGTGGTCTGTTGCCTCTATAATCTTTTTTGGCTTTCATTTTTATAAACGGCGTAAATATCTTCTTCTTGACCTGACAGATAATACATCTATTTTCTTTCTCGCAAACAATCCTTCCAAAGAAAGTTTACAAGATTTCATAAGTTCCCTCTATGCTATGCGAAAAAAGTACATTCGAGAAAAGTATTTCGTCTTCAATCCAGCAAATGACCCGGATAAGGAAATTGCAAGGTTTAGGTTTTTGCTCGAGCAAGAAATAATATCCGAATCTGAATTCGAAGAAATGAAGAAGATCATTATTCAGACGGCTATTAGTGAATTTCAACAAACGAAAGGTTTTCTAAACTAGGTGCAACACTGGTTGCAGCTGACATCGCTCCGTTTCGCTCCGCGCGCGGGTGAACCCAGCTGTTGAGCGTACTGGTGACAGATGAGGGTATTCCAGAACCACCTGTATCTTGTTACCTCTTTCCAAGCTATTATGTGCTTGTGGCTTGCATTCACAGTACAGTAATGAGGAAACGAAATCGTGACACAACCTGCGGAACCCTACATAAATCTGCGTTCAATGATTCTGAGCGCAAATCCTAAAGACATTGGAATAGAACCAAGCGAAACGGTTCGCAACGTATGGGGTGTGTTGATGGAGTTTCAAGTGTCTGGCACGGTTGTTACATTGGTTTCTCTTGCTGATGGAACAACTAGCATGTATTTCGGTAATGGGGGCGGTATTATAGGTGCGGGGCAACATGATGAAGTGGCGATGGTCAGCAGGAGTTTTGTTGCCTTAGCAGAATCCTTTTACAGCCAGGCCGAGCCAACTACTGAATTTCCATTACCGTTGCCAGCACGAGTAAGGTTTTATTTTCTAACTTTCTCTGGAATACGCACTACAGAGAGGGATCAAGATCGCTTAATCAGGCAAGATGATAGCTTTTCATCACTTTTTTATGCGAGTAATGAAGTTATCACTCAAATTCGGTTGCACACGCCATCGCGCAAGTGAAAAAGAAGAGTGCGCCCAACCCGCGCTTCCACCTGATGCTGCTCAGCCGCGCTTCGTGGCGCAGGTGAAGCGCTACTCGTTGGGTGCATTATCTAACGTTTACCACTAAAATGCGTCGTGCACTCCTGCCGTTGCATGTGTTGTCCCTGCAGTGTGGGTGGTTTGACCCAAGATTCGGTTATGCTTTGTGAGTAGATGCGGGTGATTGACAAACGGCGGATTATCAAAGTTCTTGGACATTGGGATGACCCGTACATGCAACAGACGGGGAAGGCATTGTCCGCCATTCTTGGTTTATGAGAGCAAAATGCGTCCAACGGCCTGCACTGGCAGCCGATGCCGCCTATCGAAGGAGACGGCGATGACAACCAAGATTGACGATTACAAGCGTGTGTGGTGGTTTTTCGGGATCACCTACGCGTTCTCTTGGATATTCTGGATACCCAACGCTCTGGCGGCACACGGGACCGCTCTCCCCGTGGGCTTGACCGATTTTCTTGCCAGTCCCCTTAACCCGGCTGCCTTCGGACCGTTCTTTTCAGCCTTTTTATTGACCTTTCTCCAGCAGGGTGGAAAAGGCGTCCTTCAACTCTTGAAACGGGGGCTTGATTTTCGCTTCAAGAAAATCTGGTTAGTAGCCATTTTGTTTCTTCCCTTTGTTCTTTTCGGTGGTTCTGTTTGGACCTCCGTTTTCGCAGGAAGAAGACCGATTGATCTCTCCGTCGTTTCCAATCCGCCTTATGC
>JAOADB010000058.1 GCA_026417535.1 Caldilineales bacterium
GCTTTGACCATGAGCACCCTTCCCATCCACGTCATCAAAATCGGTGGGCATCAGATTGACGACCGCGCCTTTCTGGCCCAATTCGTGGCCGCCGTGCGCGCTGTCCAAGCACGCGGCATCCAACCGGTCATCGTTCATGGCGGCGGCCAGGAGATCGAGCGCCTGCACGATGAGCTGGGCGTCTCCTTTTCCACGGTGCAGGGACTGCGCGTGACCAGCGAGCAATCGCTCCGGCTGGTCAAAATGGCCCTCAACGGCATCGCCAACCTGCGCCTGGTGCGCTGGCTGGTCAACGGCGGCATTGCCGCCATCGGCCTGAGCGGGGTTGACCTGGGCCTGATCCGGGTCGAGAAATACGAACCGGACGGCCTCGACCTGGGCCGGGTGGGTCGAGTGGTCGAGGTCCAGACCGACAGACTGATGCCCCTGCTAGCGGCCGGCTTTGTGCCCGTCATCTCGCCCATCAGCCTGGGACAGGACGGCCTGAGCTACAACGTGAACGCCGACCACGCCGCCGAGGCCGTGGCCCTGGCCCTGGACGCGGCCGGGCTCGTCTTCATCACGAACGTGCCCGGCGTCCTCGTCGCCGGCCAGCCCCTGCGCGTGTTGCCGGTGGACCAGGTGGAGGAGCTGATTGCGGGTCAGTTCATCACGGGTGGGATGATCCCCAAGGTGCGGGCCGCAGCCGCCGCCGTCACCCGTGGACTATCCGCGGCGCTGATCACGAACATCGAACGCTACGCCCTTGGCGAAGGCACCTTCATCGTCGGACGCGCGGGATAAGCCCTCCGTCATCCGCCCTTCGTCCCACCGTCGGCCGAGACCCACGGACGAAAGACGAAAAGGCCCCCGCTACCAGTCACCCGTTACCACCATGACCTCCTTCCTTGAACTCGACCGCCGTTATCTTGTCCAGGCCTATGCCCGCGCGCCGTTCGTGTTGACCGGCGGCGAGGGCGTGTGGGTGTGGGATACCGAAGGCAACCGCTATCTCGACCTGGTGGCCGGCATCGCCGTCAATGCCCTGGGCCACCGTCATCCCGCCGTCGTGGCCGCCATCCGTGAGGCCGCGGACCAACCGCTCCACTTCTCGAACCTCTATGTCAGCCCACCGATGGTGCGGCTGGCGGCTCGCCTGGTGGAAATCACCCCCTTTGCCGACCGGGTCCACTTCCAGAATAGCGGCACCGAGGCCAACGAGGCCGCCATCAAGTTCGCGCGCAAGTGGGCGCGTGAACACTTCGGCGAAGGCAAGACCGACATCGTGGCCTTTACCGGCGCTTTTCACGGCCGCACCATGGGCTCGCTGGCCCTGACCCCACGGCCCAAGTACCAGGACCCGTTTCGACCGCTCATGCCCGGCGTGCGCATCGCCGAGTTCAACAACCTGGAAAGCGCCGCCGCGGCCATGGACGACGGCGTCTGCGCCGTTTTTGTCGAGCCGATCCAAGGCGAAGGGGGGATCCACCCGGCCAGTAACGAGTTCCTCATCGGCCTGCGCGAGCTGAGCCATGCCCACAACGCCCTGCTCGTCCTCGATGAGGTGCAGTGCGGCGTAGGGCGGACGGGCACCTTCTGGGCGCATGAGGCCTACGGCATCCTGCCCGACATCCTCTGCGCAGCCAAGCCCCTGGCGGCCGGGCTGCCCATCGGCGCCGTGCTCGTCAGTGAGCGCGTGGCTGCGGTCATCCATCCCGGCGACCACGGCACGACCTTTGCCGGCGGGCCGTTCATCGCGGCCGTAGCCGATGTCGTCGTCCGCCACATCAGCGACCCGGCCTTCCTGCAACACGTGCACGAGACGGGAGCCTACTTCAAAGAACGGCTGGAGGAGCTCAACAGCCCTCACATCACCGAGGTCCGTGGCCGCGGGCTGATGCTGGGCGTGCAACTCGATATCCCCGCGGCCGAAGTCATCCAGGCCGGTTACCGCCAGGGCTTGCTGTTGCTCAATGCCGGGCCCGATGTCCTGCGCCTGATCCCGCCCCTCACCATCACCAGGGACGAGGTGGATATCGCCGTCGAACGCCTGGCCGCCGCGCTGGCCACCGTAGAGAGAACACCCGGACCTATGGTCATCCGCCCTGCCACCCCCGCCGACATCCAACCCATCTGCGACCTGGTGAACGGCTTTGCCGAGCAGAACCTGATGCTCTATCGCACGCCGGCCCAGGTGCAACATGCCCTGCGCGATTTCCTGGTGGCCGAGGACGAGGGCCGCGTGGTCGGCTGCGGCTATCTGGCCTATCTCAGCCCCGACCTGGTGGAAATCCGCTCCCTGGCCGTCAGCCCCGACTATCAGGGCAAGGGCGTGGGCGGCCAGTTGGTGCAACGGTTGCTGGCCATGGCCGAAGCGCGCGGGGTGAGCCAGGTCTGCGCACTGACCCTGGTGCCCGACTTCTTCTTACGCTACGGCTTCGAACGCGTCGATCGCTGGTCGATCAGCCCCAAAATCTGGGGGGAATGCGTCTACTGCCCCAAATTCCACGCCTGCGATGAAATCGCCGTGCTGAAACGGTTGCCGAATGGGAAACTGGTAAAGTAAGTTGTGTCTTGATTACCGCGATCTTGTTGTCAATCTTGATAGTTGTTCAAAATTCAAATAGTGGTTACTGGTTACTAGTTACTGGTTACCAGTTACTAGTCACCAGTCACCAGTAACCAGTCACCAATCCCCAATCACCAATCACCAACATGAACGCGTTGCTCGTCTTGGCGGACGGTTCCGTTTTTGAAGGAGAGGCCTTTGGCGCAGCGACCACCAGCGTGGCCGAGGTCGTCTTCAACACGAGCATGACCGGCTATCAGGAGGTCATCACCGACCCGTCCTACTACGGGCAGATGGTGGCCATGACCATGCCTCACATCGGCAACACGGGGGTCAATCCGGAGGATGTCGAATCGGTCCGGCCGTGGCTGAGCGGTCTCATCGTGCGCGAGATCAGCCCGGTCGTCAGCAGCTGGCGGGCCAGCGAAGACCTACCGGGCTATCTGGCCCGGCACGGCGTCCCCGGCATCGCCGAGGTGGACACCCGGCGCCTGACCCGCTTACTGCGGGAAACGGGCAGCCTGCCGGGAGCGCTCTGCACCGACGGCAGCAAAACGGCCGCCGAGCTGCTGGCCCTGGCCCGCGGGTGGGCCGGCACCCAAGGCCGCGACCTCGTCCGGGCCGTGACCTGCGCGGCGCCGTATCGGTGGGAGGAGGAAAGCAACCCCGTCTGGTTGGCGNCAGGCCGGGCGACGCCGGATAGGCCCTACCACGTCGTCGTTTACGATTTCGGCGTCAAATACAACATCCTGCGCCGGTTGACGGCCCACGGCTGCCAGGTGACGGTGGTGCCGGCCACGACTCCGGCCGAAACCGTCCTGGCGCTGAAGCCCGAGGGCGTACTCCTTTCCAACGGGCCCGGCGACCCGGCCGGTCTGCCCTATGCAGCGGCGGCCGTGGCGACGCTCTTACGCCACGACCTGCCCATTTTCGGCATTTGCCTGGGTCACCAAATTTTGGGGTTGGCCCTGGGCGGCGAGACCTACAAGCTCAAGTTCGGCCATCACGGCGGCAACCATCCCGTGCGCGACGAACGGACCGGCCGGGTGCAGATCACGAGCCAGAACCACAACTACGCCGTGCGGCCCGAATCGCTGCCGCCGCAGGCCGAGGTCACCCATTGGAACCTCAACGATGGCACGGTCGAGGGGCTGCAGTTGCGCGATCGGCCGGTTTTTTCGGTCCAATACCATCCCGAAGCCTCGCCCGGCCCTCACGACGCCGATGCCCTCTTTGCCCATTTCGTGGCGCTGATGGACAAAAATCGGTAAACACGACGAAAATCGTGTTATACGCTTATCCATGATCACAAAGTCGCAAAGTTACAAAATTGGCACTACACGTCCATGGTGATGAACGCTGTCTGCAGGGGAAGCGTCGTCACCTCGGCGCGGTCGGGATGGACGAACATGTCAATCTCTAGCCGCACGCCGAAATCGGGCCGGTAAATGCCCGGCTCAATGGTGAAACCGATGCCGGGGATCAACCGCCGGGTATCGTGCGTCTCCAGGTTGTCCATGTTGACCCCCGCGCCGTGGATGGACGTATCGAGGCTGTGGCCGGTGCGATGGAGAAAATCGGGGCCGTAACCGGCCTCGGTGATGACCTGGCGGGCGGCGTCGTCCCCCCCCCAACCGGCCACAGGCTCGCCCGCGGCCACGCGCGTTTGCACCAGGGCGATGGCCGCGTCGCGGGCGCGGGCCACGACATCGAAGACGGCCACGAGATGGGCGGGCGGTTCCGGTCCGGCGTAGCCCATCCAGGTGATGTCGGCAAAAACGGCGTCGGGATCGCCGGCCACCCGCCCCCAAATGTCAATCAGGATGAGATCGCCGGGCCGGATGGGCGTGGGTCGGTCGGGATGGGGGCTGTAGTGGGGATCGCCGGCGTGGGCGTTGACGGCCACGATGGAGGGATGTTCGGAGTCGAGGCCGGCTGCAGCCAGACGCTGGCCGATAAACGCCTGCACCTCACCCTCGGTAAGGGTCTGGCCGCGGCGCAGGGCTTCGGCGATGAAGACGAAGGCCTCATCCTTGACCGCGAGACAGACGGCCGCAGCGCGGCGGTGGCTGGCGAGTTGGGCTGGCGACCAGACGGCATAGACGGCCTGAATGAGGTCGGCCGAAGAGACCGGCTCATAGCCTAAGCGACGCCAGTGTTCGAGAGTGCCGGCATCCACATAGGAGACATAGGGGATGCTGCCGTCGGGGCTGTATTCGCAGGCAATGACCTGCGGGCCGTCGGTCAGACGCAGCAGGCCCGCAGCCAAAGACGGCCATGAGTGATAGGTGAGGACGGGGTCGGGCTGCCCGACGAAAGCGCCGGCTTCGATGGCATGGACCAACCAGGCGGGCCGACCCTGGGCCGGAATCCAATAAAGCCAGCGCCGGGTGAGGAACGCGTGGGGCGGCAGGGGCGCCACCCGGCGGGCAATGGGGTTGAGGCCGCGAAAGTCGTAGAGCAACCAGCCGGCCAGTCCTTGCCGGCGGAGAAGGTCTTGGATGAGATCGAGATTGGGCATGACGGAATTATACCGGACAATGGACGGTAAATTGTCAATCGCCCCGTCCTCCATTTGACCCTCAGCGCAAAAACGGGTTGAATAGCGGACGATGAAACTTACCGATGGACTTCGGACTGCCGTTCTCGATAACGGCCTGCAGGTGCTCCTGCGCGAGGTGCACCGGATGCCGATCGTCGCCTTGCTGCTTGCCTATCGCGTGGGCAGTCGCCAGGAAGCGCCGGGCTATAGCGGCATCTCCCATTGGGTCGAGCACATGCTCTTCAAGGGCACGAGCACCCATCCCCAGGGTGGTTTCGACCGTCTCATCCAGCGTGAAGGCGGGGTGTTCAACGGTTTCACCTCGATCGATTGGACGGTCTACTACGAGATGTTGCCCGCCGACCGCATCGAGCTGGCCCTGCGCATCGAATCCGACCGGATGACCAACGGCCTATTCGACCCGCAGGAAGTCGAAACCGAACGCGGGGTCATCCTGGCCGAACGAGAGGGCCGCGAGAACCAACCTCGTTTTCTTCTGCGCGAGCAGGTCCACAGCCTGAGCTTCGTCCGTCATCCCTATCGCAATCCGGTCATCGGCTGGAAGGAGGACCTGCAGCGCCTCACCCGCGACGACCTCTACCGCCACTACCGCACCTACTACGTGCCCAACAACGCCGTCATCGCGGCCGTGGGCGATTTCGAGACGGATGCCATGCTCGACCGGATTGCCGCCTGGTTCGGCCCCTTGCCTGCAGGTCCGGCCAACGACTATACGCCGCCGCCGGAACCACCCCCGCGCGGGGAGCGACGGGTCCATCTGACCGGACCGACCGGCGCCGCTTACCTCTACATCACTTTTCGCGTGCCCCCGGCCCGGCATCCCGATTACTTTCCCCTGCTGGTCATGAACACCATCCTCGACGGCCCCAATTCGTCGCCGCCGATGGGTGGCGGCATGGGCCGCGCCGCCCGTCTTTACCGCCGTCTGGTCAACACGGGTCTGGCCGTCCATGTGAGCTCCGGTCTGAGCATGTCCTTCGACCCCTATCTGTTCCAGCTTGGGGCGACGGTGCGGCCCGACCGTAACCCGGCCGAGGTCGAGGCTGCGCTGCTGGGTGAGATCGAGCGCTTGCAGGAGACGCCGGTGGGTGAGGACGAGCTGGCCAGGGCCGTCAAGCAGCTGCGGGCGCAGTTTCTCTACGAGAACGAACGAGTTGACATTCAGGCGATGTGGCTAAGCCACAGCACGATAGTCGCCTCGCTGGCATGGCTGGATGACCTTCTGACGAACATCGCCGCCGTGACGGCAGCGGATGTGCAGCGCGTGGCCCAAACCTATTTCGGCCGCGAGAATCGCGTGGTCGGCTGGTACACCCCGACCGAGGTGGCCCATGCGTCCTGAGCCATGGCCCGGACCGCAAACCATCGTCAGCGCCACACTGGCCAACGGCCTGCGGGTGTGGGTCTATGAGAACCACGAGAGCGCCACGGTGGCCCTGGACGCCACGCTCTGGGGCGGCTCGGTGCACGAACCGCCGACGCAGGCCGGCTTGGCCAATCTGACAGCCCGGTTGCTGCGCCGGGGTACCCTTCGGCTGTCCTATGACGCGCTCAACGAAATCCTCGACGGTCTGGCCGCCTCGCTGGGCTTCAGCTGCGGTCGTCACGCCACGGGCTTCGAGGCCTATTGCCTGGCCGAGGATTTTCCCACAGTCCTGGCCTTAGCCGTTGAGTGTCTGCTGGAACCGGCGTTTGCTCCCGACCAGTTTGCCCTGGTCCAGGCTCAGATTTTGGCCGAACACCGCCAGCGCCGGTACAACACCGGCGCACAAGCCTGGCGCGGTTTTCGCGAGGCGGTCTTTGGTGACCACGCCTATGGCCGCCCCATCAGCGGTGGAGAGGACACCGTGAGCGGCCTGACTCCGCAGGATGTCGAGGCGTTTTACCGCCGTACCATCGGCCCGCAAGGCGGTGTTCTCGTCATAGTCGGCGCCGTGCGGGCGGACGAGGCCATCCAGCAGGTCGAAGCGCTGTTGGGCGGTTGGAACCCATCGGTTTCCCTCGACGACCCGGAACCACCGTCGCCCATGTCGGCGTCGGCCCCCCTGGTCACGAGGGTGACCCTGGACGACAAGAGCCAGAGCGATCTCGTCCTGGGTTGGCTCGGTCCCTCGCGGCGGCATCCCGACTTCTTCCCGACGCGTGTCGCCAACGCCATCCTGGGTGAGTTCGGCTTGGGCGGGCGTTTGGGCGCCAATGTGCGCGAGCGTCGGGGTCTGGCGTATGCCATCGGCAGCGACCTGGAGACCAACCTACAGGCCGGCACCTGGTCGGTATCGGCCGGGGTTCATCCCGCCCATGTCGAGCAGGCCGTCGCCGCCATCCTCGACGAGTGCGAGCGTATGCGCCAGGAGCCGGTTGAACCGGCCGAACTGGCCGATGTCCAGGCCTATCTCACGGGGTCGTTGCCCATCCGCCTCGAGACGAACGCCCAGATCGCCGACTATCTGGGCGCCATGGCCTGGTACGACCTGGGCATGGATTATCTGCTGCGCTATCGCGAGTTCGTTTACGCCGTCGGCCGGGAGGATGTCCTGCGCATGGCGCAAACCTATCTCAATCCCGAACGTTATGTCCTTGCCGTCGCCGGGCCGTGATGGTAAACGGCCCTTTTGCAATTGGTATAGCATCACGTAACGCAAGATGGCATCTTGCGCTCGTCCATCGTCGTCCTTTTCTCGCCAACGGCCAACCGAAACCCAGTTACCAGTCACCCGTTCATCATTCATGCTCGTCATCCTCGACTACAACATCGGCAACGTTCGCAGCGTGCAAAAGGCGCTGGAACGGGCCGCGCGCGAAGCCGGCAGCGACCTTCCCATCGTGTTGACGGCCGATCCGGCCCTCATCCTGCGCAGTAAGGGCGTCATCCTCCCCGGCGTCGGGGCCTTTGGCGCCTGTATCACGAACCTGCGGGCGGCCAATCTCTCGTCGGTGGTGCGCGAGGTCGTGCTGGAGGGCATTCCCTTGCTGGGCATTTGCGTCGGCATGCAGATGCTGTTCGACTACAGCGAGGAAATGGGACACTGGCACGGTCTGGGCCTGTTGCCCGGCCGCGTGCGGCGCTTCCAAGGGCCTCTGCGGGTGCCCCAAATCGGCTGGAACCAGCTCCATCCCACCCGCCCCGACCCGCTGCTGGCCGGCATCCCCGACGGCGCCTACGCCTACTTCGTCCACTCCTACTACTGCGAACCCGCCAACCCCGCCGACATCCTGGCCACGACCGAATACGGCATCACTTATGCCTCCGTCGTCCAACACGGTCGCATTTGGGGCATTCAATGCCACCCCGAAAAAAGCCAACAGGTCGGTTTGCGCATTTTGCGTAATTTTGTGGAAATAGCAATTGGTAATTGATAATTGGATTTTACCAGGAAAAGGACGAAGGACGAAGGACGGATGACGAAAAATGTCGTTCTCTTACCAGTTACCAGTTACTAGTTACTAGTTACTAGTTACCAGTTACTAATCACCAGTTACTAATCACCAGTTACCCATCCTATGCTCGCTACACGTGTTTTACCCCTTTCCCGTTGGAGTGTGCGTCTGGCGCTGATCGTCGGTTTTGCCCTGTTTACCGGATTGGCCGCGCAGGTGCGCATTCCGCTTCCCTTCACACCCGTGCCCATCACCCTGCAGGTCCTGGCCGTCATCCTGAGCGGACTGCTGTTAGGTCCGCGCGAGGGTTTCCTGAGCCAGCTGACCTACCTGGCCCTCATCCTCGGTGGCGCGCCCTTGGCGGCCGGCGGCGCCGGTGGACCGGGCGTTTTCGTTGGGCCAACAGCCGGCTACCTGGTCGGCTTTCCCGTGGCCGCGGCGGTCGTCGGCTGGCTGACCGGCGACGGTCGCCGCGGGCGCAGCCTGGCGGCGGCCCTGCTGGGCGTGGTCGTCATCTACCTGAGCGGCGCGTCCTGGCTGGCCGCGGTGCTGGGCTTGACCCCGGCCGAGGCTTTTCGGCTGGGTGTGGCGCCTTTCATCCCGGTGGATCTGGCCAAGGCCGTCGTGGCCGTGCTCGTCGCCCACAGCGGGTTGGCCCTGTTGGCGGCGCTGGGCTGGCCACGACCGCCGACCGGGCGTGCGTGAGGCTCCAGGTTGATCGTCTTTCCGGCCATTGACCTGCGCCGCGGCCGCTGCGTGCGGCTACGCCAGGGCGATCCGGCAGCCGAAACGGTCTTCGGCGCCGACCCGGCCGCTATGGCGCGCCATTGGGTGGCCCAAGGCGCCGAATGGCTGCACGTGGTCAATCTGGACGGCGCCCTGGGCGAAGCCGTGGTCGTCCCGCACGGTCCGGCCGCGGGGGAGCCTGACCCGGCCTGGCTGGCCGCGTTGCCCCTCAACTGGCAAAGCCTGTACGCCATCCGGCGGGCGGTGGAGGTGCCCATCCAGTTCGGCGGCGGGTTGCGCCGTCTGGAGGACATCGCCCTGGCCCTGCGGCTGGGCGCCACGCGCGTCGTCCTGGGCACGGCGGCGGTGCAACAACCGGAGCTGGTGGCCGCTGCGCTGGAGCGCTTCGGCCCGGAACGGATCGTCGTGGGCATTGATGCCCGCGCAGGGCGGGTGGCCATCCACGGCTGGCAGGAGCTCAGCACCGTGGCGGCCACCGACCTGGCCTGTCGGCTGGCGGCGCTGGGCGTACCCCGCGTGGTCTTCACCGACATCGCCCGCGATGGCATGCTGGCCGGGGTCAACGTGGCGGCGACGGCCGAACTCGCGCGCGTCAGCGGGCTGCGGGTCATCGCCTCCGGCGGCGTGGCCGGGCCGGAGGACATCCTGGCTCTGCGGGCCGAGGAAGCCGCTGGCATCGAGGGCGTCATCATCGGCCAGGCCCTCTATACCGGCGCGCTCGATCTGCCCACGGCGCTGGCCCTGGCGAGCGGCTCATGAGGCTTTGGTTTCGACCGGCAACGTCGGCCGATGTGGCGGACATGTGCGCCGTCATTGACGCCGCCTACACCCCCCAGGTCAGGCGCCTTTACGGCGACACCCTGCGAGGACGGTGGCAGCCGTTCAACCCCGAACGACTCCGGCTTTACCTGAGCCGGGAGCCGGAAGGCGTGCGCGTGGGCATCTGGCAGAACCGCCTGGTCACCGTGTGCGTGTGCCGCAGCCACGGCAGTCTGGGCTGGTTCCACAGCCTGGCCGTTCATCCGGACATGCAGGGTCGCGGCCTCGGCATCCAGGCGGTGCACGATGCCGAAGCCTATCTGACCGGTCATGGGGTGCGCAGCATCGGCCTGATGACCTGGCCCGACGCCGTCAACAACATCGGTTTCTACTACAAGCTCGGCTTTCGGGCCGTGGGGCTATCCCTGTACGTCTATCGGCCCACCTGGGGACCGGTCGTCTCGGGCCGCCTGCCGACGGATGCCTTGCAGACGGCCTTTCTCTCGCGCCTGTCCGAGTCCGAACGCAGCCAGGCCCTGAGCGCGGCTGCCGCCATCGGCGATGCTCTGCTCCCCGGCCTCGACTATTCCGGTTGGGTGCAGTGGACGGTGACGCGGCAGTTGGGCGATGCGCTGCTGGCCTGGCATGAAGGCCGCCCCCTGGCGCTGGCCCTGGCCGACATCCGACCGGAAAACGACTGGCTAGAAGGCCGCTTGCTGCTCATGGCGCCGCAGATGACCGCCGAGCAGGCCGACCTGTTCCTCGAACACGTCCGGCGCTGGGCCATGGACCACCGGCTGGGACACTTCGGTTTCCCGGCCGACCTCATGCAACCGATGGCTGCCGAGCTATTCGGCCGTTTAGGCTTTCGCCTGTACGGCGACACCATGCTCAACCTGGCCCGCGGCCCCTGGCCTACTGCCGGCGTTCACGCCGTGCGGTTGGGCGGGTAGGATGGTAACCGGCAACGGGTTGGCGCCCTGCGCTGTTTGGCCGATAACGGGGACGGAAAACGAACGACGGATGACGGATGACGGATGACGGATGACGGATGACGGCGTTTTCTCGTCTTCCGTCGTTCGTCTTCTCTCCTCTCGATCGGCTGCAAAAGAATTATAATCACAAAGACACTAAGACACCAAAAATNTCAAGAATGATCTTTTTAAAAATAAAAGATTATTTATCGATCTTTTTGGCAATTAATCGGTAAAAAATAAGATATAATGCGCTATTTGTCATCGAGACCGCTCGAACGAAAACGCTAAGAGAGTTCACTTACCCCGGATCAAATCGATGAGATAACAACGTTCTCCAACCCCTTCGTCCTTCGTCTTTCGTCCTTCGTCCTGAAATCGGCCGAAGCCATTATCCAGTCACCAGTTACCAGTTACCAGTTACCAGTCACCAGAATCACCAGTTACCAAAATGAACGTCTACGACGCCATTCGTACCAAACGCTCGATTCGTCAATTCAGTCCGCAGCCTATCCCCGAGGCCGATTTGCTGCGCATCCTCGATGCCGGCCGCCGAGCGGGCAGCTCGAAGAACAGCCAACCGTGGCATTTCATCGTCGTGCGCGACCGCGAGCGGCTGGCGGCGCTGAGCCGATTGGGGGCCTGGGCCGGACACCTGGCCGGCGCGGCCGTGGGTGTGGCCCTGGTCACGCCGGACTGGCGCGAACGCTGGCCCATCGCTTTCGACCTCGGCGCTGCCGCCCAAAACATGATGCTGACGGCCCACGAGCTGGGCATCGGCTCGGTCATGGCTAACATCTACGAGGTCGAGGCGGCCAACGCCCTGTTGAAGCTCCCGCCCGGCCTGATGTGCTACGCGGCCATTTCGTTCGGTTATCCTGCCGACCCGAATGAACTAACCCGCCCGCCCCGCCGCGGGGGTCGTCGTCCTCTCAGCGATGTCGTCCATTGGGAAACATGGTGAACGCAACGCCTGCCCTACCCCGCGTGTTCGTCACCCGGCGCCTGCCCGAACCGGCCATGAGCCGACTCTACGAAGCGCCTCTCGTCCTCGACCTCTGGCCCGAAGCCGAGCCGCCGCCCTACGACAACCTGCGACGCCGCGTGGCCGGTTGTCAGGGCCTCCTGTGCCTGCTGACCGACCGTATTGACGAAGGCGTCCTCGACGCCGCTGGGCCTGCGCTGCGTGTGGTCAGCCAGATGGCCGTCGGCGTGGATAACATTGACCTGGCCGCCTGCACCCGCCGTGGCATCCCCGTCGGCCACACGCCCGGCGTCCTCACCGAGGCCACCGCCGATCTGGCCGTGGCGCTGATGCTGGCGACGGCTCGGCGTTTGGTCGAAGCGGCCAACGACGTGAAGGCCGGTCGCTGGCGCACCTGGGACCCCATGGGTTGGGTCGGGCCCGACCTCCACGGCAGCACCGTCGGTATCGTCGGCCTGGGCCGTATCGGCGCGGCCGTGGCGCGGCGCCTCCGCGGTTTCGCCGTCCGCCTGCTCTACCACAACCCGCGGCCCAGCCCGTTTGCCGATGAGGTCGGCGCAACCTGGGTCCCCTGGGAGACTCTGCTGGCCGCAAGCGATTTCCTCACCCTTCACTGCCCCTATTCGCCTGCCACCCACCATCTCATCAACGCCGCCGCCCTGGCGCAGATGAAACCGACGGCCATTCTCATCAACACGGCCCGCGGGGGCGTGGTGGACCAGGAGGCCCTGCTTCAGGCCCTGCGCGCGGGGCAAATCGCCGCTGCCGGTCTCGATGTGACGACCCCGGAACCGCTGCCGCCGGACCATCCCCTGCTGAGCTTGCCCAATGTGGTCGTCCTGCCCCACATCGGCAGCGCCAGCCTCTCGGCGCGGCGGCGCATGGCCGAGATGGCCGTGGACAACCTGCTGGCGGGCCTGGCCGGTGAACGCCTGCCCCACTGCGCCAACCCGGAGGTGTATGAAAAAAAGTAACTGGTGACTGGTAACTGATCAATTGGTGCTTTTTTGTGGCGTTTGGGTTTGAGCGAGACGAAGGAGGAAAATCGCTCCGTCTTTCGTCCTTTGGCCTGGCTATCAACCCGGAGACGAAACGCACCACGAACATCCCTTCGTCCTCCGTCTTTCGTCTTTCGTTCCGGTTCTCGACCAAACCACAAGAAACCGCGCCAAACAACGCAATTCCAGTTACCAATACCCAGTTACCAGTACCCAATTACCAGTACCCAATCACCCATCCCCACCCCTTCCCAACGCTGCAGGCAGACCGGCCTTGCGGTGGGCCTGCCATTGGGCCAAGGCGACCAGGTTCGAGGGAAAAGCAATGGCCGCCGGCAGCTCATCGGGCGGGAAAAAGCGCACCTCGTCGGCGTCATCGCCCGCGGCCAGGACGCCGCCGATGGGCCGGGCGTAGTAGAAAATGTAGCTGATGCTGCGCCAGGGGTCCCGGTCGTACCCGGCCCCGTAACTCGTCAGGTAGCCGGTGATCTCGACCTCGAGACCGGTTTCCTCGCGCACCTCGCGCAGGGTGGCGGCCTCGGCCGATTCGCCCCATTCGAAGAATCCCGCCGGCAGGTTCCAATAGCCCTTGCGCGGCTCCACGGAACGTCGCGCCAGCAGGATGTAGCCCCGTTCGTCAATCACGGCAGCGCCGGCCACGGGCAAGGGATTGTTCCAATAGGTGAAGCCGCAAGCGGGACACACCCGCCGCGGCAGGTCGTTGATCACCTGGGTTTCTAGCGCCGCGCGACAGTAGGGGCAGTACTTCATGGTAACCGTTCAGATGCCTTACGCTCCGGATGGGTCTTCCCTTCCTGTCATAAGCCGCTCACCAGGACAACGGACGCAAGACGAAGAAAAGTCGTCCATCGTCTATCGTCCATCATACCCCGATCATCCGCCGCAAATCGTCCTCGGACAGCAGGGGGACTCCCAACTTGCGGGCCTTTTCGAGTTTGGAGCCGGGGTTTTCGCCCACGAGCAGGTAATCCGTCTTGCCCGAGACCGAACCCGTCACGTGGCCGCCGTATTGCTTGATGATCTCGGTGGCCTGCTCGCGGCTCCAGGTGGGCAGGGTACCCGTGATGACAAAGGTCTTGCCGGCCAGCGGCAGCGCCTTGGGCTCGGCCTTGGCTTCGTCCAGACTCATGCGCAGACCCGCCGCCTCCAGTCGGGCCACGGTCTGGCGGTTGGCCGGCTGCCGGAACCACGCCGCCACCGATCCAGCGATGCGGGGGCCAATCCCCTCCACCTGCGCCAGCTCGTCTTCGGTGGCTGCGGCCAGGGCGGCAAAGGAGCGGAAATGCTCTAGCAACAGTTCGGCCACGGTGCTGCCCACAAAGCGAATGCCCAGGGCCGTCAGCACCCGCGTGGCCGGCTGCTGCTTGGACGCCTCGATGGCGGCCAGCAAATTCTCCACCTTCTTGGGGCCGAAACCCTCCAGCTCCAGCAAGGCATCCCGATGCCGGTGGAGCTCGTAGATGTCGGCCACGTCGCGGATGAAACCCTTCTGCACGAACAGCTCGGCTTGCCGCGAGCCGAAACCGGCGATGTCCATGGCCCCGCGCGAGGCGAAGAACTCCACCCGACGCACCAGCTGCGCCGGACAGGCGCTGTTCTCGCAGTAGTAGGCCACCTCGCCGGGATAGCGGGTCACCGGTCCGCCGCAAACCGGGCACCGTTCCGGCATCTGCCAAACCCGTTCGCGGCCGGTGCGCAGCTCGACCAACGGCCGCAGCACCTGGGGGATGACCTCGCCGGCCCGTTTGATCACCACCGTGTCGCCGATGCGGATGTCGCGTTCGGCCACGTAGTCGGCATTGTGGAGCGTGGCCGAACTCACCGTCACCCCACCCAGATAGACCGGTTCGAGCACGGCCCGCGGAGTGAGCACACCCGTGCGGCCCACCTCGACGACGATATCGAGAAGCCGGGTCACGGCTTCGGCGCTGGGGTACTTGTAGGCCGCGGCCCAGCGGGGGTCCTTCCCCACGTAACCCAGGCGTTCCTGCAGCTCGAACTCGTTGATCTTGATGACGAGACCGTCGGCCTCGTAGGGCAGCTCGTGTCGCCGGTCGCCCCACTGCTGACAGTACGCCTCTAGCTCGGCAAAATCGGTGAAGAGACGGTTCTGCTCCCGTTCAACCGGGAAACCCAGGGCGTCGAGATAGTGCAGGGCCTCCCATTGGGTCTGTAAAGACGGCCCGCCCTCGATGAGGACGACCTGATAGGCCCACAGGTCGAGGGGGCGGCTGGCCGTTACGGTCGGGTCGAGATTGCGCAGGGCGCCCGCGGCCGTGTTGTGGGGATTGACGTACTTGCGGCCGGCCGTGGCTTCCTGTTCGGCCTGGAACCGGGCGAAATTGGCCTTGGACATGTAGGCCTCGCCCCGCACCACCAGCCGCCGCGGCGGGATCAGGCCGTTGGGCACGACGGGGATGCGCAACGGCAGGGTGCGCAACGTCCGCAGATTGGCCGTGATGTCCTCGCCGACGAAGCCATCCCCACGCGTGGCGCCCAACGTGAAAACGCCGTCCTCGTAGTGCAAAACCACGGTCAGGCCGTCAATCTTCGGTTCGACCACGTAGGTTGGCCTCACACCCTCCGGCAGGAGCCGCAAGGCACGGTCGCGCCAGGCGCGCAGCTCCTCGATGGAAGTCACATTGGTCAGCGAGAGAATGGGCGCCGGATGCTCGACTTTGGCGAAACCCTCGGCGGGAGGGCCGCCCGTGCGATGGGTGGGCGAATCGGGCGTGATCAGCTCGGGATACTGCTCTTCCAGCCGCTTCAGCTCGTTGAACAGGCTATCGTAGGCCTCATCGCTGATCTCGGGGTCGTCGAGGACGTAGTAGCGATAGGCATGGTAGTTGATGAGCTGACGCAGCTTGGCCGCGCGTTCGACGAGTTCGGGATCCATGGAGTGGACGATAGACGATGGAGGGTGGACGATGGGGG
>JAOADB010000059.1 GCA_026417535.1 Caldilineales bacterium
ATGTAGGTCACCTGCCGATAGGGCCGAACCTGTTCGGCCACCTGTTCCCGCAGCAGATGGCCGGAGACGTGCATAAGGGTGTCGCCGTAGTCGGGGTCAATGCCCATGCTGGCCAGACAGGGGAAATGGTGGTGCAGCATCCCGGCCTGCTGCTCGGCCTCGTCCGCGGTCACGCCGATCAGGCGCTCAGCGACAAAGCGGCCACAGCCGCAAACGGTGTCGCGGCGGACGGCGGCGGCGACGATGGTGCGCGTGTCGGGGTCCACCGTCAGTTCCAGCTCGGGCCGACCGAAATGGCGGGCGAATTCGGCGATGAGAGGGTTCTCATAGGCCACGCGTTGCCGGCGCCCCAGGCTATACTCGGTGGGCGTGAGCGAACAGAGGGGCTTGGGCGTGACACAGGCCACCCCCATCTCGGCCAGCCAACCGCGCAACTGCCGGGCCAACCCGCGCGGCAGCCAGTTCTCGTTGTCCACAGCGGCGATGACGGCTTGGGCGCCGGTCATACGGGCGATGTCGGGCAACAGCTCGGCCACGCCCTTGTGTTCGGCCACGGCCAGCACCAGGTCGGCCGGAGGCAGGGTCGGCGGCAGGTAATCCTCAGGATAGTCAATCACCGGCGGCAGCACGGCCGGCGCCTGCCAGACTTCGACCTGCCATGCGGCCGGCGCGTGGTCGCGCACGTTGGCGGCATGGCGCCGCCCGTATTCGCCGCTGATGATGACGAGAACGCGCATGGATGGTAACCGGTTTCGTGGAGACGACCACCGACGGGGCGCTTTCGGCATGGCCAAATCGGACCAGGTGGCCGGACTGCGGTTGCATTATACTGCACCCCCGGCAATTCCCCCTTGCGCCCGGTCGAGGGATCGTGTATGAACCCGATCCGACTCCCAAACCGTCGGAACCGATTTCGTCATTGCCGAGCGAAGCCAGGCCATGATAGACTTGGTACAGACGGCTTCTCCATATGTCCTCCCATCTTCTCGCCAATCTCGTCCTCTTTGGTCGTGTCCTGCGCGCGGCGGGGTTGCCCGTCCAGGCCGCGGACATCGCCGACTTCGTGGCCGCGCTCGACTACCTGGACCTGAGCAACCGCGAGGATGTGCGCGCGGCCGGGCGGGCCATCTTCGTCCATCGGCAGGAGCATCTCGTTCTGTTCGACCGTCTCTTCGACTGGTTTTGGCAGCAGCGGCCGGGGGCGGCCGGCCTGAAACCGGCTGCGATGGCGGGCGAACGCCTGCGCCGGGAGGCGCGACGGCTACCGGGTCTGCCCGGCCAGGTGACGGGTGTCGCCGAAAGCGCCGAAGATGAAACCGAGGTGTTGCGGGCCTATAGCGCCGTCGAAATCCTGCGCACGAAGCGCTTTGCCGAGCTGACGGCGGACGAGCTGGAGGCGATCGAACGGCTCATCCGCGCCACACCCTGGGAACCGCCCCGGCGACGCTCCCGCCGCCAAAAGCCCGCCCCCCACGGCGCCTACCCCGATTGGCGCCGCACCCTGCGGCGTAGCCTGCGCTTTGGCGGCGAGATGCTGCGGTTGGCCCGGCGCCGGCGTCGCTCCAAGCCCCGGCCCCTGGTCGTCCTCTGCGATGTCAGCGGCTCGATGGCGCGCTACAGCCGGGTGCTCTTGCAGTTCATCTACGCGCTGAGCCGACGGGGCGACCACACCGAGGCTTTCGTCTTCAGCACCCGTCTTACCCGCATCACGCCCCATCTTCGCCATCGTTCGCCCGACCAGGCCCTGGCCGCCGTGGTCGAGGCGGCCCGCGACATGGGCGGCGGCACCCAGATCGGCCAGGCGTTGAAGACCTTCAACTACGAATGGGCCCGCCGAGTCCTCGGCCGCGGGGCCATCGTTCTTCTCATCAGCGACGGCTGGGACCGGGGCGACCCCGAGCTGATCCGCCGGGAGATGGAGCGGCTGCACCGCAGCACCCATCGGCTCATCTGGCTCAATCCGTTGCTGGGGTCACCTTCCTACGAACCGCTGACCCGCGGGATGCTGGCGGCCCTGCCCTCGGTGGACGATTTCCTCTCAGCGGCCGATCTGGCCAGTCTGGAGGCGTTGGCGGCGTTGCTGGCCCGGAGGACGAACGGTCCTACCCCATCCTTCTTTTCACCGACGAAACGCTATGCGCGAATTGCTCTCTGAGATCAAACGCTGGCGACAACAGGGCAAGGCCGTGGCCCTGGCGACGGTTGTCCGGGCCTATGGCTCGTCTCCGCGGCCTTTGGGGGCCAAGATGGCCGTGTCCGCCGCTGGCGATATGGCCGGTTCGGTCAGCGGCGGTTGTGTCGAAAGCGCCGTGGTGCAGGAGGCCCTGGCCGTCATTGCCGACGGTCGGCCGCGGTTGCTGCGCTACGGCATCGCCGACGAGTGGGCGCAGGGCGTGGGTCTGGCCTGCGGTGGGGAAATCGAGGTCTTTGTCGAGCGGATCGCATGAGCGCCTGGTTCGAGCGCCTGGAACAGGCTTTGGCCGCAGGCGAGGCCGTGGCCGTGGCCACGGTGGTCGCCGGGATGGGTCTGGGCGGTAAGATGCTGGTCTGGCCGGACGGCCGCTGCGAGGGTGAGCTGCCCACGCCGGCACTGACGGCGGCGGTGCGTGAGGCGGCCCTGGCCCTGTTCGGTGGGGCCGATGCCGACCGTCGCACGTTCACCGTAGGCGACCAGGTCAGCGACGTGTTCATCGAGGTGTTGGCGCCGCCTCCACGGTTGATCATCGTCGGCGCGGTTCATCTGGCCATCCCCCTGGTGCGCTTTGCCCGCATCCTGGGCTTCCACACGACCGTGGTGGACGCCCGACCGGTTTTTGCGACACCGGAGCGCTTCGCCGAGGCCGACCGGTTGCTGGTGGGCTGGCCCGACGACATCCTGCCCACCCTGGCCCTCGATGCCGGCTGCCATGTGGCCGTGCTCAGCCACGATGACAAGCTCGATGTGCCGGCCCTATGGGTGGCCTTGAACAGCCCGGCCCGCTATATCGGCGCCCTGGGGTCGCGCAAGACCATGGCCAAACGGGCGCAGCGGCTGCGCGAGCTGGGAGCCACCGACGAGCAGCTGGCCCGTATCCATAACCCCATCGGCTTAGACCTGGGGGGCCGTCGGGCCGAGGAGATCGCCCTGGCCATCATGGCCGAGATCGTGGCCGTGCGCAACGGCAGGCGCTTGTAGCACAACTACCGGCAGTTGTGCTACAGTTGGTCATCCGTCCGGGCTTGTGCTAAGCTTTTAAGTCTTCCTGATGACCGTTACGCACTGCTCTGCAACTGATTCATAGCTATGACAGCTCTCAAAGCCGAAGTTCGTCGCAGCGCATACTACGATTCCGTCGTCCTCATGCAGCTGCAGCGCGCGCTAGCGGCGCTGCCAGGGGTGCTGGATGCCGGGGTGGTGATGGGGACGACGGCCAACAAGGACCTGCTGGCCCAAAACGGCCTCCTGACGGCCGAGGTGGAGACGGCCGCGGCCGATGACCTCTGCATCGTGGTCAAGGCGGCGGACGAAGCCCAGGCGCAGGCTGCGCTGGCCCAGGTGGATGATCTGCTCCGGCGACGACGCCACGACGGTGACCAGGGCTATCGCCCGAAATCGCTGGCCACGGCGGCGACGATGTTGCCGGAAGCGCAGTGGGTACTCGTCTCGGTACCGGGTTCATACGCTGCCGGGGTGGCGCGGCAGGCGCTCGACCTAGGCAAACACGTCTTTCTCTACAGCGACAACGTGCCGATGGAGGAAGAGATGGCCCTCAAAGAGACGGCAGCGGCGAAGGGCCTGCTGGTCATGGGGCCGGATTGCGGCACGGCCATTATCAACGGTGTGGGGTTGGGCTTTGCCAACCGCGTGCGCCGAGGCCCCATCGGCCTGGTGGCGGCCTCTGGAACCGGTCTGCAAACGGTGAGCAGTCGCATTCACCAGCTCGGCAGTGGCATCACCCACGCCCTGGGCACGGGCGGCCGGGACTTTTCCGAACGGGTGGGGGCCGTCACGGCCCGTCAGGGTCTGGACCTGCTTGCCCGCGATGCCGAAACGCGGGTGATCGTTCTCATCTCCAAGCCGCCTGCGCCCGCTGTCGCCGCTCGCGTGCTGCAGGCCGCCCGGGCCACAGGCAAACCGGTCGTCATTGACTTCATCGGCTATGTGGCCGAGACCACGCGACGCGAGAACCTCCACTTCGTCCGCACCCTCGACGAGGCCGCCGCGCTAGCCGTGGAGCTGGCCGACCGGACGACGCCGGAGATGAGCACGGCCCTGCCGCCTTTCGCGCCCTCGCAACGCTATCTGCGCGGGCTGTATTCCGGCGGCACCCTGGCCTACGAAGCCTTGCTCCTCTTGCAAGACATGCTGCCGGGGGTCTACTCGAACACGCCCCTCGACAAAACCTGGGCGCTGCCCAATCCCATGCAAAGCCGCGAGCACACGGTGGTGGACCTGGGCGAAGACGTGTTCACCGTGGGGCGACTTCATCCCATGCTCGACAACGACCTGCGCATCCGGCGGCTGCGCCAGGAGGCCGCCGACCCGGAAGTGGCCGTTATTCTGCTCGATGTGGTGTTGGGTTACGGCGCCCATCCCGACCCGGCGGCCGAGTTGGGGCCGGCCATCGCCGAGGCCATCGCCGTCGCCCGTGACGAGGGCCGTCATCTCGAAGTCGTGGTCGCCGTGGTCGGCACCGATGAGGACCCGCAGGATCTCAATCGGCAGAGCGAACAGCTGCGCGCGGCCGGGGCCGTGGTGTTCACCACCCACCAGGCGGCCGTGGCCCATGCCGCCGGCCTCGTGCGCGGCCGGACAAGCCTCTCCGGGTTGCCGCCGGTGAGCTTGGCGGCCCTGACGCAGCCCCTAGCCGCGCTCAACGTGGGGTTGGAGTCGTTTGCCGACAGCCTGACGGCCCAGGGCGCCGGGGTGGTGCAGGTGGATTGGCGGCCTGTGGCCGGCGGCAATGAGCGCCTGGCCGGGATCCTGGCGCGGATGCGCGGAAGGTAGACGATGGACGATGGAGGGGAGTGAGGACCGTGGCTTTTAAGTTTGAGAAGTTGGAGGTTTGGCAGGATTCGCTGCGATACATGGGTTCTTCCGTTCCCGCTATCGGCCCAAGCACAAGACGAAGGACGACGGACGAAAGACGAAGAAAAGGCGTCCTTCGTCATTCGTCTTTCGTCTGCCTGGGATGGAACCATGTCGAAACCTGAGCCCTCAGCGGCCTGAGCAATCACGAAGGAAGGAGTGCCATGATCAACATCGAACAAGCCAATCGCGAAGCCACCGATCGCATGATTGAGGCCCGTCCGGTGCTAGTCGGATTGGGGCGGGCCCTCGATGTCATCCCCGGCATGCGGGAGGACTTGCTCCTCCATGCCGGGCCGCCCATCACCTGGGAGCGCGCATCAGGTCCGCTCAAGGGGGCCATCATCGGCGCGCTCATCTTCGAGGGCAAAGCCCGCGACGCGGCCGAGGCCGAACGTCTCGTCACCTCCGGTCAGATCCGGCTGGAACCCTGCCATCACCATCAGGCCGTGGGGCCGATGGCCGGCGTCACCTCGCCTTCCATGGCGGTCTACATCATCGAGAACAAGACCCACGGCAATCGGGCCTTCTCGAACCTGAACGAGGGTTACGGCAAGGTGCTGCGCTATGGCGCCTACGATGAGAGTGTGCAGGCGCGGCTGCGCTGGATGCATGAGGTGATGGCGCCGATATTGCGGGATGCCATCGAGGCCAGCGGCGGGATTGACATCCGGGCCTTGCTGGCCGAAGCGTTGCATATGGGCGATGAAGGCCACAACCGCAACAAGGCCGGCTCCGTCCTCTTCCTGAAAGCCCTGGCGCCCTACATCGCCAAAGCCGCGCCGTCGTCGGAGGTTGCCTCCGACATCCTCAAGGCCATCGGCGACAACGCCCTCAGCGTGCTCAACCCGGTCATGGCGGCCTGCAAGGCCATGGCCGACGCCGCGCATGGGATCCAAGGCAGCACCATCGTCACGACCATGGCCCGGAATGGCACTGATTTCGGCATCCGCGTCAGCGGTTTGGGCGACCGCTGGTTCACCGGGCCGTCGCAGGTCCCGCGGGGGTTGTATTTCCCCGGCTTTTCGGCCGAGGATGCCAACCCCGACATCGGTGACAGTACGATCACCGAAACGGCCGGCATCGGCGGTTTTGCCATGGCCACGGCCCCGGCCATCGTCACCTTTGTCAGCGGCACGCCCAAGGACGCCATCAACACGACGCTGGAGATGTACGAGATCACCTTTACCGAGCATCGCTACTTCACGATCCCCGCGCTCGATTTCCGCGGCACCCCCACCGGCATTGACATCCGCAAGGTCGTCGAAACCGGCATCACCCCCCGTATCAACACCGGCATCGCCCACAAAGAAGCCGGCATCGGCCAAATCGGCGCCGGACTCGTCCGCCCGCCTATGAGCATTTTCGAGGAGGCGCTTGTCGCGTTCGCGGAGGAGTACGGGTTTTGAGGACGAAGGACGAAAGACGGAGGACGAAAAACTCTGTCTTCCGTCCTTGTCCTTCATAAACGAGGCCAATTGGCAATCATATCATGATTGTGAGAAACAAACATGTCGTTTAAGTTCGAAAAGCTGGAAGTATGGCAATTATCTCTTGCTTATCTGGTTCTAATCCACAAAATTGCTGCAAAATTACCAAAAAACGAAGAATACAATCTTAAACTTCAAATGATAAGAGCAGCTACTTCAATAAACTTGAATATAGCTGAAGGTTCAACGAGTCAGACAGATGCAGAACAAGCTCGCTTTGTCGGTTTAGCAATTCGTTCAGTTCTCGAAACTGTCGCATGTCAACACATTATTCACCAACTCAATTATCTTAAAGATAAAACGGATCTACGAGAAGCTTACCGTCAAGCTCGCTTATTGGTGGCAAAACTTCATAATTTGCGAAAATCGCTAATTCCTGAACAATCATGGCTGCGCGAAGCAGAACCGGTTTATTTTAGCAATCTTGACGATCAAACCCCTTTCGACGACTAATCCCCAAAATTCGATTTGCCCTCCATCATCCTAAATCGGCCTAAATCCGGAATGAAAAACGAACAGCGAAAGACGACAGCTCCTTCGTCCTTCGTCGTTCGTCCTTCGTCCATTGTCTTCACCCCTAATCCCACTCGCGGAGATTCTTATGAAAATCCACGACCTCTCCCAACCCCTCAACCAGGATTGCTCGTTTTGGCCGTTTTATCCGCCTTTTGAGGTCAAATACATCAAGCGCAAGGCCGAGCACGGCGTCAATGCCCAGTACATCCAAACCTCCAACCACATGGGCACCCATCTCGATGCCCCTCGCCATTTCGTCACCGGCGGCAAGACCATTGACCAGATCCCGCTGGAGTGGCTCTACGGGCCGGGCGTCATCGTGGACCTGAGCGATATGCTCGACGAGCTGGACATTTTCCGCCCGGAGGACATCGAGGCCCGTGTCGAGGTGCGTGAGGGCGACATCCTCTTCATCCACACCGGTTGGCACCGCTACTCCCAGTTCGGCGAGACGCCGGACGAGGAGAAGTACATCCATCGCCATCCCGGCCCGCACTACAGTATCTGCGATTGGCTGCTGAGCAAGAAAATCCACCTGTGGGGCGTGGACATGATCTCGACGGACCATCCCATGAACCTGCCCATCGGCCGGTTCCTGGGTAAGGGCGGGCTGGAGCATTGGGCCAAAGTGCGGGCCAAGTGCGCGGCCAAGTTCGGCGAGGAGAACCTGAGCGTGCTCTTCCCCGACTCGGCCTATCAGCTCACCCACAACGCCCTCTTCCCTCACGATTGCATCCACGTCGAGAACCTGGGCGGCGAGATCGGCAACCCCGCCCTGCACAACCGCCGCCTGATCTTGGGTTGCTTCCCCTGGCTGTTCAAGGGCGGCGAAGCGGCCTTCTGCCGGGCCGTAGCGTTTACGGAGGAATGAGGATGGGAGGAGTTTGAGGGAGCTTTGAGGGAGCTTTGAGGAGCTTGAAGGAGCTGGGAGGAGCTTCCTCCGTCCTCCGTCTTCCATCCTCCGTCCTCCGCCCACCATCCATCGTCTATCGTCCATCGTCTATCCTCCCATGAAACCAGCCCCCTTTGCCTACCACGCGCCCCATACTCTGGAGGAGGCCGTGGGCCTGCTGGCGGATTTCGGCTACGAGGCGAAAGTTCTGGCCGGCGGCCAGAGCCTCATCCCCACCATGAACTTTCGTCTGGCGCAGCCGGCCGTGCTCATTGACCTCAACCCCATCGCCGAGCTGGCCTACATCCGGGCCGAGGCCGATGGGGGGCTGCGCATCGGCGCCATGACCCGGCAGGCCCAGGTCGAACGCAGCGAACAGGTGGCCCGCTCGGCGCCCCTCCTGCACGAGGCCATGCCCCTGATCGCCCATCCCCAAATCCGCAATCGCGGTACCATCGGCGGTTCGCTGGCCCACGCCGACCCGGCCTCGGAATTGCCAGCCGTATTGCTGACCCTGGGCGGCCGGGTGCAGGCGCAGAGCCGCCGGGGCGCCCGCACCATCGCTGCCGAAGACCTGTTCCTGGGCATTTTCACCACCAGCCTGGAGCCGGACGAGATCCTGACCGAGGTGTACATCCCGCCGGTGCCGCCCCGCAGCGGTTTCGCCGTGACCGAAGTGGCCCGGCGGCACGGCGATTACGCCCTGGTGGGCGTCGCCGCCTGGGTGGTGTTGGCCGAAGACGGCGCCTGCCGACAGGCACGCCTGAGCTTTTTCGGGGTGGGCGATGGTCCCGTCTTCGCCAACCGGGCCTGCGCGCTGCTGCAGGGCCAACGCCCCGATCCCGCCCTGATCGCCGAGGCCGCTCAGGTGGCCGCTTCGACCGATGTAGACCCGCAGAGCGACATCCACGCCAGCGCGGCCTATCGCCGCCATCTCGTCGCCGTGTTGGGCCGACGTGCCCTCACAACCGCCTTTGCCCGCGCTGCCGGAGGTTGAGATGACGACTACCATACCGATCCGTGTGACCGTCAACGGCCGCGTGTACGAACGCACGGTGGAACCGCGGCTGTTGCTGAGCGATTTTCTGCGCCATGAGCTGGAGCTGACGGGCACCCATGTGGGCTGCGAGCACGGCGTGTGCGGCGCTTGCACCGTCCTCTTCGACGGCGTGGCCGTGCGCTCGTGCCTGATGTTCGCCGTCCAGGCCCACGGCCATGAGGTGATGACGGTGGAAGGGTTGTCACCCGACCCCAACCATCTCCATCCCCTGCAACAGGCCTTCCACGAGGCCCACGGCCTGCAATGTGGTTTTTGCACGCCCGGTTTTCTCATGACCCTGGTGCCCTTCCTCCAGGAAAACCCCGATCCCACCGAGGAGCAGATTCGGCTGGCCATTTCCGGCAACCTCTGCCGTTGCACCGGCTACGAGAACATCGTCACGGCCGTGCGGTTGGCCGCAGCGAAGATGGCCGGCCGCCCGGTCGCAGCGCCGACCCACCACGCGTCGTCATGAAGGAGGTCGAACGTGAGCACTCGCTACTTCGGTCAGCGTCTCATTCGCAATGAAGACCCGGTCTTGCTGACGGGTCAGGCGTTATTCACCGACGATGTCCATCTGCCGGGGATGCTCCACGCGGCCTTCAAGCGCAGCGACTACGCCCATGCCCGCATCCGGCGGATTGATGTCAGCGCTGCACGACAGCGGCCGGGGGTCGTGGCCGTGTACACGGCTGCCGACCTGGGCGATTACTGGAAACCCGGACCGTTGCTCGTCTCGCCGCCGCCGGTCAAGGGCGCCATCTTCAACGCCCGCACCCAGGTGCCCCTCGCAAAGGACAAAGTGCGCCATGTGGGCGAGCCGATCGCGCTGGTCGTGGCCGAAAACCGCTACATCGCCGAGGATGCCGTCGAGGATATCATCGTCGAGTACGACCCTTTGCCGGCCGTGGTGGACCTGGAAAAGGCCCTGGCGCCCGACGCGCCTCTCATCCACGAAGACCTGGACCAGAACCTGGCCGCGCACATCATCCAGCGCAAGGGTGACTACGAGGCCGCCCGCGCCCAGGCCGACCACATCATCCAACGACGGCTCTACTACGACCACGGCGTGGCCGCAGCCATGGAGAACCGCGGGGTTGTGGCCCATTGGGATGCCAAAATGCGCCAGCTCACCGTGTGGGATACGACCCAGGCGCCCGTGCCCATCCGCAACGGTCTGGCCGCCCGGCTGGGTCTGTCCGAATCGCAGGTGCGGGTGATTGCGCCTTTCATCGGTGGCGGTTTCGGCCCTAAAATCATGATGCAGTATCCGGAGGAGATGCTCATTCCCTGGGCAGCCATGCAACTGGGCCGGCCGGTCAAATGGATCGAAGACCGCCGCGAGAACTTCATGGCCACCACCCACGAGCGCGACCAGATTCACTGGGCCGAAATCGCCCTGACCAAAGAGGGGCGTATCCTCGGTTTCAAGGACTTTTTCCTCCACGATAGCGGCGCCTACGACCCCTACGGCCTGACCGTGCCCCTCAACAGCCAGTGCACGCTGCTGGGCCTGTACGACGTGCCCAACTACTACTCCGAGTTCAAGGCCGTCTTCACGAACAAGATGTACGTCACGCCCTACCGCGGTGCGGGCCGTCAGCACGGTGTCTTCGTCATGGAACGGATGCTTGACATCGCCGCCAAAGAGCTGGGGATGGACCCCACGACCATCCGGCGCATCAACTTCATCCCGCCCGACCGTTTTCCTTACAACAACGAAATCATCTACCAGGATTTTGCCCCCCTCGTGTACGACAGCGGCAATTACGAGCCGTTGCTCGACAAGGCCCTGGAGCTGATCGGCTACGAACGGTTCCGCAAGGAAGAGCAACCCCGCCTGCGGGCGCAGGGACGGCATGTGGGCATCGGCGTCGTCACCTACGCCGAGGGCACGGGCATCGGTCCCTACGAGGGCGCCCGCGTGCAG
>JAOADB010000060.1 GCA_026417535.1 Caldilineales bacterium
AGATGTGTATAAGAGACAGGTACAATAAAGGGGCGGAGGTGCGCTATGAGAACGGACACACGTTTTGAACCGGCTTATCTCCGGCTTCTGCGCAGCGGCGAGCTGAAGCAACGCGTGGAACAGGCCTATGCCGTGCTGCAAAGCTGCGACCTGTGCGGCTGGCATTGCCACGTGGACCGGCAGAGCGGCAAAGCGGGCGTGTGCAAGATCGGCCTCAAAGCCAAGGTGAGCAGCTACGGGCCGCACATGGGCGAAGAAGACCCCCTGCGCGGCTGGCGTGGGTCGGGTACCATCTTCTTCACCCGCTGCAATCTCAAATGCCAGTATTGCCAGAACCACGACATCAGCCAAACCGACGCCGGCGACGAGGTCGAACCGGAAGAGCTGGCCGCCATCATGCTCGAACTACAGGCCTACGGCTGCCACAACATCAACCTGGTCTCGCCAACCCACATCGTCCCCCAAATCATCGCCGCCACCTACATCGCCGCCCAGGCGGGGTTGGAACTGCCGCTGGTCTATAACACCGGGGGTTACGATTCGTTGGAGGCCCTGCGGCTGCTCGACGGCATCATTGACATCTACATGCCCGACATGAAGTACGCCGACGCCGAGATCGCCTGGCGTTACTCGCGCATCCGCAATTACCCTCAGGTCAATCAGGCGGCCGTGCGCGAGATGCATCGCCAGGTCGGCGACCTGCAGATCGGTCCGGACGGCCTGGCGCGGCGGGGCCTGCTCGTGCGGCACCTGGTTCTGCCCAACAACCTGGCCGGAACGGATGCCATCGTCCGCTTCCTGGCCGAGGAGATTTCGCCCAACACGTATCTCAATCTGATGGACCAGTACCGCCCGGCCTACCGCGCCCACCTGTATCCCGAACTCAATCGCCGTCTCACCCGTGAGGAGTTTGCCGCCGCCGTTGCGATGGCCCATGCCGCCGGTCTCCATCGCTTGGACCAACGCCGCGCGTTCATGCCCATCGGGTGGTGAAAAAGACTCAACCCGAACACCAGGTCGGAGACGTCCCCTTCGGCGCCATGACGAACCCATCATCCCCGTTGCCGTCCACGGCTTCGTCGTCCGATCTCCCCACCCCGCAGGATGCCGCCCGGCTGCTGGTGCAGCTCCGACGGCGTCATGACCTTAGCCATCGCCGGGTCGAGGGCCGAGGGTTATCGTCGCAGATGGCCATGTTCCGGGCTTGGCAATCCCAGCGGCTGGCCACCACCCATGCCGACCTGCTGGCCTCCCCGCGCTACGGGCCGGCCTGCCGCTTCTTCCTCACCGACATCTACGCGCCCAAGGACTTCACCCAGCGCAACCACGACATCATCCGCATGCACGAGTTCATGCTGCGCTTCTTGCCGGCCGGCCTGTTGCGCACCCTCACCCAGGCCATCGAGCTCAACGCCCTGACCGAGGAGCTGGACGACAAGCTGTTGACGGTTCTGGTGACCCGCTTGGGCGTGACCGACACCATCACCCCGCAGCAATACGCCGAGGGCTATCGCATCTGCAACAACTACGACGAGCGCCGCTACCAGATTGACCTGCTGGTCGAGGTGGGCCGGGGGCTCGACCGGCTGACGCGGCTGCCGCTGGTGGGCTTGACCCTGCGCCTGGCACGCGGCCCGGCCCTGCGCGGGGGCTGGCACGAGATGCAGAGCTTTCTCGAACGCGGCTTTCAGGCGTTCAAGCACATGGGCGGCGCAACCGAGTTCCTGGACATCATCCGGCGACGGGAGATGGCCATCCTCGACCGCATCTTCGCCGGCGCCGACGACCCCTTTGCCATTCCGTTTTGAGAACGTTTCCTCGTCCGACATTCGTCCTCTATCCCGGATTTCCGCCGATGGCCGGACGAAGGACGAGGGACGGAGGACGAAAAGGCCTCATCCTTCGTGGTTCGTCTTTCGTCCTGTCAGGAGGTCCAGAACGAGACGAGACGAAGGACGAACGACGAAAAGCCTTTGTCCTTCGTCTTTCGTCCGTCGTCTTGACAATTGACCGCCAACGGACTGTAGGGGTACGCTAAGAGCATGATCCTCATTGACGGTTCACAAGGCGAAGGCGGTGGGCAGATTCTGCGCAGCGCCCTGGCCCTGAGTCTGCTCACGGGACAGGCGGTGCGGATTGAGAACATCCGGGCAAAGCGACCCAAACCGGGCTTACAACCCCAACACCTGGCGGCCGTGCGGGTGGCGGCCGCCATCGCTCGGGCCGAAACCGCGGGAGCCGAGCTCGGTTCGGCCCGGCTGGACTTTCGCCCTGGTCGGGTGCGGCCGGGGACCTATTCCTTCGAGATCGGAACGGCCGGCGCCGTTACCCTCGTCCTCCAGACCGTGTTCCTGCCCTTGGCTCTGGCCGACGCTGCGAGCACCCTGTTCATCGGCGGCGGCACCCATGTCCCCTGGAGCCCCTCCTTCGAGTACATCGCCGAGGTCTGGCTGCCCATGCTGCAACGCCTGGGTCTGGAGGGAGAGGTCGCGCTGGAGCGGGCCGGGTTCTACCCTCGCGGGGGCGGACAGATTCGCGCCCACATCGAACCGACGCTGACGCCGCCGACGCCGCTGGTGGCCCTGGAACGGGGGGCCGTGCACAGGGTGACGGGGATTTCGGCCGTCGCCAATCTGCCCCTTGGCATTGCCGAACGGCAAGCGCGGCAGGCCGAAAAACGGCTGCGCCCGCACATCGGCGACGTGCGCCTCCGGATCGAAACGCTGAACGCGCCCGGACCGGGCACGGCCCTGTTCCTGCGCCTGGAGTCCGAACACGCCGTCGCCGGCTTCGTCGGCTTGGGCGCTCGCGGCAAACCGGCCGAGCGCGTGGCCGACGAAGCCGTGGATGAGCTCTTAGCCCATCTCGCCACCCCTGCGGCCATTGACCCCCACCTGGCCGACCAGCTCATCCTGCCGCTGGCGCTGGCGCGCGGCCGTTCTGCCTTTCGCACCTCGGCCATCACGAATCATCTCCTGACCCATGTCGCCGTCGTGCGCGCCTTTTTGCCGGCAACCATCGCCGTGGAGGGCGAGTTGGGCGCCCCAGGGAAGGTGATCATCGAAGGGGTGGGTTAGAATGGGACCAGCAAGGAGCCGATTCGTCTATGCGACGTTTGCGCGTCCTCTTTCTCACGGCCTGGTACCCCACGCGGGCGCAGCCCATGCACGGGGTTTTCATACGCGAACATGCCCGCGCAGTGCAGCTGTACGATGACGTGGTGGTGGTCCATCTGGCCGATCCCGAAGACGGTCTGAAGCGCTTCTGGCAGCTTGAGGAAGAGACGGACCCGACGCTGACCGCGGGCATTCCGACCCTGCGCAGCCGTTACCGCGCCTGGCCTCCCAAACTTTCCTACGGTTTCTTTCTGGTCGGGGCCTTCCGGGCGTATCGGCACGTGGTGGCGAACGGCTTTCAACCCGACATCGTGCACGCCCACATCTTCACGGCCGGGGTGCCGGGGGTCCTGTTGGCGCAGCGATGGGGATTGCCGGTTGTGATCAGTGAGCACTTTACGGCCTTTCCCAGGCATACCCTCCCCCGGCAGCACGTGTGGAAGGCCCGATGGGCTTTCCAAAGGGCGGATTGGGTTTTGCCGGTAAGCCGGGCCTTGCAGGATGGCATTGCGGGCTATGGCATTCGCGGCCGTTTTTGCGTGGTGCCCAATGCCGTGGACACCGCCCTTTTTCGTCCTCTTCTCTACCCTCACGGTTCGGACGTCAAGCGGCTGCTTTTCGTCGGCAGGCTCGCGCCCATCAAGGGCGTGCCGGCGCTATTGCAGGCAGCGGCCTTGTTGCAACAGCAACGGCAAGATTGGTGTCTCGATCTCGTTGGGGAGGGACCGCAACGGCCGCTGTACGAACAACAGGCCATCGAACTGGGGTTGACCGGCCGTGTGCGTTTCCACGGCTATCACCCGCACGAGACCATCGCTCAGTTCATGCAAGCGGCCGATCTTTTCGTGTTGCCCAGCCTGTGGGAGAATCTACCCTGTGTGCTGCTCGAAGCCAGGGCCTCCGGCTTGCCAGTGGTGGCCAGCGCCGTTGGCGGTATCCCCGAAGCGGTGGACCCGTTGTACAGCCTCCTTGTGCCGCCGCAACAGCCCGAACAGCTCGCACAGGCCCTGAGCACCATGCTCGACCGCTGCGATTTCGACCAACGGGCGACCATCGCCGCCCGGGCTCAGGCGTTTAGCCTGCAAGCCGTCGGGCAAATCCTGCACAACCTGTATCAGGAGTGCCTGCGCCGGTGAACCCTTACTATCCGCTTCCGCGGCTGCCCCTTGTCAGCGGGCGGCACGACCTCATCCTGAGCCACTGTCGCGGCCAACGCGTTCTGCACATCGGTTGCGTGGATGCCGGCTTGCTGGAGGAACGCTTCCAACGCGGCGAGCTGATGCATCAGCGGCTGGCCGCCGTGAGCGGTGAGCTTTGGGGTGTGGACATCCATGCCGAGGGAATCGCTTTCCTGCGCCAGCAGGGCTTTGACCATCTCGTGACCGGCGATATGAGCGATCCGGCCATCCTGACCCAGTTGCCGGCCGGCTATTTCGATGTGTGTGTGGCCAGCGAGGTCATCGAGCATCTGCTCAATCCCGGTCTTTTTTTACAAAACATGAAGAAATTGATGATTCCGGAGAAAACCGAGTTGATTATAACGACACCCAATGCTTACCGTGTCGAGACAATACTATCGTTACTTTTGCAAAATATCGAATTCATTCATCCGGATCATAATTTCTGGTTTTCTTATGTTACACTTACCAACCTTGTGCGTAAAAGTGGCCTAAGGGTAGAAGAAGTCTACATGTATACGTTTCAGCCGACAACGTGGCGGCCCGCTAAGGCGCGCCCCGCCTCGCCCTCTCGACCGGGCGCCGAGACACGCCGACTCGATTCCTGGCGATCACGACTGGCGCGGGGACCTCGTCGGTTGGTGAGCACCTGGCTTTTGCGTCGCCACCCGTGTTGGGGCGATGGTTTTATCGTTATCGCCCGCGCTCCTGCCGATGAACGTGTGGCCTGAGCGTTCGTTGTGGCGGACCGTCCGGCTGCGCGCAGCCGGCAGATTCGTCCATCACGTCCTGACGACCTTCGGCACCCAATGGCTGGTGCTGGGTCTGGCGCTCGTCAACGCGGCCGTGGTGGCCCGCGAGCTGGGGCCGGCGGGCAAGGGCACGGTGACGCTGGCCACGCTGGTCACGACCTCCCTCGTCCTCTTCCTGGGCGGTGGGCTGAACCTGGCCAACGCCTACTATGCCGGTTCGGGGCGGGTCGAAATTCCCCGGCTGACAGCCAACGCCGTGGCCGTGGCCCTGTTGGTGAACGGCCTGGCCGCGGTTCTCGTGACGGGCTTTTTCCTGACCGGGTGGTGGCAACGGCTGCTGCCGGGCATGCCGGCGGAGATTCTGCTGCTGGCGCTGGCCTGGTTTCCGGCCCTGCTGCTGCGCGAGTACGTTCTGGGCATCCTACAAGGCCGTAGGCGCATCCCGACGGTCAACCTGATCAACCTGACCCAAACGCTGCTGACCCTGGTCGGGACCGTGGGCTTCGTGGTAGGGCTGGGATGGGGCCTGGTCGGCGCCATGTTGGCCGTGGTCCTGGCCGGTTGGATGGCGCTGGGCCTGAGCCTCGGGCTGGCGCAACGGGAGGGAGCGCGGTGGCGGCCTCTGTGGAACCGGGCGTTGCTGAGGATGACCCTGTCGTATGGCCTGCGCGGCTGGCTGGCCAACATCCTCCAGTTTTTCAACTACCGCCTGGACACCTTTTTGCTCAACGGCTTTGTCGGCGCGGCGGTCGTGGGCCTCTACAGCGTGGCCGTGGCCCTGGCCGAGATGCTGTGGTATCTGCCCAATGCCGTGGGTTTTGTCCTTTTTCCGCGAGCGGCGGCGACCGCAGCCGCCGCCATGAACCGCTTCACCCCGCGTGTGCTGGCGGCGACAATGGCCTTGACGGCGCTGGCCGCCGTCGCGCTGGCCGTGTTCGGCCGGCCCCTGATCGTCCTCGTCTTCTCTGCGCGTTTCGCAGCCGCCTACGCGGCCTTGTTGGCCCTGTTGCCGGGCGCAGTCCTGATGGGCGGCGCCAAAGTGCTGGCCAATGACATCGCCGGCCGCGGGTTTCCCCAGCACAACTCCCTGGCCGCCGGGGTGGGGCTGATCGTGACCGTGGTCGGCGACCTGCTCCTCATCCCACGCTACGGCGCCATGGGCGCCGGCCTGGCCTCTTCGGCGGCCTATGCCGTTGTGTTTGGGCTCACCCTGTCCCTGTATCGCCGAGTGAGCCGCCGTTCCGCCGAGACGGTCACCGATCCATCGTGAAAGGAACCCATGTCCGTCCGTGTCTGCATGCTGGTGCGGAATGACTGCCGCACCGATTATCGGGTCTTGAAAGAGGCGGCCTCGCTGGCCCGGGCCGGTTACGAGGTTACCGTGGTCGGCGTCCACACCTACGGGCCTGGTGAACGCGAACAGCGCCAGGGCTTCACCATCGTGCGGGTGCCGGTCGAGCCGGCGCGCACGCCTGTGGGCAAGGCCATCAACCTGTTCCCCCGCGCCCTGCGGCGCATGGCTAAAGCCGCCGCGGCCACCCGGGCGGCGGTCTACCATGCCCACGATAGCGACGCCATCCTGCCGGCCTGGCTGGCCGCGCAGGCCACCCCCGGCTCCCGGCTCATCTACGACGCGCACGAGGTCGGCTTCTACACCCTGCGGGAGACGCTGACCGGCTTTCCCTTCCGCCTGCCCGTGCTGACCTGGTTTTGGGATCGCTGGAACGACCGCATCGTCCGCCGCCATGTGGACGCGGTCATCACGGTCAACGAGGCTTTGGCCGAAGTGCAGGCCGCCCACTACGGCATCCCCAGGCCGACCGTGGTCATGAACTGTCCGCCCCGTTTTGAACCAACGCCGGCCATGCGGGCCGTGTTACCGGCGCGCCTGGGCGTGGACCCGGCCAGGCCCATCGCCCTCGTCCAGGGGATGTTCTCGCCCGGCCGCGGGGACGGCCCGCCGTTGGAGGCGGTCGTGCGCAGCGCTGGCCTGTGGGCCGAGGGAGTCATCGTCATGCTGGGCAACATCGGCAGCCGGCCGGAGTGGGCCGGGCTGCGACGGCTGGCCGCGCAACCGCCCTATGCCGGCCGCGTCTTCATTCTGCCGCCGGTGCCGCCCGATGAGTTGCTCGTCCTCACGAGCGGCGCCCGGGTGGGGTTGATCCCGTTTCGCCTGAGCGGGCTGATGCGTTTTGCCCTGCCGAACAAGCTCTTCGAGTACGCCGCGGCCGGCATCCCGGTCATTACGCCCGATCTGCCGGTCATCCGGCAGGTGGTCGAGCGGTTCGATTACGGGGTGTTCTGCGATTTCGCCGATCCGGCGGCCGTGGCGATCGCGATCAACCGCGTGTTGGCCGATCCCGACCGTTACGCGGCCATGCAGGCCGGCGCCCGGGCGGCGGCCGCCGTCTACAACTGGGAAACGCAGGAAGCCGTGCTCCTCGCTTTGTACCAGCAGGTGTTGGGCGGATGAAGCACGATACCTCCGACAGGCTGCGCGTGCTCCTGGTCATGACTGCCCGCGGGGTGGGCGGGGCCGAGTACTACGCCCTTTGGCTGACGCAGGCGCTGGCCGACACCTGTCGCTTCACCGTCGCCATGGCCGACCATCCCGCGCTGGCCGGACTGCGCCGGGACCTAGCGGCGACGGCGACGGTGCTGCCTTTCCCGTTTGACCGGCCTGCCGCCCTGCCGGGGATCGCCCGCCGGCTGCGGCAGTTGGCCCGTGAGCACGACCTGGTCCATCTCAACTCGAACCATCCGGCCAGCCGTCTGGGCATTTTCTGCGGCTTTGCCCTGGCCGGCGCCGGGCGGCCCGTGCTCAGCGTCGAGCAGCGGGCCACACCGGTGGCCGATGTGGTGGTGCCGCGGGCGCTGGCCCCCATCCTACCGCGGCTGTTCCGCCTCTCGCGGCGACGTTTCACGGCGGTTGTGGCCGTCTCGTTAGAAAACCGCCGCACCCTGGTGGGCTACTATGGCTTGCCGGCGGCGCAGGTCGTGGTCATCCCCAACGGGATTGACCTGGCGCGGCTGGCCGGACCGACCTCGCCGGAGGCCGCTGCGGCCCTGCGGTGCGAATTCGGTCTGCCGGCCGAGCGCCGCGTCGTCATCACCGTGGGCCGGCTGGCCTCCAACAAAGGCCAGCAGCACCTCGTGGCGGCGGCGCCGGCCGTGCTGGCTCGCTTCCCGGCCGTCCATTTCCTGCTCGTGGGCGAGGGCGAAGCCCGCCCGGCGCTGACGGCGCAGATCGCCGCCCTGGGCCTGGAGGGTCATGTCACCCTGGCCGGGCAACGCGACGATGTCCCCGCCCTTTTGCGCGGGAGCGATGTCTTCGTCTTTCCCTCCCTGGCCGAAGGGTTTGCCCTGGCGTTGTTGGAGGCGCTAGCCGTCGGCTTGCCGGTGGTAGCAACCCGCGTGGGTGGGGCCGAGGAGGCCATTACGCCGGGCGAAAACGGCTTTCTCGTTCCGCCGGGCGACCCGGAGGCCCTGGCCGCGGCTCTTATCGCCGTGTTGGACCTGTCGCCGACGGCATTAGCGGCCATGCGGGCAGCGGCCCGTCGTGCAGCCGCTCGCTTTGACCTGCGCCATACGGCCGCCCAAACTTTGGCCCTCTATCGCCGACTCAGCCACCGCGCCCCGGACATCGCCCTTTCTCCGCCGTGATGTAGCGCAAGATGCCATCTTGCACTAGACGATGCTATACCGATTGCACTAACATTGCGAACGATTTGGTATCTTCGCGTCTTTGCGATTGGAGTGCTTTTCCGCACGGAGTGTCATGGCTCCGTGGGTGTCAGAACCGAGGTGCAATGAGGGCAGCGGGTGGCCGGGCGGGGAATGGTCTCATAGCAATACGGGCAGGTCTTGGTTGTTGGCTCGGCCGGAGCAGTGGGGTGGGCCGTCCAACGGTTCACCTGCCGAACGAACAGGAACAGGACGACGGCGATGATGAAGAAGTGGACGACTGTGGTGATGAACACGCCGTAGTTGATGGTCGGCGCGCCGGCGGCTTTGGCCGCGGCCAAACTGGGATACGGTGTACCCGACAGATTGATAAACAGATTGGAAAAATCCACCCTTCCCAACAAAAGCCCAATCGGTGGCATGACGATGTCGTTGACCAGAGAACTGACTATGGCACTAAAAGCCGAGCCCAGAATAAATCCGACGGCCAAATCGATAAGATTGCCACGCAAAACAAACTTTTTGAACTCCTCACGCATAACGCCTCCCCAATGACCAGTATCCAGTATCCAGTATCCAGTATCCAGTTACTAGATACTGGATACTGGATATTGGTTACTGGTTATTCTCCTCGCTTGTCAACAGTTGCAACCCGCGCTGATGGAGGTGATAAACGATATCCCCGCTGGAAATGACAGCCAAAGGGCGTAACCGCTCCCCAACGGGCTCGGCCACGACCACGCGGTGAATGTTGTGGCGCAGCATGAGCTCGGCGGCGTCGTGGAGCAGGGCATCCGGCGGGACCGTGATCACCGTTTTGGTCATCCAGTCGGCGCAGGTCGTCTGACGCCAGTCTTCCTGCGTCAGCGCCGCGCGCAACACGTCGGTGCGGGAGATGATACCGGCCAGATAGCCCTCCTCGTCCTCGACGACAAGGCAGCTGATGTCTTCCTCGGTCATTTTGGCCGCGACCTCGCGCATGGAGGCCTCGGGTCGGCAAAAGGTGATGCCAAAACGTTTGGCTCCCGTGACGGTAACCGTTTTCATGACAAATGGCCTCCGGCAATAAAAGCCGCAAAGTAACTACTCAGCCCATTGGCTTCCTTTCCGGAGGGGTCTTCGCTTCCCACCATCGGCCGCTCGCCAGGACGACGGACAAAAGACGTCGCGCAAGATGCCACTTTGCGCGACATCATCGGCCTGTGGCTGAGAAAGGGGTGTTGAACCGCAGGGCGATTCGCACCGTTTTTTGGCACTTGACAGGGGGCGGGGTTTCTGCTATCCTCCCAGGATAGAACATTTGTTCTAGTCCCGCCGTCGGTTCTCCTCCACCATTCGCACGAACACGCACAGACGCGCCCACTGTAGGGAAACCGCAACCCGCGGCGCACAGGGATAGGCCTGTCTCTTATACACATCT
>JAOADB010000061.1 GCA_026417535.1 Caldilineales bacterium
CTCATTCGTCCTTCGTCTTTCGCCCCGATTTGAAGCCGATCGCCGAGACAACCGGCCCCGAACACCCTCTACGCCGTCGTCACCACCCGCGTGGCCGCGCGGGTCAGGCGGTCGCGAATGGCCAGACCCAAGCCGCTGCCGCCGACATCGCGAGCCAGGATCAGGTCCACCCCCTGGGCGTCGAGCCAGCGCATCCCGGCATAGAGGTGGCGGGCCACACTTTTCAGGTCATCTCCCAAGCGATAGACCACTGCGCCCGCCTGCTCCAGCACCGCCGCGTCCTCATCCAGGGCCAGCACCCCGACCCGCCGCCCGGCTTGCAGGGCCGTCTCCAGCTCGACGAGCAAGGCCCGGCGAGCGCCCGGACCCTGGCAGAACACGAGCTCGGCCTGCGGCGCGTAGTGGGTCTTGAGCAAACCCGGCGAAGGCAACCCTTCCTCGTCACCGAACCGGCTCTCCACTACCGTCACCGGGCCGACCACGGCCTCGACCATCTCGGCCGGAATGCCGCCCGGCCGCAGGATACGCACCGGCGAGACCGAGGCATCCACCACCGTGGACTCGACCCCCACCGGGGTCGGCCCGCCGTCCAGGATGAGGTCAATGCGGTCGTGCAGGTCATGCCAGACATGCTGGGCCGTGGTCGGGCTGGTGCGGCCGAAGCGGTTGGCCGAGGGCGCCGCCACCGGCACCGCAGCTGCGGCCAGCAAGGCCAGCGCCACCGGATGATCGGGTACCCGCACCGCCACCGTATCCAAACCCGCCGTGACCTGCGCCGGCACCTGGGGTTGTTTGGGCAGGACGAGAGTCAGCGGGCCGGGCCAGAACGTCTCGACCAGGGCCCGGTCGAGAGGCGAGACTGCGCGGGCCACCTGGTGGAGCCGGTCGGCGTCGCTCAGGTGGACGATGAGCGGGTCGGTAGCCGGGCGTTCCTTGGCGGCGAAAATGCGGGCGACCGCGGCCGGGTCCAGCGCGTTGGCGCCTAGGCCGTACACCGTCTCGGTAGGGAAGGCCACCAGACCGCCGCCGCGCAACACGTCGGCAGCCAGGGCGATGTTTTCTGGAGTGGCAGGCAGAACTCGAGTGGTCATGCTTCTATTGTAGCGGCTAGGCGGCCTGGTGGGTAACTGGTTACCAGGTACCACCTTGAGAGAGAGCCGACGTCGTGTTACACTCCGGCCCATGGTGCGCTTGCGTCCGTTATGGCCGCCCCTGGCCCTGACCCTGGCCGGTCTGGCGCTCTACGGTCTTACCCTGGCCCCCACCGTCACCGGCACCGACGCCGGCGAGCTGATCCTGGCCGCGGTCGGACGGGGTGTGGCCCATGCGCCGGGTTTCCCCACCTGGTTGGTCCTGGCCGGTGGGGCGGCAGCGCTGCCGTGGGGCGAACCGGCCTGGCGGCTCAATGCCTTTTCGGCCCTCATGGCCGCCCTCACGTTGCCCGTGCTCGGATTCTGGCTGCGGGAGATGCCCCTGCCCGAGGCAATCCCCGTCCGGGCCGGGCGCCGGGACCGCCGTCGCCACCCTCCCGCCGTGGAGCCGACCCCGCCGCCGCGTGTTCTCGTCGCGGGCGTGGTCCTCACCTTCGCCGTGGGCCGCAGCTTCTGGCCTTGGGCCACGGCCGCCGAGGTCTATACCCTCAACGCCTTTTTGGTCGCGGTGAGCCTGCTCGGCCTGTGGCTTTGGGTTGAGGGCGAGTCCCTTTCGGCCCGTCGTCGCGAGGCAGCGCTGGCGGCGGCGGCGCTGGCCTACGGGTTGGCCCTCGGCGCGCATCTGGCCACCACCGCCCTGTTGGCCCCGGCCATCGGTCTGTGGCTGTACCGTCACCGGCGGCGGCTGCACGGCCGGCTCATCCTGGCCGCCGGCCTGGCCCTGGCCCTGGGCCTGAGCACCTACGCCGCCCTGCCCCTACGCGCGGCGGCTCAACCCATCCTCAACTGGGGCGATCCCGATACCTTGCCCCGTTTCTGGCGGCACATCACGGCCGCCCAATACCGGAGCAACCTAGAGCTTGACCCCACCTCGCTTGGAACCGGGCTGCGTTTTGGTCTGGAACTGAGCTTTTGGCAATTCGGGCCGCTGGGCCTCCCCCTCATCGGTTGGGGTCTCGTCGAAGGATGGCGTCGCCGCCTGCGACCGACCGGGTTCCTCCTTGCGGGCATGCTGCCCGGCATCCTGTACGCCGTCGCCTATACCATCGCCGACGACCGCGACGCCTATTACATCCTCGTCCATCTCCTGGCCCTCGTCCCGCTCCTGTGGGGTCTGCACCGGGCCGGGGCCGTCCTCATCCCGCGTTTGGGCGGCCGCCGTTGGCTGTGGACTTTGGCTGGCCTAATCCCCCTCTCGGCCCTGGTGGTCAACGGGCCTGTCGCCGACCGTCGCGACTACCGCTACCATGAGGTCTATTTCCGTAACCTGACGGCCTCGGTGGCGCCGGGCGGCGCCATCTTCACCCGCGATTGGCAGTTCTACAGCCCCAGCCTGTACTATCAGCATGTGCTGGGCGAGCGCCGAGACCTGCGGATTGTGGATGTCGAGCTGATGCGCCGCGACTGGTACCTCAACCAGCTCGAGGAGTGGTATCCCGAACTGACCGGGCCGGCCGCGGCCGAGCTGGCCGCCTATCGGCAGCTGCGGGACGCCTGGGAGCAAGACCCCCGCCGCTTCGAGCAGGATGTGAGCCGGGTCGAGGCCCTGCAGACGGCCTACATCGCCGCCATCAATGCCCTTATCCGCACGGCCGCAGCCCAGGGCGAGGTCCATCTTAGCCCCGACCAAGAGCCGGGCGTGGGCGTCGGCTACGAGTGGGTGCCCGTGGGGCTGACTTTTCGGCTGCTGCCGCCGGGGACGGCGCCGACGACCCTGCCGGACCCCGGTTGGGACCTGACGCTCTTCCGAGGGCGGTGGTCGCGTTTGCCCGATGAGCCTGCCCGTAAGGTGGCCCGCAGCCATAGCCTGATGCTGCAACACCGCGCCCTCTACCTGGCCGAGCGGGGCGACCTGGCCGCTACGCAGGCCGCACTCGACCTGGCCGCGCAGATCGATCCCACCGACCCTCGCATCCCACGGCTGCGCCAACGGCTCGGCGGCTAATCCGTCATGGACCCCCTGCGCATCCTCTTCGTCACCGGCGAATACCCGCCCATGGAGGGCGGCGTGGCCGATTACACCTGCATCTTGGGCCGCACGCTGGCGGCCATGGGCCAGGAGGTGGCCGTGCTCACATCGGCAGCGGCCGGGGTGGCCCCCGTTGCCGGTCCGCCGACGGTTTTTGCCCGTGTCTCGCGGTGGGATTGGGGGATGTGGCGGGCGTTGGACGAGCGGATCGCCTCGTGGCGGCCCGATGTCGTCCACATCCAGTACCAGACGGCCGCCTTCGGGATGCATCCGGCCGTCAACCTGTGGGCCTGGCGGCCCTGGCGACGGCCGACTCCGCTCACGGCCGTCACCTTCCACGACCTCAAGCTCCCCTATCTGTTTCCCAAAGCGCAGCCGCTGCGCCGTTGGGTGACGTCCACCCTGGCCCACTGCGTCGATCTGGTCATCACGACCAATCCAGAGGACACGGCGCAAGCGCGGGTCTGGCGGCCCGATGTCGTCGAAATCCCCATCGGCAGCAACATCACCGCTGCGCCGCCGCCCGCTTTCGACCGCAGCCGCCGCCGCGCCGAACTGGGGCTGGCCGCCGACGCAGCCCTCATCGGCTATTTCGGCTTTCTCAACGCCAGCAAGGGCGGCGAAGTCCTGGTGGAGGTGCTGGCTCGGCTGGTGGCCGCCGGCCGGGATATCCATCTGCTCATGGTCGGCGGTCGCACCGGCGCGTCGGACCCCACCAACGTGGCCTATCTCGAGCGGGTCGAGGCGCGCATCGCCGCCTTGGGCCTGGCCGAACGCGTCCACTGGACCGGGCACCTGCCCGCAGAGGAGGTGTCGGCAGCCCTGCTGGCGACGGATGTGTGCCTGTTGCCCTACCGGGACGGCGCCTCGTACCGCCGCGGGAGCTTTATGGCGGCGTTGGCCCACGGTCTGCCCATCGTCACGACCACGCCGGCCGTGCCCTATCCCGATCTGGTGGACGGCGAGACGGTGTTGCTGGCGCAGCCTGACGATGTGGCCGGTCTCACGGCGGCCGTGGCGCGGGTGTTAGACGACCCTGCGCTGCGGGTGCGGTTGGGCCAGGGGGCCGCCCGGCTGGCGCAGCGCTTTCGCTGGGAGGACATCGCTGCCGCCACCCTGCGGGCCTATCACGACGCGCTCGTCCGCCGCCGGAGCCTATGAGCCGTCCGCGGGGCGTGCTTCTCCTCATCCTGGCCCTGTACGGCCTGCTGGCTGCGGCCTATGCCGTGGTCAACCCGCCGTTCGAGGCGCCCGACGAAAATCACCACGTGGCCTATGCCCACCGGTTGGCGATCGGCGGCGGTCTGCCGGTGCTTGACCCCGATCGGCCCGATGCCATCGCCCAGGAGGCCACCCAACCGCCCCTCTACTACGCCCTGTCCGGGTTGATCTGGCAGGCGCTGGGGCCGGCGCCTGCGCTCGATCTGCCCCCGACCAATCCCCATGCCATCCTGGGGGTGCCGCTGGCGGCCGGCAACAAAAATCACTTCCTCCACGGCGGCGACGAAGCCTGGCCCTGGCGGGGGACGACCCTGGCCGTGCGCGTCCTGCGTCTTTTCTCCGTGCTGCTGGGGTTGGTCACGGTCTGGCTCACCTATCGGCTGGGGCTGCTGGCGACCCGCGGGCGGCCGGAACCGGCCCTGGCCGCAGCCGGGCTGGTGGCTTTTATCCCCCAGTACCTGTTCATCACGGCCGCCGTCACCAACGACAACCTCATCCTCCTCCTGGCCACGCTGTGCCTGTGGCTGCTGGCCCGCCTGGTCGTGCGTGAAGGCCCTCCGCGCATGGTCGAGACCCTGGCCCTCGGTCTGGCTGTGGGTCTGGCTTGTCTGAGCAAGCTCGGCGGCCTCCTGTTGCTCATACCCACGGCGCTGGTCTGGCTGTGGTGGGGATGGCGACGACGGGCCTGGAGCCGAGCGTTGGCCCATCTCGCCCTGATCGGCTTGCTCGTCGCGGCTGTAGCCGGCTGGTGGTACGTTCGTAATACCCAGTTGTACGGCGATCCCACCGGTATCACACCCCATCTTGCCCTGATGAATCCGCCGCAGGTGCTGACCTGGGCCACCCTGCCGGCCGTGTGGCAGGGGGTGCGCATCAGCCTGTTTGCCACCTTCGGCTGGTTCAATCTCATCCTACCGGAGTGGGTCTATCGGCTGTGGGACCTGTTCCTGGTGCTGGCCGTGCTCGGTTTCGTTTGGGGGATCCGGCGTCGGGGCCCGGCCCTTGCCTGGCCGGTGGCGGGGCTGTTGGCCGTGTGGGGGGCCGTCTCGCTGCTGGCCCTATTCCGGTGGATTGCCCTGGCCGCAGGCGCGCAGGGCCGCCTGCTGTTGCCGGCCTATCCGGCCTTGGCCGTGCTGTTGGTGGCGGGTTGGGAGCGCTGGCCGTGGCCGGGCCGTTGGGGGCGCGTCGTGGGGATGGCGCTGCCCGTTGCCGGGGCGTTGGTCGCCGCGGTACTCGCCTTGGTTCTGGTCATCGCGCCGGCCTATCGCCGGCC
>JAOADB010000062.1 GCA_026417535.1 Caldilineales bacterium
AGATGTGTATAAGAGACAGCCCCCTTTCCCCGCGCGGGCGGCCAACAACCGCAGGATAGCGCCACGCAGCGTCGAAACCCGTCCCGGCAGCGGCGCCCCCCGCCGCCGGCACCCCTTTCGCCCGGCGGCGCTGGCACGCCTCTCGGCCTGCAGCCGAGCAAAAACCCGGATGGGAAACCGGCTTACCAAGTTCGCCGCCCGCGCCTGTGCCCCAAGGCCACACTTTGTGCTAAGCTTGTGGGAGATTTCTCTTATGGCCCTCCCCGTTCAAAACCGATGCCTGTCATGGCATAGGCTCTTTCGTCTCGGTCTTGGACCGATGACGATGGCGGCAAACCTATCCAGGACGTAAACGCACCGGGCTGAACAGCGACTTCTCTCAAGGAGCGTGACGATGCGCATCCCGATCGACCTCAGCAGCTACGGCGAGTATCTCCACTACGGCGTGCCGCTGGTGTTACTGACAGTCATGGGGCCGGATGGCCGGGTCAATGTCTCGACGAATGCCTCGATTACCCCCTTGCCGGGCGAAGTCCCCCGCCTGGTCGCAGGCGTGTTGACGGCAAACTACACGAACCAGCTCATTGCGGCCAGCCGTGAGTTCGTGGTCAACGTCCTGACCGAGACCATGCGCCCCATCGCCCGGCAGTGCGGCAGCTACTCCGGTCAAGAGGTGGACAAACTGGCCCTGTGTGGGCTGACGACCCATCCGGCCCGCGTGGTGAAGACCCCGCTCATCGCCGAGTGCCCGCTCAACCTGGAATGCAGGGTAGAGGATGTCCATCATCTCGGCGATGTGGACCTGTGGATTGCCCGGATCCTGGCCATGGAAGTGGCGCCGGAGTGGTCGGACGGCCGCAGCGGCGTCAATCTGGAGCGTTTTCAGCCGCTGCTTTACGCCTTCGGCCATACCTTTGCCCGCGGACCGGCCGTGGGTCATGGCAGCATCTGACGCCGGACGTTGTTTTGCCGGACAGGCGACCGGCGTGGACAATGGTCGCCATGCATTTTGCCCGTCTGCAACGCCTGCACACCTGGTTGGGCCGCGCCCTGGGCCTGAGTCTGCTCGCCCTGGTCGTGGTGGTGGTTTGGGGCAGCTATCAAGGCACCCTGACGCCGGGCCGCGCGGCCCGGGTTCTGGGCCGTTGGGGGGTGTTCCCGGGCCTGCCGTCGCCCTGGCAGGTGGCGCTCATTGCCGGCCATCGCGGTCACGATTCGGGCGCCGTCTGCGCGGACGGTTTGCAAGAGGTCACGATCACGACGGCCGTGGCCGATCGGACTGCGGCCTATTTGCGCCGACGGGGCGCCGATGTGCTGGTGCTCGACGAGTACGATCCACGGTTGACCGGGTTACGGGCCGAGGCGTTGGTCTCCATTCACGCCGATTCCTGCATTGACCTGACCGGTTTCAAGGTGGCCGGCCCGGCCGAAACGGTTATCCCCGAGGCCGACCGTCGGCTGGTACACTGTCTGGAGACCGCCTACGCTCGCGCCTCCGGTCTAAAGCAACATCCCAACACGATCACCCGCAACATGACCGGCTACCATGCCTTTCAGCGCGTGGCGCCGGAGACGCCGGGAGCCATTATCGAGCTGGGCTTCTTGGGCGCCGACCGCGCCCTGCTGCAAACGGGTCAGGAGCACATGGCCCGTGGGATCGCCGAGGGGATTTTGTGTTTTCTCGAGGGGCAAGGGGAGTGGTAGCGCAAGATGGCATCTTGCTCTGCGTCTTTCGTCCGTCGTCCCAGCAAACAGCCCAATGGCGGGGAGGGAAGACCCAGCCGGAGCGCAAGGCAGTGGGCTGAACGTTACAACCCTTATACCCCTCGTAACGCCAACAGCTCCGGTGCCGGGTGACGATCGCCGGTGCAGCTGATCAACCGGGGAGCGGTCAGAAACCGCAGCGTAAAACCCAGCTTCTCGTACAGGCGGATGATCCGCTCGGTGGCCTGATTCGAGGCCACCACCGGTCCGGGATGCCGGGCCAGCCATTCGGCCAGCGCAACCTGGTCGTCCCACCCAAAACCGCCCGCCGCGTACTGGGTGAATTCGACATCGTAAGGCGGATCGGCGTAGATGAAATCATCCGGCGCCACCGGCAGCGCGGCAAACGGGAGCGCGGTGAATTCCCAACGCGCGAGCAGCGACCGATAGGCCCGAAAATCGTACTCGTAGGCAATCGTGCGATAGCGGCCAAAGGGTACGTTGAACAGGCCGGCGCGGTTGAAGCGACACAGGCCGTTGTAGCCGGTGCGGTTCAGGTAGTAGAACAGCCCAGCCGCTTCGGCGCTTTGCCATTGTCCCTCCCGGATGAGCCGATTGAACCGCTCACGGGCCTCGTAGTAGTGCCCGCGGTCATTCCGCATCTCCCAGGGAATGACAAGCCCCCGCTGGAGCCAACGATAAAAGTTGATGAGATGGGGATTGGCGTCGTTGAGCAAGGCCCGTTCGGGCAACAACCCCAGGGTCACGGCCAGCCCGCCGCAAAACGGCTCGACCAGGCGGCGGTGCCGGTGGGGTTCCCACAGCGGCCGCAGGTGGGGCACCAACCAGCGCTTGCCACCGGCCCATTTCAGCGGCGGCCGCAGGGCGAGAGCCTCAGCCATGACGCGGCCGATGAACGGCCTGAGCCAGGGAGGTGGCCAACGCGGCCACCGCCGCTCGCGGATTGGCGCCGTTGGCCTGACGGATCAGCGCACTGCCCACGATGACGCCGTCGGCGATGGCGGCCACAGCCTCCGCCTGGTCCGGGGTGCTGATGCCAAAGCCGACAGCCAGCGGCAGATCGGTATGCTGCCGGACACGGCCCACAAACTCGGCCAGATGCCGTGGCAGCTCGGCGCGAGCGCCGGTGATACCGGTCACGCTGACCAGGTAAAGGAAGCCCCGACTGTGGCCCGCGGCCAAGGCGATGCGTTCGGGCGTGCTGGTGGGCGCCACCAGACAGATGAAGGCCAGACCGTGCTGCTGGCAAAGCGCCTCGATCTCGGCGGCCTCGTCGGGTGGGAGATCAGGGACGATCAGCCCATCGGCGCCGGCCGCTGCGGCCGCGGCTACAAACCGTTCGCTCCCGTAGGCCAAGATGGGATTGACATAGCCCATGAGCACCAGCGGCACCGTGACCCCATGTGCTCGCAGAGTGCGCACGGTTTCCAGACACGTGGCCGGGGTCACGCCGTGGCCCAGGGCCTGTTGGGTGGCCGCCTGAATGGTTGGACCGTCGGCCAGTGGGTCGGAAAAGGGCACCCCGACTTCGATCAGGTCGGCGCCGGCGGCGGCCAGGTCCTCGAGGATGGCCAGGCTGGTGGGGATGTCGGGATAGCCTACCGGCCAATAGGGCATAAACGCGCCTCGTCCCTCGGCACGGGCACGGGCAAAGGTAGAGGCAATACGGGCAATGCCGGTCATAGGAGGGGGACGATGGACGGATGATCTAGCGCAAGATGGCATCTTGCTCTACGTCTTTCATTCGTCGTCTACCGAGCGGACTAGGGCGAGGACGAAGCAACGGATGGAGTTCGGAATCGGGATGGCGTTGCCCTTCACGGACGGCCGCGGCGGGTCGGTTCTGGTTCGCGTGAACGCGGGAGCGGAATGTACTCGACCGACGGTCGGCGCTGCGCCGTTTGCGGATAGAGCGCCATCAACCGGTAGATTTCCTCCGGCATGTCCGTGCTCACGCTCAGCCCCATGGCGCGGGCCTCCGCCACCGTGATGGGATAATCGTGGGTCCAGGTGCCCGTCGCCAGCATCGTCGCCGTCTCTTCGGCTTGAGCGGCCGTCATTTTGTCGAGCAGGAGCTCCTTCACCGTAGCTTTGACCTGGCGCAGCGCCTTTTCGGCGATATCGGCCATGATGATCGTCTCATCGTCAATCTCGCCGATGGGCTTGCGCTCGAGCACCTTGAGGATCGAGGCCGCTGGATGCTGGCCCAACTGCGGGTCCACCGGCCCCAGGACGGCGTTTTCGTCCATGACGATTTCATCGGCGGCCAGGGCGATAAGGGTGCCGCCGGACATGGCGTAATGGGGGACGAAGACGGTGACCCTGGCCGGGTGGCGTTGCAGGGCGTGGGCGATCTGCTCGGCCGCCAGGACGAGACCGCCGGGCGTGTGCAACACCAGGTCAATGGGGATGTCCTTGTCGGTCATCTTGATCGCCCGCAACACGGCCTCGGAGTCCTCAATGGTGATATAGCGCACCAGTGGGAAGCCCAACAGGCTCAGCGTTTCCTGGCGGTGGATGAGCACGATCACCCGGCTGTTACGCCGTTTCTCCAGGCGCTCCAGCAGGCGCAACCGCTCCATCTCCAACATTTTTTGCCGGATAATCGGCTGTAGCGACGATATGATAAAAAATAACCAGATTAGCGCAAAGAAATCCATAACATGTCACCAATACGATGATGCATATTCTCACCAGTAACTAGTAACCAGTAACCAATAACCAGTTACTAGTTACTGGTTACTTTACCAAGGAAAATACTCATCCACATACACCCGGCGGACATAGCGGCGGCGCTTGAGCAAGGGCGCCAGCACCAGTCCGGCGGCAAAACCACCGACATGGGCCCACCAGGCCACACCGCCTAGGGCCTGGGCGCCGACAACGACGCTGAGGACGCCGTTGAGCAGCTGAGAAACGAACCAAAAACCCAGATACACCACAGCCGGGATTTCGACGAACCAGGGCCAGAAGAACAGCGGCACCAGGGTGATCACGCGGGCCGTGGGAAAGAAGAGGAAGTAAGCCGCCAACACCCCGCTGATGGCGCCGCTGGCGCCGATGGCCGGGATGGTCGAGGTGGGATTGAAGACGATGTGGACGATGCCCGCCGCCAGCCCGGAGAATAGGTACAACAGCAGGTAACGGCCGCTGCCTAGGCGATCCTCCACGTTGTCACCGAAGATGTAAAGGGCCAGGACGTTGCTGAACAAATGGGCCCATCCCCCGTGCAGAAACATCGAAGTGACCAGGGTCAGCCAGCCCAACGGGTCGTTGCCGCTCAGGAGCCGCGCCGGTACGATGCCAAAAAGCGTGGTCAGTCGTTCGGCCCCGCGCCCGGTCGAGACCATCAGGAAAAAGATGAGAATGTTGGCCGCAATGAGCGCCCAATTGACCACGGGCAGCGACCGTGAGCGGACCGTGTCTTGGAGCGGGATCAAGGGTTCTCCTGCGCGTAACGGAGTAGAAGCCTATACGAAAAAGCTCACCGGGGCGCCTTTTCAGGCCCCGGCCGCTTTACCGGTATTGTATGGATTGTTGCCCCTACAACAAAAAAACAAAGACGGCTCCTCCGCACCCTCCTCGTCCCGGCTTTGACACGTCCGCGGCCCTATGCTAATATGGGACAACCATGACGCAATGCGTCATAAGTTGGTATGCCATTCTGCGCCCAACTACCCTGACAAATCCCGCGTAGTCACCTGCTCTGCGTCTCCCCTGTAGGACAACTCCTGCGGAGTTGTCCTACAACTGTCGGGACAGGTAGACCGTTACACAAGGAGAACCCAAACCATGCCTGCTGCCAAGAAGAAAACCACCCCAGCACCCACCCCGGCACCCACGGCGACAGCCCCCGAAAGTGGCCATAACCCCATCCTCAAAACCCTGCGCAGCGCTTTGCTGATCGCCATGGGCACCGTGGCCATGGGCAAAGAAGAAGTTGAGGCCATCATCAACCGTCTCGTCGAGAAAGGCGAAATCGCCGAAAAGGATGCCCGTGAGCTCCTGAGCGACCTGCTGGAGCGCGGCAAAGAGCTTACCGAAAGCACGGCGAAGGTCGAATCCAAGTTCGAGGAACTGATTGATTCCCGCGTTGAGGCCGTCCTCGATCGTCTCAACGTCCCCAGCCGCCGCAGTGTCGAAGAACTGGGCAAGAAAATCGCCGAACTCTCGGAGAAAGTGGACGAGCTGAGCCGCCGTCTCACCGCCTGAACCGCGCTGGCGACCCTTGACCGAACCCTCAACACCACGTCCACGTCTTACGGTTCGTCTTCCGGTTCTGCTGGCGGCGCTGGCCGGAGGCCTGATGCTCTACGCCGTGGGCGGCGAACGACCCCGGCTGCACCTGCAACGCTATCGTCTGTCGCTGCCGCACGGGGCCGGTTTGCGCATCCTGCACCTGGCCGACCAGCACTTCGGCGGCGACGGTCGCCTGCGCCGTCGTCGCCTGGAGAACCTGCGGCGTCTGCTCCCCGGCTTGCGTGTGGACCTCATCGCCTTTACCGGCGATTTCCTCCACAACGATGCCGGTCTCGACGCCGTGGAGACGATGCTGCGCCTGTTGCCGTCGGCGCCGTTGGGCCGTTACGCCGTGCTCGGCAACCACGACTACGCCGAGTACTCGTGGCGCTACTTTTTCATCGGTCTGGTGGCCCGCGAGATCGCGGCGGCGCCGACGCCGGCCGCCCGCCTGACCGCGGCCTGGAACGGGATGCGTCGGGTTCTCGTCTTGGGCTGGCAGATTCTGCGCAACCACCCCTTGCAGTTTGCCCGCCTGCCCAACGACACCCGCGAACTGCGCGCCCTGCTCGAGCTCTACGACGTGCAAATCCTCGACAACACGGCCGTGCCCGTGCCCGGTCATCCCGGCCTGTGGGTGGCTGGCGTGGATGACCCGCTCGAAGGCACGCCCGATCTCGCCCGCGCCCTGGCCGTCGTCCCGCCTGGTAATACCATCATCCTACTTACCCACCACCCCGACCTGGCTTTCCACCTGCCGGACGACCGGTTTGTGCTCGCCCTGGCCGGGCATACCCACGGCGGCCAGGTCATTCTGCCCGGATTGGGCGCGATCCACACGCAGGGCACACGTCTGCCCCGGCGCCAAGCTGCGGGCTATTTCGAACTTTCCGACCGCACCCGGCTCATCGTCTCGCGCGGCATGGGCGAATCCACTCCGTTCCGCTTTCGCTGCCCGCCCGAGGTGGGGTTGGTTGAATTGGAAAGTGGGGATTGGTAACGGGTGACTGGGTTGTCTTCCGTCCGTCGTCCGTCATCCCGAGTTGGAGCCGATTTCAGGACGAACGACGAACGACGGAGGACGGAGGGGGTCGTCTTTCGTCGTTCGTCCTTCGTCCTGAGTTGGGGCCGATTTCAGGACGGACGACGAACGATGGAGGACGGAGGGGGATCGTCCATCGTCTATCGTCCATCGTCCAATTCCCCGCCCAATGCGCAACGGCCTTGCACCTGGCAGGCATCCACCCAGGCTTGCCATTCCCCGGCCAGCTGCGCCGGGGTACGTTCGGCCAGCTGCGGCGCTTCGGCCGTCCATACCACCTCGTCGTGGCCCAATACCCAATCGAGAAAAGCCGTTTCGCCGTAGCGGACGTGGAGGAGCAAGGCGAACGCGCGTGCCGCCGCACGTTGCCCGGTCGTGTCGCGCCACACGCTCAGCCCTATGGCATCGGCCTCGTCGAGATACAACCGCACATCAGCCGGCGGCAGGCGCACGCCGGTGAATCGCTCGGCCCACACGGCCACATCGCCTCGCGCCGCCGCCCACAAGGTCAGCACCGCTGCCGACTCGCCCGTCACCGGGCCCAGCGCCCGGCGCAGCACGACATCGCCCATCGTCTCGGCTACGGCCAACCACCACAAGGGATGGGGATCGCCGTCGTGCACGCCCACGTAGCGCGGGGAGACCACCCGCACCGGCATCAGCGGCCCCTGAAGCCACACCCGCGCCGTGGTCGCCGCCTCCGGCGGCGATTGTTCGGTGACCTGGAGCTGCCGCAAACCGCGCAACCGCGGCCAAGATCGCCGAATTCGATCCCGCCAGACCGGGTCAATCGCCTCGCGGCCCACGCCGAGGGTGATCCACACCCGGTCGTCGGCCCGGGCCGCCTGATAGGTGACAAGGGGCGGCATCGGCCTGGCCGCCATGCCGGGCCGAAACGGCAACAGCTCGCCATCGGGCACGACGTTCAGCTCGATCCGGCAGGGCGACGGCGGCCGATAGCGGGCGCAAAACGCCGCGGCCAGGGCCTCCAGCCGTGGGCCATGAGCGGCCAGAAACGCATCCGCAGAAGCCGCCCGTAGGATGAGACGCTCGCCCTCCCACACCGTCTCCATGGCGACGGCCTCGGCCGACGGACGGGCCAACCGCCACCCGTTTTCGACTCGGCGCAGGGCCTCCAGGCGGCGATACGGACGGCCACCGTAGGCGAACTCCACCTCGACCTCGGCCCGTTCCCCCTGCAGGTAAACCCGGCGCACCCGTGGGGTCGTGTCGTCGTCGGTTGTTCGGATGCCGTCGTTCAGGGTTGCCACCATCGCTTCGCCCCAATCCGGATCGGCCGGGTCGAGCAGACTGCGATACAGGTCGGCATCTCCTTGCACCCACGCCTGCTGTTCCAGCCGGATCACGGGTTCCAGGTCGGCGCGGGCCTGGCGTTGCCCCTGGGCGATGAGGAGGATCAGCCCGGCAACGGCGCCCAGGACAATGCCTATCGCCAACAAGGCCAGCTGGCCCGGAAACGACGAGGGTGATGCTGTCTCTGCCGGCGCCGCCGCAGGCGGAAGCTCCACCGCGACGGATGGCTCCACGGCTACGAAGCCTTCGTCGCCCTCGGCCCAAACGAACTCGACCCCGCGCGACCGGAATGCCCCGGTCGGGGACGGCTCAAACGGTCGTTTCCGTCTCCACATCGCCGGCCCAAATGGTGTGTACGTGACCGGTCTCGTCCTGCACGAGCAGCGCGCCCTGCGGATTGACGCCGATGGCGTGACCGACCAGGCCCTCATCCCCTTCGGCGTCGGTCATGCGCACCCGTACTCGACGCCCCAACGGCTCGAGATGCTGTCGCCAGAGCGGGAAGGGCGATTCGCCAGCCCCAAAACGGCGGTAGCGCGCCTCGAACTGGGCCAGAAAGGCGTCCCGCACCGCGTCCAACGCCAACGACCGGCCACAGGCTTCGCTCAGGCTGATGGCCGTGGCCTCCAGCGGCGTCCCCCGGAACGTGGTGTTCACATTGAGCCCCAGGCCGATGACGGCATAGCGCAGTCGGCCTCGCTCCTGCTCGATCTCCGTCAGGATGCCGGCCAATTTGCGCCCCTGCCAGAGCAGGTCGTTGGGCCATTTGGGCCGCGGCGTGATGCCCGCCACCTCGCCACAGGCGTCCATGGCCGCCACCGCCGTGAGCATGGTGAGCTGCGGCGCCTGGCTCAGGGGAATGGACGGCCGCACGAGGAGCGAAAGATAGAGTCCCACGCCCGGCGGCGACCACCACGAACGGCTCAGACGCCCGCGGCCGGCCGTTTGCTCCAGGGCCTGCACGGCCAACAGCTCAGGCGCGCCCAATTGCGCCCAGTGGCGGGCCCAATCCTGCGTGGAAGGAACAGAGGCAAAGCGGATGAGGATCATGGCGAAAGGATGGCACGCGCATCCACGATAGTGAGACCCTGGCCTGCAGGATACACGAAAACGGGGTTGAATTCGAATTCGCGTAGAGAAGGCACGGCCACGGCCAAGGCCGACAGGCGCATGAGCAAGGCAACGAGGGCCTCTTCATCCCCACGAGGCCGTCCGCGGGCGCCGGCCAACAGGCGGCCGACCACAGTCTCGGCCATCATGGCCCGGGCGTCGGCCTCGCCGATAGGCGCCAGGCGCAAGCTGCGGTCGCCGTAGGCCTCGACAAAGAGACCGCCGCCGCCGAAGAGCAGCACCGGGCCGAACACGGGGTCACGGTTCAGGCCGAGAATGACCTCGGTCAGGGGCGGAGGAGCCATCTTTTGCACAAGGACGCCGCTCGGCTGACAATCAGGACGGGCCGCGGCCAGGCGGGTCAGCAACGCTTCGAAGCCTGCGGCCACGGCCGTTGCATCGGTCAGGCCCGTCAGGACGCCGCCCACATCGGACTTGTGGAGCAGACCCGGCGCCACGACCTTGAGCACCACGGGGAAACCCAGCCGCTCCGCCTGCGCAACCGCTTCGGCGGCCGATGTAGCCGTAGCCCACGCCGCCACGGGAAAGCCGGCGCTTTGCAACAGGGGGTACAAGTCGGCCTCGCCCAACGTGCCGCGGTCGCCGAGCGTCTTCAGCCCTTGCGCAACGGCGGCCGTCCAGGCCGGGACTGCGGCCGCAGCCGGTGGGGGCAGGGGACATCTCCAGGCATGGGCGGCAGCCAGGGCCGTGGCGGCGTCTTCGGGAAAAGCGTAGGCCGGCAAACGGCGACGATGCAGGCGTCGGCGACCGGCCCGCAGGCTGACATCGCCCATGTAGCAGACGAAAACCGGCTTGCGCTGGGCGGCCGGTGGTGCGGCCGCTGCCCGCGCCAGACCATCGGCCACACCTACGGGGTCGTTAGCCGTGTTGGGCACGAGCACGGCCAACAAGGCATCGTACTCGGATTCGGCCAGGAGCAATCGGGCAGCCGTCTCGTACTCATGGGTTGAGGCCGCGCCGAGCAGATCGAAGGGATTAGCCAGCTGCGGCAACGGTCCCAAGGCCGCGCGCAAACGCGCGGCGGCCTCCGGCGAAGGGGGCGCTACGGTCAGACCGCGGCGGGCCACGGCATCGGCGGCGATGGCGCCGGGTCCGCCGGCATTCGTGAGGATGGCCACGCGCGGGCCGGTGGGCGGGGGCTGATAGGCCAGCCCTTGGGCGATGCCGAACAGATCGGCCGTGGTGTCGGCCTGAAGCAGACCGGCCTGGCGCAGGGCCGCGCGATAGACGGCATCGGTTCCGGCCAAGCTGGCCGTGTGCGAGGCCACGGCGCGAGCGCCGGCCTCGGTGGTGCCTGCCTTGAGGATGACGATGGGCTTGCGCCGACCCACAGCCCGCGCGACTTCTAGAAAGCGCCGCCCCTCGTCCAATCCCTCCAGATAGAGGGCGATGACCGCGGTGCGGCGATCATGGGCCAAATAGGCCAGCAGCTCGGCCTCGCTCACGTCGGCGCGGTTGCCCAGGCTGATGAAATACGACAACCCCACGCCCTGCCCACAGGCCCAGTCAATGAGGGCCCCGCCCACGGCCCCCGATTGGGAAATCAGAGCGATGGCCCCGCGCGGGGGCATACGGCCGATAAACGTGGCGTTGAAGCCGGTATGGGCCGCCAACACGCCCACACAGTTCGGCCCCAGCAAGCGTATGCCGAACCGGCGGGCCGTGGCGACCAGCGCCTCCTGGCGGGCCGCGCCTTCGGGACCGCTTTCGGCAAAGCCGCCGGATAGAACGATGGCCGCCCGGATGCCGCGCCGGCCGCATGCGGCGAGGGCTTCGGGCACGGCCGGCGCCGGGATGAGGATGACAGCCAGGTCCACCGGGTCGGGCACGGCCGCCACCTCGGCATAGCAGGGCAGCCCCAGGATGGCCGTATGGGTCGGATGAACGGGATAGACCGGCGCGCGAGAGCCGCGGCCGACGAGGTTCTGCAACACGCCGTAGCCGAGCTTGCCCGGCGTGGCCGAAGCCCCGATCAGGGCCACACCCGTCGGGGCAAAAAAGGGCTCCAAATCGGCCGGGGCCGCCGGCAAGGCAAGGGACATGGGTGGCTATTCAGGACGACGGAGAGGATTCGTCACACGATGTGCAGGCTCTCGCCAGGCGCCAGCAGATGCACGGTGGTCTGCGGCGCCCATTGGGCGGCCAACCGCCGGAATTCCGGTCCGGGTTGGGAAAAGGCCGGCCGGGTCTCCCACCATTTGCCCGGCAGGCGAAAAGTGGCCCAGTGGATGGGGACGGCCAGCCGCGGGCGCAGCAGGTTCAGGGCCAGGGCCGCGCGCTGCGGGTCGAGATGCCCCGGCCCCAGGGTCGGCCCCCAGCCCCCCACCGGCAACAGGGCCAGGTCGAGCCCATCAGCGCCGATGGCCGCCATTTCGGGAAAGAGGTCGGTATCGCCGGGGAAGTAGATGGTGTGGGTGCCCTCGATGCGATAGCCCTGGGCCACGTCCAGCGCATTCAGCCAGCGGCCCCATCGGCTGCCGTGCCGGGCCGGAGTCGCCACGACGGTGACCCCACCCCGGCGCAGGCTTTCGCCCGGCGCCAGCTCGATGAGCGGTTGCGAGACGAGATAACGCAACCAGCCCGCCGTCCCCTGCGGGACGACAAGGGGAGCCGTTGGCGGCAGGGCTTGCAACGAGGGCAGGTGCAGATGGTCGAGATGGAGGTGCGAGAGCAAAATGAGGTCGGGCGCAGGCTGACGGGCATACCAGGCCCAGCCCGACGGCCCCCGACGTCGCAGATGCAGGACGCGATCACCGAGGACGGGGTCGGTGAGGATGCGCAGCCCGTCGAGCTCGATGAGAAGGGTGGCATGACCCAGGTAGTGCACCCGGGTCGGGGAAGGCATGCGGCTCATGGCCTGAGACGATACCACCATCAAGCCCGCCGCGGCAAATGACGGTAGAACCGGGTGTCGAAAAGGGTGGCGGCCAACAGTTTTTCCAGGCGGGGATCGCGGCGATTGAGCGCTGCGCGGTCGCCGAGATACGCGGCCACGCCTTCGGCCAGATAGGCCAGGGTATCGCCGCGAGCGGCCTCGCTCAGGCCATAGCCTGCCTGCCGGCCACTTTCCAGGCCCCGCCAGAACGAGGCCCAGGACGTTACGGACGCTGCCGTTTCCAGGTCAAACCGATCCCTCAAGAGGTGACAGACGAGCCATCCCACCGGTTCGTAAAAGGTCGTGCGGTCGGTCAGCCACAAGGACGCCCGCAGCCACGCCACATCGGCCAGCGTCTCCCGGCGAACGGGCTGCGGACCGGGCACGAAGCCGTGACGATCGGCCGTGAGCACGAGATGACCGCCGGGCGCGGCCAGCCAGGCTTCGCGCAGCGGCAGCGGCAACGGCGTCAGCCCTTGGGCCACGGCCGCCAGGAGCGCCATGGGCGTGGGAAATCGTTCACCCACCGGGGTTGGCGAACGGGCCAGCGTTTCCGGCAGGATGTGCAAACGGTCGTGCAACTGGTGCCAGGCCGCAGGCGCCGTCACCCTTTCGTCCTCCTCTTGCGTCCTTCGCTGCGCGCCGCCTTCAACCGGGTGGCTCTCCCGTTGCCGCCGGCGGCCGCTCACCGAGGCTGGGATCCGTGCCATCGGTTTGCTCGGTGTCACCCGTGGTTCGTCGTTCGGCTTCTGTCGGCCTGGCGCAGGACCAGGGCGAAACCGAAGCCACCGACGGCCTGAGCCGCTAGACGTGCTGATACATGGCGCCGACGCTGATGCCCTGGTGGATACGGCGGATGGCCTCGCCCAGGAGAGACGCCACGCTGATCTCGATGAGTTTGTCGCCCAATCGCTCCCGTTTGGCCGCCGCGATGGGCAGCGTGTTCGTCACGATCACCCGGTCAATGGGTGCGGCGGCTAGCCGTTCCGGCGCCGAGGCCGAGAACACGGGATGGGTCGCCACGGCCAGGACGTTGGTGGCGCCGTGGGCCTTGAGGAATTCGGAGGCGTGACACAGGGTGCCGCCGGTGTCAATCTCGTCGTCCACCATGATACAGGTGCGGCCTTCGACCTGGCCGATGAGGTTGTAGAACTCGGTGCGTTCGCCGTCGGGAGTACGCCGTTTCTCGATAATGGCCAGGGGGATGTTCAGGTCTTCGGCGAAGTTGCGGGCGCGGCGCACGCCGCCGATATCGGGCGAGACGATGACGGCGTTGCGGTGCAGGTTGTGGCTCCTGAGGTAATCCACCAGAAGATAGCGGGCGGTCAGCTCGTCGTTGGGGATGGTGAAAAAGCCCTGGATCTGCCCGGCATGGAGGTCAATGGTCAGAAACCGCTCGGCGCCGGCCACGGTGATCAGGTCGGCCAGCAGACGGGCGGTGATGGGCACACGCGGCTGATCCTTTTTGTCGGTACGGCCATAGGCGTAATAGGGCACCACGGCCGTGATGCGGCCGGCGCTGTCGCGGCGAATGGCATCGAGGGTGATGAGCAGCTCCATGACCATGTCGTTGACCGGCGAGCCCAGGGGCTGGATGAGGAACACGTCCATCGCCCGCACGCTCTGCTCCAGCCGGACGAAGATGTTCTCGTTGGGAAATTTTTTCACCATCATCGGCGTCGGGTTGACGCGCAGGTACTCGCACACCGCCGCCGCCAATTCGGGATGGCAGGTTCCGCTCACCACTGCCAGATCGCCGTACAGACCTACGGACATGGCAACCTCCTCCAGAAACAAAAGCCGGCGCCCACACCCGGCAGGTTTTAGACCGCCGTCGAATCGAGCAGCTGCCGGGCCGCCGTGTAGGGGTCCAGGCGCCGCTCGGCCACGGCGCCGACCAACCGGTCCAGTTGCTCGACCGGTGTCCGGTCGAGGACCCGAGCCAGTAGTACATCCCGCAGGATCATCCGCAGCTCGGATGCCGCCCGCAAGCGGTCGCGCCATTGGCGCGTGCCGCTTTGCTCCAGGTACAGCCGATGGGCTTCGATGGAATCGAGCAGTTCGGCGATCCCCTGGTTTTGGGTGGCAATCGTTTTGTGGATGGGAGGCACCCAGCTCGCCGAAGCCGGCTCCAAGGGCGGCAATGTCACCGGCAACAGACGCCCGTGGTGCATGATGTGGTACTTATCGGGTACACCCTGGCCCAGCATCATCTTGAGAGCGGTGACGGTGCGGTCAGCGCCCTCGCGGTCGGCCTTGTTGACGGCAAAAATGTCGGCGATCTCGAGGACGCCGGCCTTGATCGCCTGCACCTCGTCGCCCAAACCGGGCGCTTCGACCACGATGGTCGTGTGGGCCGTGCTGGCGATCTCGACCTCGCTCTGGCCGACCCCCACCGTCTCGATGAGGATGCGCTCGAAACCGGCCGCATCGAGGACGATGACCACATCGGCCGTGGCTTGGGCCAGTCCGCCCAGGCTGCCGCGGGTGGCCATCGAACGGATGAAGATGCCGGGGTCCCCGGCGAGGTCGCGCATGCGCACGCGGTCGCCCAGCAAGGCCCCGCCAGTAAAGGGACTCGTCGGGTCCACGGCCACGATGCCCACGGTCAAGCCGCGGCGCCGATAGGCCAGGGCCAGGCCGTTGACCAGGGTGGATTTGCCCGTGCCGGGCGCGCCGGTGACGCCGATGAGGTGTGCCCGACCGGCCTGAGGATAGAGGGCCGCCAGCAACGGCCGGGCCAGTGGCGTGCCGTCTTCGACATGGCTGATGGCGCGGGCCAACGCACGACGGTCACCCTCGCGCAGGCCCCTCGCCAGCGCGTCAACGGTCTCGGTCCGGGCCACAGGCATCGGCAGATCGTCCCGGCTCAGGCCACGGGTTCCGCTTCCGCCAGCTCCCGGCGGATGAACTCGGCAATGGCCGATGTGGGGGTGCCGGGGCCAAAGACGCCCTTCACCCCCATCTGCTGCAGGATGGGGATGTCCTCGTCAGGGATGATGCCGCCCACCAACAGCAGCACATCCTCGCGACCGACCCGGCGCAGGGCCTCTTGCACCTTGGGCACCAGGGCCATATGCGCGCCGGAGAGGATGGACAGGCCGACGACGTCCACGTCTTCCTGCAAGGCTGCCTCGGCAATCATGTCGGGGGTCTGACGAATGCCGGTGTAGATGACCTCGAATCCGGCATCGCGCAAGGCCCGCGCGACCACCTTGGCCCCGCGGTCATGGCCGTCGAGACCTGGTTTGGCCACAAGAACACGGATTTTGCGTTCCATGGGGTTGGGGATTGGGGATGGGGACTGGAGAATGAAGACTGGGGACTGGGGACTGGTTAGTGGGTTTTGGCCGATGGTGGGCACGAAGGACCAACGACGGAGGGCGAAGGGTCTTTTCGTCCTTCGTCCTGGGTCTGGGCCGATAACGGG
>JAOADB010000006.1 GCA_026417535.1 Caldilineales bacterium
GGGTGGTGGTGGATGCTCTCAACGACCTCATCGAGACCCTGTGCGCGGCGGCCAAGGTTCGTCGGCAGGACATCGTGGACGCCGTCATCGTCGGCAACACGGCCATGCACCATCTGCTGTTGGGTTTGCCAACCGAGCAGCTGGCCGTTGCGCCTTTCGTGCCGGCGGTGGCAGACGATCTGGACCTGCGCGCTCGCGAGGTGGGGCTGCACCTGGCGCCGGGCGCCTATCTGCACATCCTGCCGAATATCGCCGGTTTCGTGGGCGCCGACCATGTGGCCATGCTGCTGGCGACCGAACACGAATGGCAGGGCCGCACCGCCGTGGCGCTCGACATCGGCACGAACACCGAAATCTCCCTCGTCCTACCCGACGGTCGCATCCGCACCGTGTCGTGCGCGTCGGGGCCGGCCTTCGAGGGCTATCACATCCGGGACGGGATGCGCGCGCAACCAGGCGCGGTGGAACGGGTGCGAATTGACGGTCAGGGTGTCCACGTCCAGACCATCGCCGCCGCAGCGCCGGTGGGGATTTGCGGCTCCGGCATCCTCGATGCCGTGGCCCAGCTCTATCGGGCCGGCATCCTCAACGAGGCCGGGCGCATGGTGCCGGGCGCGCATCCGCGGGTGCGCGAGCAGGACGGCCAACGGGAGTTCGTCCTGGTCGAGGCCGCGGCTGACGGCAGCGCCCGTCCGATCGGCATCACCCAGCACGATGTCCGCGAGATCCAGCTGGCCAAGGCCTCCATCCAAACCGGCATTGCGCTCCTTCTGGCCGAGGGCGGGGTTGCGCCGGAGCAGATCGAACGGTTCATCATCGCCGGGGCCTTTGGCGCTTACATTGACGTGGCCAACGCCGTCGCCATCGGGATGTTTCCCGACCTGCCTCTCGATCGCTTTCGCCAGGTGGGAAATGCCGCCGGCATCGGCGCCAAACTGGCCTTGCTTTCGACCCACCTGCGGCGCCGCGCCCGAGAGCTTCGTCGCCGTGTTGCGTATCTCGAGCTAGCCACCCATCCCCATTTCGCCCGCCTCTTTGCCCGCAGTTGCCGCTTGCGGCCGTTCGCGGGGGTCGGGGCACCCTCGTTTCGCCGACCATGAACATCGTTCGGGATTTCGACTTGCGCTTCGACCTCGATGAATACGTCGCTTTCCGCGGCGAGGCGTTTGCCCGTTTGCTGGAACGGCCTGCCGTGCGTCGTCAGGTTGAAGGCGTTTTGGCCGAGGTCCCTGCCCTGGTGCAACCGGCCGCCTGCTATGACCGGTTCCGCATCGTCGCCTACCTGCACGACCGGGTCAAGCTGAAGGGCGGCCACACGTTGGGCGGGGGACCTTTCGTGCAGGTGATCGGTGGCGCCGAGGAGCTGGTGGTGGCCATCGCGACCCTGGGACCGGCCGTGGACGAGCGTATCCGGCAGTTGCAGGCCGCGGGGCAACGTTTTCCGGCCCTGGTGCTGGACGAACTCGCCTCCTGGGCGGTGGATCAGGTGCGCCGGCAGCTCTACGACCGGTTCGTCGCGACTTTTCAGGCGCGCGATTGGCACGTCAGCACGTTTCTCTCGCCGGGAGAATCGGCCTGGAGCGTGCGCGACCAGCGGGTCATTTTCAGCCTGTTGGATGCGGCCCAAATCGGCGTCAGCCTCAGCCCCGGCTATGTGATGACCCCGCTCAAATCGCTCTCGCTGGTCTGTGGCGTCGGCGAGTATCCCCTGGGGGTTGAGGGGCTGACGAATTGCGATTTTTGCTCGCTTCGCGACCGCTGCGCCTATGCCTACAGCGGCCGCCACGGGATGATACCGCTCACACGGCGGGCTTGAGGTTTTAGTCACGGAGACGCGGAGTCACCACTCTATTGAACGATCGACGTTATGCAAATCATCGGTGAAAAAATCAACGGTACCCGCAAGCGCGTGGCCCAGGCCATTGCTGAACGCGATGCCGCCTTTATTGCCGATCTGGCTCGGCGCCAGACCGAAGCCGGCGCCCATTGGCTGGATGTGAATGCCGGCACCATGCCCGCCCAGGAACCGGATGACCTCCTGTGGCTGGTTGATGTGGTCCAGGAAGCGGTGGACACGCCGTTATGCCTCGATAGCGCCAATCCCAAGGCCCTTCAGGTGGCCGTTCAGGCCGTGCATCGGACACCCATGATCAACTCGATCAGCGGCGAACACGAGCGGCTGGTGGGGATTTTGCCCATCGTGGTTGCCCACAGCTGTCGGGTGATTGCCCTGGCCCTGGACGGCAAGAAAATTCCGGAAACGAGCGCCCAACGGATGGAGGTCATCCACCGGATCATGGCGGCAACCCGCGCGGTGGGCGTGCCCGATGATCACGTCTATATTGACCCGCTGGCCCTGACCCTGGCGACGAATACCCGCAGCGCGCTGATCGCCCTGGAGACGATGCGGGCCGTGCGCACCGAATACCCTGATGCCCATCTGACCATCGGCCTGAGCAACATTTCCTTTGGGCTGCCGGCCCGTTCGTACATCAACCGCTACTTTCTGGCCCTGGCCATGGAGGCCGGCCTCGATTGCGCCATCCTCGACCCGCTGGACCGCGAGCTGCGGGCCGCCATCCTCACCACTCGGCTTCTGTTAGGCCGCGATCCGCGCTGTTTGGACTTCATCCGTGCCGCGCGCAAGGGACTGTTCGACGCGGCGACTGTGTCGGGATAGCCATGGCACCGGAGACCCATGTTCGGAGTCCCGATTCCAGGTCTATCCGCCACGAAGCGTCCTCATCTCTCCCCTGCCCTTCCTTCTTCCGCCGACGGAAGAAGGAAGGGCAATGGGGTGGCGTTTGTTCTTTCCAGATGACCGTGGCACCGGATTCAGGAATTGGGCGATCATCTTTTGCTGTCTCGGCTCTTTCGGCAAGTTGTAGCACAACGCCAACGCCACGGGAGTTGTGCTACGACAGGGCAAAGGCCAGCAGATCGTCCAGCCGGCAAGTCGCCAGGCCGATGACGTGGTCGCCGCCGCCGTAGTACACGTAGACCACGCCGTCCACCACGGGGTTGGCGCAGGAAAAGACCACATTGGGCACGTCCCCGCGCAGCTCCCACAGCTCCTCCGGCCAGAAGATGGCGCTCTTCGGCCGGCGCAAGACGCGCGTGGGGTCCTCCAGGTCGAGCAGCACGACGCCGAACTTGTACACGTGCCCCTCGTCATAGCCGTGGTTGATCAGCAGCCAGCCCTCGGGCGTCTCGATGGGCACGCCGTTGCTGCCCACGCTCTTGCGGTCCCAGGCGTCCGGGTCCTCCCGTCGCGGGCCGTAGACCGGATACATGTCCTCCGGCCGCCAGGTGACCAGGTCGTCGGAGTAGGCGAGCCAGACGTTGGGCCAGCGGCGATGCAAGGCCGCATAGCGCCCACCGATCTTGCGCGGGAAGAGCACGTGGTCCTTGTTGTCCTCCCCGCGCACGATGGCGCCTACCCGTTCCCAGGTGATGCCGTTCGTGCTGCGCGCGATCATGGGCGTGATGCCGTCGCCGGCATGGGTGGGCTTGCCGGGGCCGTGATACTCGCGGCCGTAGGCGGTGTAGGTCATATAGAACACACCGTCCATGACGACCACGCGCGGGTCCTCGACCCCACGCGAATCGGTACCGTCGTGGGGTTCGAGGACGGGTCGGCGTAGCCGGTTCCAATGGAGGCCGTCGGCGCTCACCGCGTAGCCAATGCGGCTCACCCAATCCAGCCCCTGGGCCCGATACCACATGTGCCAGAGGCCGTTGTGATAGACCACCGCCGGGTTGAAGACGTTGTAGCACTCCCAATCCGAGGTGGGATCGGGCAAGAGAACGGGATTGTGAGAATGGCGTTGCAGCTTCATCTCATCCCTTCAGACCAGCGTAACTGATGCCTTCGATGTAGTATCGGCTGAAGAGGGCGAAGAGGAGCAGCACGGGGATGGCGTTGAACATGGCCGCCACCAGGGTCAGGTTCCACTGCGCCTTGTACTGCTGCTGGAAAACGGTGAGGGCCACGTTGAGCACCCACATGCGCGGGGTGTTCAGGTAGAGCAGCGGCGCCATGAACGCGTTCCACATGCCCTGGAACTGGAGGATGAAGACGGTGAGCAGGGCTGGTCGCGCCAGAGGGATGACCACGTCCTTGTAAATCCGGAAACGCGAGGCGCCGTCCACCAGCGCGGCCTCCTCCAGCTCTCTGGGCACCGATTTGAGAAATTGGGTGAGCAGGAAGATGCTCCCGGCGCTCACGGCGCCCGGCACCAGCAGCGACCAGTAGGTGTTCACAAAGCCGATCTTGGTCATGAGCACGTAGGCCGGGATGAGGGTCACGGCGCCGGGGATCATCATGCTGGCCAGCATGAAGGAAAAGACGATGTTCTTGCCGGGGAAATCGAGCCGGGCAAAGGCATAGCCCGCCATCGAGCAAAAGACCACCTGTAGCAACGCCGAGCCAATGGCAATAACGGCCGTGTTGAGCAGCCAGCGGGGGAAGGTCGCACCCTCGCCCAAATCGGTGTTCCAGGTTTTGACCCAGTTCTGCCACAGCCATTGTTCCGGGAGAAGGGTGGGCGGATAGGCGATGATCTCGGCGTCGGTCTTGAAAGTCCCCAGAAAGGCCAGGATGAAGGGCGTCAGCGAGAGCAGGCCCAGGACAATGAGGACAGTATAAAGCACACCCCGCCGGATGCGCTGCAGACGCAGGGCCTGCTCCGAGGTCAGCTGGCGGGTACGCAAGGTAGCTCCAGTCGCAGCCATGAGGAGCCTCCTAGTATTGCTCGGTGCCGCGTTCGATGAATCGCCGCTGCACAAAGGTGAAGCTGAAGATGATGACGGCCAGGATGAAGGCCATGGCCGAGGCGTAGCCCATCTGGATCTCGCCCAGGGTGCCGATAGCCTCGGCGTAGATCAGATAGACTGGGGTCAAAGTCGTGCCCAACGGCCCACCAGCGGTGAGAATCTTGACCTGGTCGAAAATTTGCAGGGTGCCGATGGTGCCCAAAACCACCACCAACAGGATGACCGGCCGCAACATGGGGATGGTAATCCGGAACAGCTGCTGCCGGGCATTGGCACCGTCAATCTCGGCCGCTTCATAGATACTGGCGGGGATATCCTGCAGCGCGGCCAGGAACATGATCATGAACGTGGGGATGGTGGTGAAGATGTTCTGGAACATGATGGCCATCCAGGTCACGCTGGGCCCACGCAGATACCATAGATTGCCAGGGATATCGCCGCCAAAGGCCCGCGCGATCAGCTGGAACAGCCCGCGGGGATTGTTCAACCACTCTACGGCCTGCCATTGCACCCCAAACAGCCCCAAAACGGTCTCGAACGCGTAGTTCAGGAAGCCCGTCTTCAAGTACAGCCACCAGAAAATCATCGAAATCACGACCGATGAGGTCACGCTGGGCGTGTAGAAGACGGTGCGGAAGAACTCGCGGCCCCGGATCCTCTGGTTGAGCAGCACGGCCAGGAGCAACGCCAGGGCCGTTTGTGTCGGTGTCACAATCAGGGAGTACCAAAAGACGTTGACCAGCGCTTGTAAGAAATCCCGCTCTCGGAACGCCCTGATGAAGTTATCGGTGCCGAGGAATTGCGGCGGCGTGAAGATGTCATAGCGGAAGAAGGCGATGTACAGGGCGAACAACAACACGCCCACCGTGAAAACCATCGTCACGAGCAGGTACGGCAGCAGGAACAGATAGGCCGTGATGAAATCGCTGCGACGTCGGCGGTCGTGCCAGATTTTGTACACGGCGCGGGCGGCGATCAACCCGATGATGACGCCGAGGACGATCCCGACCAGGGCAAAGGCCTGACTCGTGCGGAAGACTTCGGTCGTATAGCGGCCCACATCGGCAATGCGCACCCCCCGCGTGGGCGCCGAGATCAGGGTTGCGGCCGTCATGAAGGCGCTGACGAGCAGAAACGTCACCAGCGCCGCCAGCCAGGAGGAGACTCCCGGTTTGGTCGGTCGGCCCGTGGGGACCGGAGGCGTCTGAATTGCGGTAGCCATAAACAACTCTCCTTGGGGATTGCAGCCCCGTCAAACCCCGGCCGGGGCATCGTTTGGCGCAGGTAGCGGCCGGGCCGGGAAATTTCCCGGCCCGGCGCGATATCGGATGGGTTTAGCGACCGCTCAAGGCCGCCTGCGCCTCCTCCTGGGCCTGAGCGAAGCTCTCCTCGACGGTCTGCTCGCCGAGATAGACCCGCTCCAGGGCCTTGGAGACGGCGTCGTTGACCTTACCCGTGTTGGGGCCCCAGTAGGCCACCCGTGTCAGCGGGAACGTGCCGCCCGCCGCAATCGCCCGGTCGTTGGGGTCCACCACCAGGTTCAACTGGTCTGGGTGGGTGCTGTAGGCGAAGCCGGTCTTCACGATTTCGGCCTGGTTGTAGCGGCTGGTGACGAAAATCGTGAAGGCGGCCGCTGCCCGCGGATACTTGGTGGCCGCATTGACGCCGATGGCGTTGGTGAAGATGACATCGGCCTTGCCCTTCGGCCCGGCGGGGAGTTCCACGGCCTTCCAAACGACGTCCGGGTAGTTTTGGCGCATGAAGTTGACCATCCAGCCGCCCTCGTAGGTCATGCCCACGAGTTTCTTGCCGATAGCCTCGCCGCACCAGCCTGCCCCCACATCGGCCGAGGTCACGATGGTGCCCGCTTTCTTCATCTCGGTCACGAACCGGGCCGCTTCCAGCACCTCCGGCGTGTTCAGCGTGGCCGTCTTGAAGTCGTCGGTGGCGTAGGCGCCGCCGTTACCGAAGACGAAGGGCGCAAAGCGGGCCCAGTCGGCGTTCATGCAGAAGCCGCCGTACTTACCCGTCTTCTGGATGGCCTCGGCGGCAGCCTTGAGGTCGTTCCAGGTCCAGGCGGGTGTGGGTTCGGGGATGCCTGCTGCCTGGAAGGCCTCGGGCAGATAGACCAGCCCCAGCGTGCCCCAGTCCTTGGGCAGGCCGTAGGTCTTGCCGTCCAACGTGAAGATGGTCAGTAGCGCCGGGATGAAGTCCGCGCGGCTGACTCCGGCTTCGGCCATGTACTCGTCCAGGGCCAGGAGCTGCCCCGTGGGGCCGAAGGCGGTCATGAGCTGGTCATCCACGTAGAAGACATCGGGCGCCGTGCCGCCAGCCATCATCGCCTTCAGCTTGGTCTGGAAGTCGGCGGGGATGGGCTGGAAATCCACCGTCACGTCTGGGTAGAACTGCTTGAAGCGCTCGATGGAGTCCCGGTAGATCTTCTGCTCCGTCTCGTCGCCCCAACCAGAGAAGACGATCTTCGCCCCAGGCTCCACCGGAATGACCTTCAGCTCGCCGTAGGTTTGTGGTGCGGCTGGGGCCGGTGGCTGCGTGGGGGCCGGCGGTTGGGTGGGAGTCGGGGCCGGTGTAGGCGTGGCCCGGGCGCAAGCGGCCAGGATCAGGGCCAGCCCAAGCACAAGCACAAGAGCCATGAATCGGTAGGTGCGCATTGTTCTCCTCCTTTAGAGAACGGGTGAAAGGCGCCGGCATCGTCGGGGGTATTGGTCGAGGGCCAAAGCCGGACGCCGGCAGACCGAAGCGGGAGAAAGGGAACAACGGTTGGGGGTGAATGTGGGGGTTGGGAAAGGGCTGATGACGGTATCACCTCCTGTCCAGGCCATGAAGCCCCCGTTCTCCTTTTGCCGGGAAATGCCCCTACCGCCTATCATGAAGGGCGTTCCCGGTGCAGAGTCGGTGGGCTCTGCGGGGACGGGGGCCGGGACACTCTGACATCGTGGCGGAGGCGGAGTGCCCGGCCCCGGTTTGGGAAATCGCTCAAGACGGACGCAAATCTACGGATTGCGCCTGTCCGCGGTGGTAGAACCGAAAGGCCAGCCGAGTCCAATGCGGGGGCAGTCGCGGTTCCAGGCTCCAGGAACCGTCGGCGTGAAGCCGCAGGCCGGCAAAGCCGAACACGGCTGCTTGCCACAGCCCTCCGGCGCTGGCGGCGTGGATGCCGTCGCTGGCGTTGTGGCGGATGTCGTGCAGGTCGGCGCGAGCCGCGCGCAGGAAATGCCCGTAAGCCGCCTCGATCTCACCCACCCGACAGGCCATGATGGCGCTGATGGCAGGGCCCAGGCTCGAACCGTGTTCGTGGTCGGTGCGGGGATCGTAGTACGCGTAGTTGACGCGCACCTGTTCCGGCGTGAAGCGGTCGGGCAGCAGGTACTGAAGCATCAGCACGTCGGGCTGTTTGAGGATTTGGGTGGCGGCGCAGCCTTCGATGCCCAGGAGGGCCTGCATCGAGCGGGTGCGTTTAGGGTCGCGCAGGGCGGCGATATCGGCATCTTGCAGGCCAAAGTAGCCGCGGAACTGCTCGATCAACCCGGTTTCGGGGTCTTGCGGGAAGAACATGCAACCGATGACATCGGCCCAATGGGCCAGTCGCTGAGGCGTCAGGTCGAGGGTCTCGACCAGGCGTCGGTGTCGTTCGGGATACGTGCGTTCCAGCCAGGCCAGCACCTCCAGCGCCGTCTCCAGATGCCAGCGGGCCATGGCGTTCGTGAAGGCATTGTCGTCCACACGGTCGTGATACTCATCGGGACCGATGACGTTACGATAGTGGTACTTGCCGTCTTCTCCCCGTTGGGCGGCGCTGGCCCAGAATTTGGCCCCCTCGAGCACGATTTGGGCCCCGTAATCGGCCATCCAGGCATCGTCACCCGTCACCCGCCAGTACTGCATCACGGCATAGGCGATATCGGCGGTGATGTGGATTTCGATATCGCCGGTCCAGATGCGCACCAGCTGGGTGGGGTCGGTGGGATGAGGCACCCAGGTCGGCGTCACCTCTCGGCCGTCGGCGGCGCTCTCCCAGGGGAATTGGGCACCCTCGTAGCCGTTGGCCTTCGCTTTCTGGCGGGCGCCGGGCAGGGTGTGCCAGCGGTACATGAGCATGTGGCGGGCCAGGTTCGGCCGGGTGAAGGTGAACAGCGGCAGGATGAAAATCTCGGTATCCCAAAAGACATGATGGCGATAGCCAAAGCCGCTGAGGGTTTTGGCGCCGATGCTGGCCCGTTCGGTCCAGTGAGGGGCGGCGATGATGAGATGGAAGATGTTGAAGCGCATGGCCAGCTGGGCTTCGATGTCACCTTCGATGACGACATCCATATCCTGCCAAAGGGCAGCCCAGGCGGCGGCGTTGGCCGCATGTAAAGCGTCGTGGCCGAGAGAGGCGCTGTCACGGGCCCGGCCGCGTGCCTTGGCCACCGGATCGGCCGCATCGAACCCCGGTACCACGGCCACGAACTTGTCCAGCACGAGGCGTTGACCGGGTCCCAGGGTGGCGCGTCGTTCGGGGGCCGGTTTGCCATCGGCGTCGCAGAAGCTGGCCGTCAGGGGCGTGTCGGCTTCGGCAACGATGGTCGCGGCCACGGCCAGGTCAAGCCCTGTGGCGCGGGTGCGCGTGTGCAACCACACCTCGGCTTCGCTTTGTCCCTGGTCAAGACGATGCCAGTGGAGCAGGCCGGTGTTCTCCACGCCGTCATCGAGACCGGCGCGCACCCGTACTTCCGCCTGCCCTTCGACGACCTGCACCTCGGCCCGGACCAGGGCTATGTGGGGATCGACCAGGTTGACCATGCGCTCGAAGCGCAGCTCGACTACCGGGCCGCCGGGCTGCGGTTGCCAGCGTAGCCGTCGGCGCAACGTGCCCGTACGGAAGTCGAGTGTGCGCCGATACCCCCACACCTTGCCCCGGTCGAGACGGAACCGTTCGCCGTTCACCCAGATGTCCACACCGATCCAGCGAGGGATGTTGGCCAGCTCGGTAAAGTTGATGGGTATGTCGTCCCATAGGCGATGGACGAAACAAGCCGGCAGGTCGCCGGGATAGCCCTCCTCGAAGCTCCCCCGCACACAAAACGCGCCGTTACCGATGGTGAAGAGCGTCTCCTTGTGCCGTTGGGTCGCTGGGTCGAAGGTCGTTTCGACGAGCGTCCACGAAGCATCCTCCAGACCGGCCAACACCTGCTCTAGGGTCACTTCGGCCAGGCTGTCGAAGCGGAGATGGGCGTGGCCTACCCGTTCTTCCGGCCCCAGGCCGATGGCCCACATGCCGGCGGCGAGGGCCGCGTCAATGCCAGCGGCGGCATCCTCGACCACGGCGCACAGCCCCGGCGGCAGCCCCATCTGACGGGCGGCCCACAGGAACAGGTCCGGCGCCGGCTTCGTCCGCTCGACGCTGGTGCCGTCGGCCACGACATCGAACAGATCGGCAATGCCGAGACGTTCCAACACGGTGCGGGCGTTTTTGCTGGCCGAACCCAGCGCCACCCGAATCCCCGCCTCGCGCAGTTCCCGAATGAACGGCACTGCGCCCGGCAACAGGTCGGCCGGCGTGACCTCGGCCAGACTGGCCACGTAGTAGGCGTTCTTGCGCTCCATCCACTCGGCCATCTGCGTCTCGCTTACCTGGCGATTGTTCTCGGCCAGGATGATCTCCAACGAAGCGCGACGGGAAACACCCCGCAGGCGTTCATTGATCTGGCGATCGAAGCGCAAACCTTCTTCGTTCGCCAGGCGTTGCCAGGCCCGGTAGTGATATTCGGCGGTATCGGTGATCACGCCGTCGAGGTCGAAAATGACGCCGGCCAGAACCATGTCATGCCTCAATCGGTGTAACGAAAGGCGCTAGAGGCGCGCACCACGAGGGAGGGTTTGAGCAAAACTTGGGCTTGGGCAGGGCGCCGGCCGTTGACCAGGTCAATGAGCATGGTCGCCAGCCGTTCGCCCACTTCCGAAATGGGTTGGGCCAATGAACTCAGGGGCGGTCGCAGGAAACGGGCGACGGGGGCATCGTCGAAACCGACGATGGCTAGCTCCCGCCCGACCTCAATCCCTAGGTCGGCGGCGGCGTTCATGGCGCCGATGGCCATCAGATCGGAGAGGGCGACGATGGCGCTGGGCCGTCGTGATGCCGGTAGGCTCAGCAAACCGCAGGCCGCGCGATAGGCATCCTCGTAGGCTGTCTCGGTTCGCCGCACCCACTCCGGCGCAACGGTCAAACCGGCATCGGTCATGGCCTCCCGATAGCCCTCTAGGCGATACTGGCCGGTGAGCGAGGCTTCGGGCCAGGCCAGGCAACCGATGCGGCGATGACCCCGTTCCAGCAAATGGTGGGTGGCAACGAGAACGCCATAGGTGCCATCCACGTCCACCCAGGGGAAATCCCATTCCGGGTTCGAGCGGCCAAAAGCCACGAAGGGAAAGCCGATGTCGAGCAGCGTTCGCACGCGCGGGTCATCGAGATTCGTGTTGGAGAGGACAAACCCGTCCACTTGGCCGGTCAGGACCATCTCGCGATAGATGGCGTTTTCCTCTTCGATGCTGGTCGTGGGAAAGGTCAGGATATGGTATTCGTGGCGTGCGGCGGCCTGGGCGATGGCGTTGAGGAACTGGTCGAGGATGGGGTTGAACTGGTCGGGTGGGGTCGGCCGCCAGGTGTAGCCCAAGAGCCGGGTCTCGCTGGCCTGGAGATTGCGGGCGGTGATATTGGCCCGATAGCCCAGGCGTTGGGCGGCTTCGATGACACGGCGTCGGGTGGCTTCGCTGACCTGACGCGAGTTATTGAGGACGTAGGAGACGGTGGCCGTCGAGACGCCGGCGGCCTTGGCCACATCGCGGATGGTGACACCGGCCATGTTTAAACGTTTAACAACGAGCCTAAAAAGATCGTCCTCGACCAACAAGGACGTTCACACCATGACTTAAACGTTTAAACGAACTATAGCACACCTGCTCCGCTCCGTCAAGGGCTTTGGCGGTTGTACGCGCGAAAATTTAAGGTCGCTTTAGTCGGCGGAATTTGGGGGAGCGAGAAGCGTGCCGGAATTGCGACGAAGGCATGTCCGACGGAGGGCTTGCCCGCGCCTGCCATCCGGGGGCGCAGTCGCCTCATCCCACCTCGCCGGTTGTGCTATGATGTGGTCGTGCTCACGCTGTATTTCACCCCGGCCGCGTTGGGCTATCTGTCGCAGTGCATCCTGGCGTCGCTGATCGCCGGTTACTTCGTCATCCGTTTCGTCCTGCGCCGTGCCGAACGGTTGGCGCACCAGGGGTTGCTGACCGGGTTCTTCGTCTGCGTGGCGCTGCTGACGTTCCTGTTTACGATGGAAACGGCGACCTCGCCCGCCGAGCGGCTCTCAGGCGTAGATCTCTGCCTGGGCTTTCTTGAACATCGCTCGAACGTGATCGGGCTTGCCGCATGCATCCTGCGCCTTATTGTCAATCCGAAAATCGCACGGCAACCGACACTCGCCATCTGTCCAGATTCCGGACGCTTCCGATGGCTCGATTTGGACCCCTCACCCCTTCGATCCCCCTCTCCCATCGGCCTGCGGTCGGTGAGAGGAGGATTGAGGAAGGCTTTTTGTGGTGGCCTGCGACTGCCGCAAAAAGCCACTTTTCCCCTTTTCCCGCCGTAAGGTGAGCAGAGCAAGCCGGGTTGCCCATGGCCAGGCGCACGTACCCTAGCGGCACGCGTAGACGTGAAAAGCGCCGTCGGGCGCCGTATACGCCAGCCGCCAGGTTCCCGCAGCCACCAGCGCCTCCATCCGCGTCTGCACCAGCTCCGTTTCCGGGCGATAGACCCAAGCTCGTTCCGGCCACATCTCGTCCTCAGCCGCGGCCCACAGGCCGTAATCCGGGCCGATGACGAGGAAACAGACCCCGCGCAGGGCCAGGAACGCCGCCAGCTCTGCCGGTGTTGTCGTCGGCCCAATGATCGGCAGAGACATGACCCGGCGACCGGAGGTCAGGCGATCCACGCTCCACCAGGCCGACATGATGCCGGCATCGGGAGGGGTATGCTGGGCCAGCCACTCCCCGCGCGCTCGTTGCACCCGGTCGGCTTCGCGGTTGTCGGGATAGGTCATCACCGTGAGGCCGTTCAGAACCAAAAGGGCGACGATGACGACGGTCACGGCGCCACGGGCCAACCGCACGGTCGGTGCCCCCTTTAGGACACGGCCGACACCGAGGACAAGGCCCTTCACGCCGAGCAGAAAGGCATAGAGCAAGGGCGCCAGGATGGGATGCAAAAAGCGCCGGTTGGTCCAGTCCCACACCAGCAACACGGGCAGATAGGCCAGCGTGGCCGGCAGCAACACCGACGCCCGCTCGCGCCGCAACCAGCGGACCAGGCCCAGGCCCATCGTCAACGTGATCCCTACCCCGGCGATCCATCGCAGGAGTTGCAGCCCGTGCGCTTCCACCAAGCGGTCCAGGTACAGGCTGCTCAGGGCCGGCACCACCGCCGCCGGGAAATCGTGGGTCAGCCGACGCGGGATCGTGCGGGCCAGGAAGGCCGTGTAGGATTCCGGTCGGGCGCCGAGGGCGAGGCGCTGCCCCTCGAGAAGCGTCTGGGACCGCCGCAGATAGAAGCCCGGAAACAGAGCCTCTGCAGGGACGGGCGTCAGCACGACGACCAGCGCGGTGATCCCCGCCATGAGACCGGCCACCACGGCGAGTTCGACCCACCCACGACGGCCACGGCGCCATAGCCACCAGAATCCCATCCCGGCCAGCATGACCCACCCTACGGTCCGGGTGAAAACCATGAAGGTGAGCGCGACGGCCGTCGCCGGCCACCACCAGAGCGGCAGCGACCGCCGCGCCTCGCCCCAGGCCATCAGCAACGCCCCCAGCAAGAACCAGACCAGGAACACGGCCTCGGAGAGCACCAGCCGCGCCTGCAGAACGACGATGGGCGAGACACAGAACAGCGCCGTCACGACCCCGCGATAGGAAGCGCCGCCGAACCGAGGCCAGCCCCAAAAGAGCAACGTGGCGCCAATACCAGTGGCCAGGAGCGAAAGCAGCCGCAGGCCATCGGAATAGACCGGGAACCACGCCAGAAACGGCGCCAACACGAGCGGATAGCCCCAAGGAAAATTCCAGGATATCCGGCTGACCTCCTCATCGCTCTCGCGCAGCATCTGCGCCAGCTCGACGTAGCGACCGCTGTCGGTGGACAGCAACGGGTGGGAGTCGAAATCCCACAAGACCAGCGCCACCAGGACGGCCATGCACAGCAGCCAGACCGCCAAGGCCCGACGGTCAGGCTGCCCGTCACGGTTCGGGTTTTCGGGACTGGGGCTATGCGATTTGGGGAGCATCGGAGCTATGCTTGGAGTAGGACAACTCGTGCGGAGTTGTGCCCGGTTCAAGCGCCAAAAAAGTCGAGCAGGAGCCGATTCACCGTCTCCGGCTCTTCATGTTGCACCCAATGGGTGGCTTCTTCCCTGAAAACAAGGCGACCGTCATCGCACAGGGCGATGCTGGGTTCCGCCATGGAACGGTCCAGCGCGATATCGCGAACGCCCCAAATCATGAGGGTGGGTACCCGGATGCGTCCCAACCGCCTCATACGGGTCTGTTGCCGTGCGGCTGCGCGGTACCAGTTCAGCATGGCCGTCAGCGCGCCGGGCTGCGCCCAGGCCTGCCGATAGATGGCCAGCTCGGCCGGACCGAAGGTACCCGGCCGACTGCTGCCTTTCAGCGCCCGCACCATGTTGGCGAAATCGCGACGGCGCAAGGCCCATTCCGGCAGCCACGGCAGCTGGAAGAAGAGAATGTACCAGCTTTTGCGCAGCTGGCGCGGGTCTCCCCACACGGTGCGCTGCATCACCGCGGGATGGGGGACGTTGAGGATGGCCAGCTTATGCAGGCGTTCGGGATGGGTTCCGGCCACCCACCAGGCCACGGCCGCGCCCCAATCGTGGCCGACGAGATAGACCCGTTCGTGGCCGGACGCCGCGATGAGGGCCACGACATCGGCGGCCAGGGTCTCGATCCCGTAGGCAGCGATACCTGCGGGTTTGTCGCTGCGGTTGTAGCCCCGCTGATCGGGCGCCCAGACATGATAACCCGCTGCGGCCAGGGCCGGGATCTGCCGTCGCCAACCGTACCAAAATTCGGGAAAGCCGTGCAGCAGCAGCACCAACGGTCCTGTTTCCGGTCCGGCCGTGACCACATGCAGCCGGATGCCGTTGGCGGCGACGGTGCGCGAGCGGAGCTGGGGTTCAGACATGGCCGGCTATCCGGTCGCGAGCAGCTCGACCCCATCGCCTACCCGCACCCAACCCTCGCCCCGAACCTCGACCACCCGACACAACAGGCCACGGCGCTCCTGCAACGCCTGACGGAAGGCCTCGGGATCGTCCACGCCCAGCAACTCGCCGATGTGTTGGCAGGGCTCGCAAGGCCCGGCCGCTTCCAGGGTCAGGTCGCCCACCCGCAATCGGGCGCCGATCGGCAAACGGCCGATATCGGGCCAACCGCTCAGGGTGATCTGCTCGCGCAGGTCGCCGGGCCGGAGGCCGAAATGGTCGAGGGTGGAACGGTCGAGAATGAGCACCTGCCGACGGCGTCCCGGCCCGCGCAGGCTGTGGCTGTCCCCTTCCAGGCCCTGATCGAGCAGGCCACGCGCCTGGGATACGGGCCGCAGCGGTTGGCCGTGGGCTTCATGGAGCTGAATGGCAATCACGGTAGCTTTGCTCATGGCGGCATCTCCTTCGCATCGGGGTAGGGCAGAGCTTAGCAGGAAAAGCCGCCGAGGCCAAAATGGACGATGGACGATAGCCCCTCCGTCCTCCGTCATGCGTCTGTCGTCCTGTTGCTCGGCCAAAGTTCAGGACGAAGGACGAACGACGAATGACGAAACCCCCTTCGTCTTCCGTCATTCGTCCGTCGTCCTGTTGCAAGGACGAACGACGTCTTCTATCGTCTATCGTCCATCGTCCACCCCGCTACAGCCGTTGGGCGATCAGCTCGGCGATCTCGCCGGGATGATGGGCTACGGGCACGCCCACGGCCTCCAGGGCCTTGATTTTATCGGCGGCCGTGCCCTTGCCACCGCTGATGATGGCGCCGGCATGGCCCATGCGCTTTCCGGGCGGCGCAGTCTGGCCGGCAATAAAGGCCACGACAGGCTTGGTGACATGCCAGCGGATGTATTCGGCTGCCAGCTCTTCGTCGTTGCCGCCGATCTCGCCGATGAGCACGATCGCCTTCGTGGCCGGGTCCTGCTGGAAAAGGGCCAGGATGTCCACGAAACGACTGCCGATGATGGGATCGCCGCCGATGCCGACGACCGTGCTCTGGCCGATGTCCATTTCCGACAACGCGGCCACCGCCTCGTAGGTCAGGGTGCCCGAGCGCGAGACGATGCCCACCGGACCGGGTTTGTGGATGCGGCCGGGCATGATGCCGACCTTGGCCTCGCCGGGCGTGATCACACCGGGGCAATTCGGGCCGATGAGCCGGGTAGGAAGCCGTTCGAGATGGGCGCGCACGGCGATCATGTCGAGCACCGGGATGCCCTCGGTGATGCAGACGATGAGTTCGATCCCGGCATCAGCCGCTTCCAGGATGGCATCGGGCGCAAAACGGGCCGGGACGTAGATGATCGAGGCATTGCAGGCCGTGGCCGCTCGCGCTTCGGCCACCGTGTTGAAAATCGGCACGCCCAGGACTTGCTGTCCGCCCTTGCCCGGCGTGACCCCGGCAACGATGTTCGTGCCGTACTCGATCATTTGGGCGGCATGGAACATGCCCTCGCGACCGGTCAGACCCTGCACGACCAGCCGCGTGTTTCTATCCACCAGGATGCTCATCGGACCACCTCCAGGGGCCAATCCCCGCGGGCGGCAGCCACGGCCTTTTGGGCCGCCTCGGCGAGGGTGCGAGCCGTGGCCATGTGGGCCTCGGCCAGGATGGCGCGGCCTTCCTCCTCGTTTGTACCCACCAGGCGGGCCACCATCGGCACGCGGGTCGGGACCTGTTCCAGGGCGGCCAGGATGCCGCGGGCGACCTCGTCGCAACGGGTGATGCCGCCGAAAATGTTGAACAGGACGGCTTTGACGTTGGGATCGCTGAGGATGATGCGCAACGCGGCCGCCACCTTCTCGGCGCGGGCGCCGCCGCCGATGTCAAGGAAATTGGCTGGCGCGCCCCCGTAGTGTTTGACGATGTCCATCGTCGCCATGGCCAGACCGGCGCCATTGACCATGCAACCGATCTCGCCGTCGAGTTTCACGTAACTGAGGCCGTTGATACGGGCCTCGGTCTCGGCCGGGGCCTCTTCATCCAGATCGCGCATCTCCTCCAGGTCGGGATGACGGAAGAGGGCGTTGTCGTCGAGGACCATCTTGCCGTCGAGGGCGAGCAGGGTCCCGTCCCCCTGGATGACGAGAGGATTGATCTCGGCCAGCTCGGCGTCGCAGCGGATGAACGCCTCGTATAGGCCCTGAGCAATCTGCTGAAAGAGGCGGAAATGCTCCTGGGGCAGGCCGATAGCCGAGGCCAAACCGATGGCCTGATACGAGCGCAAACCGAGGGCGGGTTCAACGACCACGGTCTTGATGGCTTCGGGCTTGGTCGCCGCTACCTCTTCGATATCCACCCCGCCCTCGGCCGAAGCCATCATGACCACACGGGCGCGGGCCCGGTCAATGACCAATCCCAGGTAAATCTCCTTCCGGATATCGGAAGCTTCATCCACCAGTACCCGCCTGACCGTAAAGCCCTTCAAGTTCATGCCGAGAATGGCATCGGCCTTCTCCTCGGCTTCATCGGGCGTGCGGGCCAGCCGGATACCGCCGGCTTTGCCGCGGCCGCCCACCAGCACTTGAGCCTTGATGACGACGGGTTTGCCCAACCGTTGGGCGATATCACGGGCTTGGGTGGGCGACGTAGCCACCTCCCCACGCGGGATGGGAATCCCATATTGCGCAAAGATGCGCTTGGCCTGATATTCGTGCAGTTTCAAGCGATCCCTCCTTATGTGATGAGTAGAACAACTCCTGCCGAGTTGTTCATAACGCGACGCGTCAACATGGGATTATAGCCGGGAGCGAATCAGGCTCCCAAATCGCATGCCGTTCGCAAGAGCACCGCCGCAACGCCTGTCTCTCTCACAAAATCCGCGCCCCCAACAACGAGGCCGCTAACTCGACTGCCAGCTCGGCCGTCTGATTCCCGTCATCCAAAATCGGGTTGATCTCGACGATGTCGAGGGAAGTGACCTTGCGCGATTCGGCCAGCATCTCCATGAGGAGATGGGCCTCGCGATAGGTCAGGCCGCCGGGCGCGGGCGTGCCCACCCCCGGCGCAAAACCGGGGTCCAGGCTGTCCATGTCCAGGCTGACATGCACGCGCGGGAGTCCGGCCACGTGGATGATGGCCTCGCGGGCTACCGCGGCCAGCCCGCGCTCGTCAATATCCCGCATCGTGTAGGCCCGTATCCCCAGCTCCCGCAGATGGCTGCGCTCGCCCGCATCCACATTGCGCAGCCCGATGAGCACCACGTGATGGGGGTCAATCTTGGGACCGGGATGGCCCAAATCCACGAGTTCGGGCAGCCCCAACCCCACGAGATGGGCCAACGGCATGCCGTGGAGATTGCCCGACGGCGAGGTCGCCGGGGTGTTGCAATCGGCATGGGCATCCACCCAGAGGACGCCGGTCGGCGCCAGCCGGCTCAGGGCACCCACCGTGCCCAAAGCGATGGAGTGATCGCCGCCAAGGAAGATGGGGAACTCATCGGGGCCGCAATGGCATGCCGTCTCGTAGATGCGTTGGCAGGCCTGAACCACGGCCCGCAGGTGCCGCACCCGGCCTCCACCCAGCTCCTGCACCGCCTCGGCCGCGCTCGCCTCCTCCGGCGCCTCGACGGCGATGTTGCCGCCGTCCACAACCCGGTAGCCCAGACCCTCCAGCCGGGCCTGGAGGCCGGCATAGCGCACCGCGCTGGGACCCATATCCACCCCACGGCGCTGTTGGCCCAGGTCCATGGGGACGCCGAAGATGCGGACAACAGCCGGGCGCATGCTCGTCGGCCCCCCAAACGGCCTCAAACCTGGTGATAGACCAGGCCGATGATCTGCGGCTCGCCCCACACCGCCCAGTTCCAGCGCGAATTGCCCAATGGGTCGGTGATGAGCTGGACGATGGCTTCCTGACCGGCCAACGACGGCAGGTCGAGTATGAAACTATCCCAACCCACCTCGCCTTTCAGGTGACTCCACAGGATACGGCCGTTGACACGCACGCGAAAGGCCACCTGATTGTCGGAACTGAGCAGGGCGCCATCGCGCACGCCTGCGGCAAAGCGCATCTTGAGCACATCCACATCGTGCGGGACGGCGAACTGGTATTCGAGCACCGACACGCCCACCGCCGGCGGATGCTGCCAGATGGCTTGACGCACGAGACCGCCGCACGAAGCCGGGGCCACCTTGATCTCCATCCCGGCCGGGTCGTGGGTGGCTGCTTGCCGCGCCTCGCCGAAGTGCTCGATCAAGTCGTACACCCAGATGGGCCGCAGACCACCTTCCGGTTCCCAGGCCGAGGGCGAATGCCACTGTTCTTCCTGCCATTTGAGAAAGCTGATGAACTGCGACAGCTGGATCAGGCTCTCTTCGGACAGGTCGGCAATGCGGCGAAAGATGGCCTCGATTTCATCCTGACGGTGGGTCATGGGCGGGGCAGTTTGGCCGAACGGGCCAGGAGCGATGACGGTCGGACGGGGAACGAAACGCCCGCATTCTACCCGATTTCCCGCTGGGTAGGCAAGGGCGGGCAGATTTTGGGAGCGCAACGGCCGGCCATTGCGCTACGCCGGGGACGATGGCGAAACGAGAGGGAACGACTCAGCCCACGGCCTCACGTTCTGGATGGGGCTTCCCTTCTCGCCATCGGCCGCTCGCCAGGACGACGGACGAAAAAAACACGTAGCGCAAGATGCCATCTTGCGCTACGTGATGCTACCCATCGCCAGCGGTTGGGGGTGGAGGACCTCAGAACCGTTCCCACTTGCCGTCGTTATAGAGCACGTACACCCCGGCCGACGCCGTCCAGATCATCGTGCCGCCGTCAAAGGGTTGCACCGACGCCGACACGCTCTGTTGGGGGCGCAACGCCCAGCCAAGCCTCTGGGCCAGATTGTCCTCCTGGCGCCACATCAGGCCGATGCCGTACTCGGGCTGGTAGTAGCCCGGCGGCGGCACCAACCACGGATTGTTGATGGGGTCGCCCGGATTCCAGCGGTCGGGATATCGCTTCCAGCTCCCGGACTTGAACATGACGTAGATGACCCGGCTATCGAGGTCCTGGACGACATAGCCGCTCACAAACGGCTGATCGTTGGCGGCGAAGCCCCTTTCCGGCGCCTGGGCGCAACCCAATTTGGCCCGGACATGGGCCCGCTCGCTCCAGACCTTGCCGAAACCGAGGATGGGCGTGATGGCGCAGCCGGGCGGCGGCGTGGGCACGGGCGGGGGCGGCGGGATGGGGCCGGGCGGCGGCGGCCAGTAGGGCGGTTTCGGCCCACACACCCACATCCAGGCGCCGTTGATCCACTGCCACGAGCACTGCGGCGGTGGTGGCGGCGCACCGGGGATACACAGCCGCTGGCCGACGAAGATGCGGTTGGGGTTGCGGATGCCGTTGGCCCGGACGATGTCCGTCACGCTAACGCCGTAACGGGCCGCAATGCGGGTCAGCGTCTCCCCCCGTTTGACGATATGGATGGCCTTACACGCGGCTGCTTCGGCCCGACCGGTCCCCGTCTCCCAAGGCACGAGCGAGACGAGCAAGGCCAACACGAGGCCGAGAAACACGATGCGTTTCATGGGATGCTCCTTACGGTGAGCGAAAAAGGGACGGAGCGATGATTACGGGGATGATACCACTTGGGGGATGCACAGCCGCTGGCCGGGGAAGATGCGGTTGGGATTGCGGATGCCGTTGGCCCGCACGATATCGGCCACGCGCACCCCGTAATGGCGCGCAATGGCGCTCAGCGTCTCCCCGCGGCGGACGACGTGAATGGCCTGGCAGGTCAGCGGCGGTTCGGGAATGCAGAGCATCTGGCCGGGGAAGATGCGATTCGGGTTGGCGATGCCGTTGACCCGGACGATGTCGGCCACGCTGACCCCGTATCGTCGCGCAATGCGGCTCAGCGTCTCTCCCCGTTTGACGACGTGGATGAACTCGCAGATCGGCGGCGCATCGGGGATGCAGAGCCGCTGACCGGGGAAGATGCGGTTGGGATTGCGGATGCCGTTGGCCTGGACGATGTGGGCCACGCTCACTTCGTAGCGGTTGGCGATTTGGGTCAGCGTCTCACCCCGTTGCACGACATGATAAGCTTTGCAAGTCACCGTTTCGGCTCGTGCGGTTCCTGCTGGCAGAGCCGCAATGAGCAAGGCCAGAATCAGGCTGACAAGGACGAGGCGTTTCATGGCAACCTCCCTTATCCTGAAAGCGGATGGTTTGAGAGCGCTTGTCGTTCCAATCTTGGAACGTGCCAACGCGGCACATCTCCTGATCAAGACGAACTGATCCTGAAGACGTCACGCCCGCCGCAGGCGTTCCGGGCAAAAACGGCTCTCGGCGTTCGTCCTACGTACCGGTCTTTATCGGTAACTGGTAACTGGGTAACGGGTAACTGGGTTTTCGTCTTTCGTCCGTCGCCCTGGCCGGCGGCCGATGGCGGGAAGGGAAGACCCATTCGCAAAGGAAGGCCGTGGCCTGCGTAGTTCCTTCCGTTGTTCGTCCTTCGTCTTGGCTGGGACGAAGCTCAGGCGCTTCCGAGCTCACCTCGGAGTAAAATGGTAAGCTAACGTACCGGACATGATGCAGATCATGGCAGGGTTGGGGAAAAACCATAATCTGGAAATAGGCATCATCTTCCTTGAGCCTGGGGACGGTCTTCCGCACGTCGGACACGGTCCCCCATGTGCCGCTTTGCAGATTACGTCGACAGCGTCCTGGCGAAGCCAATGACGGCATCCCTTGCCAGAGTTTTACCGACCGTCACCAAGCGCCATAGGGCTGCTCGACGGTCGGTTTTTCTTTCCCTACCGGATGAACAGAGAGACGATGGACAACCCTCTCAATCCTGCGTCGTTCGTCCCGTCGCTTGGCTTCCATCTGGGAAGGGAGAGACCCTGTTCGAGGAATTCATGAGGAAGTTGGGGGGAGCATGAGGCGCTTCCCGTTCCCCCGTTTCCCCGTTTCTTTCGTATTCCGCATCGAGGAGGCATTGCGCATGGAGACCTTCACCCTGTCGGCTCCGGCCATGTACGGCGATCACCATGTCCTAGAGGTACGGCGACTGTTGCTGGCCCTGCCCGGAGTTCGAGATGTGTACGCCAGCAGCGCTTTCAAGGTGGTGGAAGTGACCTACGACCCGGCCCAAATCGAACGGAACGTGATCGTGAACGCCTTGAAAGGGGCGGGTTATCTCGATGAGCTGCCGGTGCCGGCGGAATCGGGGCAACCGGTGACCGAAGCGAACGGCAACGGCAAGTACTTCCGCCACACGGCGGTTTTTCCCCAAACGGCCCGCGTGGTCTCCTTCGCCCAGGACGTGACACCGCCGGCCCGACCGCTGTGGCCATGCCCGGGTTTTGGGCCGGTACCCAAGATGGACGAATGATGATGCTTCGATGTTCAGTTCATGTTTTCCGTTTTGACTTTTGGCCTCTCTCAGGACGGAAGAGGAAAAAACCAAGAACGACGACTCCGTCTTCCGTCTTTCGTCCTTCGTCTCGATGATCGGCCGACCCGTTCTTGATAGCCCTCTCCGCAACAGGAGGTTGCACCATGGCGAAAAAGGATTATCGTCCCGAAGACCTTAGCGCCGACCCAGCGGCGCAACAAATGCTCATCCGGGCCGAAGAGCTGGGGCTGAGCACGGCCTTCACCCGGGCCGCCGAACTGAGTCCCTGCAACATCGGCAGCGCCGGCATGTGCTGCAAGCTGTGCGGCATGGGGCCGTGTCGCCTGACCAAAGACGGTCAAACCGGCATTTGCGGCGCCACGATTGACACCATCCAAGCCCGCAATCTCATCCGCGCCATTGCCGCCGGCTCGGCGGCCCATTCCGACCACGGCCGCGACATGGCCTTTACCCTCAAGGCCGTGGCCAACGACCAGACCGAGGGTTACATCATCCGCGATGTGGCCAAGCTCCGGCGTCTGGCCCAGTTCTACGGCATCCCCATCGAAGGCCGCCATCCCAAGGAGATTGCCAACGACCTGGCCGACCTCTACATCGCCCAATTCGGCCAGCAGCGCGGGGAGGTCGTCCTGACGAAGCGGGCGCCGGCCAAGCGGCAGAAGCTCTGGCGAGAGCGGGGGGTGGTGCCGCGCGGGATTGACCGCGAGGTCGTGGAGGCTCTCCATCGCACCCACATCGGCGACGATCAGGACCCCGAACACATCCTGCAACACGCCATCCGCACGGCCCTGGCCGACGGCTGGGGTGGCAGCCTCATCGCCAGCGACGTCTCCGACATCCTCTTCGGCACCCCGGCGCCGATCCTGGGCCAGGCCAATCTCGGCGTGCTCAAGGAGGACATGGTCAACGTCGTCGTGCACGGCCATGAACCCACCCTCAGCGAAATGATCGTGGCGGCCTCGCAAGACCCCGAGATCATCGCCTATGCGCAGGCCGCAGGCGCCAAGGGGGTCAATCTGGCCGGCATCTGCTGCACGGCCAACGAAATCCTCTCCCGCCAGGGTATCCCGGCGGCGGGCAACTTCCTCCATCAGGAGCTGGCCATCCTCACCGGCGCAGTCGAGGCCATGGTCGTGGATGTGCAATGCGTCATGCAGGCGCTGGTCATGCTGGCTGAGAACTTCCACACGAAAATCATCACCACCTCGCCCAAGGTACGGATCAAAGGCGCCACCCACATCGAGTTCGACGAACACCGCGCCCTCACCGTGGCCAAGCAGATCCTCAAGACGGCCATTGACAACTTCCAGAACCGCGGCAAGGTCCACATCCCCCAGGTCAAAGAGACCCTGGTGCCGGGCTTTTCGCACGAGTACATCAACTACATGCTTGGCGGCAGCTACCGCGGCTCGTTCCGGCCCCTCAACGATGCCATCATGGCCGGTCGTATCCGCGGGGTGGCGGCCATCGTCGGCTGCAACAACCCCCGCAGCAAGCAGGACTGGTTGCACACTTACGTCACCCAAAGCCTGCTCTTGCAGGATGTGCTGGTGGTCGAGACGGGTTGCGGCGCCCTGGCCAGCGCCAAATTGGGCCTGATGCTGGGCGAGGCCGGTTTGGAGAAGGTGGGGCCGGGCCTGCGCGAGGTGTGCGAGGCCATCGGCATCCCGCCGGTCCTGCACATGGGCTCCTGCGTGGACAACACCCGCATCCTCACCGTGCTGACGCAAATGGTCGAAGAGGGCGGCCTGGGCGATGACATCAACATGGTCCCGGCCGTGGGCCTGGCACCGGAGTGGATGAGCGAGAAAGCCCTGGCCATCGCCACCTACTGCGTGGCTTCGGGCGCCTATGTCATCTTCGGCGGCGCTTCGCCCGTGGGCGGCATGCCCGATCGCGTCGAGGACAGCGACCTGGTGCTGCGCTATCTGAGCGAGGGCTGGGAACGGCTCTACGGCGGCAAGTTGGAGTTCGTCGAGGACGCCGATGAGATGAGCCGCCGCGGCCTGGAGCACATTGACAAGAAGCGCGCGGCATTGGGTCTGCCCGCCTACGACCCCAAGCGCTTCGGCCGTTCCGGCGATGCCCGCATCCTGGCCTTGGAAGCCCTGCCGCTGCGCGAGCGACGGGCCGCGTTGTACGGTCAACCGAGCAAGAACTGAGCCGGAGGAACACCCATGTCACGCTACATTGCCACCCGCGCCATCCGCGGGGCCAATGCCCTCGTTACCGAGGCCGAGTACATGTTGGCCAAGGCCCTGGCCGAGAAGGGACCCGATACGCCTGTGGCCTTTCCCAACACGGCCTATTACCTGCCGGTCATCTACGGCATGACCGGTATTGCCGTGCAAAAGCTGGGCGATCTCAAACCCGTGTTGCGTCACGCCCGCTCGTTGCTCCACCCCCTGCCGGCCCCACGGCACTGGACGCCCTATTTGGGCGAGACTCTCGATTGCGGTATGGCCACGCTGTTGGCGGCCGAGGCCATTGAGGCCATCCGTTTCGTGTACGGCCTGCAACCGGAGCCGATGCCGGGCTTTCGGCTGGCAGGCGGCACGGCTTTCACCAGCCCCGATGCCGGCGACGGCCGCGAAGCCACGGACGGCCATCTCAACGGCCCCATTGACGACATCCAGTTGCGCTCCTGGGGCATCCAGCTCGTGGACGGCCGCATGCCCGGCTTTGCCGCCATCGTCGGCTGCGCCAAATCGAACGAAGTGGCCGTGGAAATCGTCCGGCAGCTCCAGCGCCGCAACATCCTCACCTTCCTGTCGGGCAACGTCAACGGCCGCAGCATCATCCACCAGCTCATCGAGGAAGGGGTTGAGCTGGGCTACGACACCTACACCGTGCCCTTCGGCACCGACACCATCAGCGCCATCTACGCCCTGGGCTTCGCCACCCGCTCGGCGCTGACCTTTGGCGGTCTCAAACCCGGCCAGGCGCGAGAAATTTTGCTCTACAACCGCGAGCGGGTGTTCGCGTTCGTGCTCGCCCTGGGTGAGGTGGACGACCTGAAGTACGCGGCCGCGGCCGGCGCCATCAACTTCGGCTTCCCCGTCATCGCCGACACGGTCATCCCCGAAATCCTGCCCACCGGCATCACCCGCTACGAGCACGTTGTCAGCATGCCCTGGAACGAGATCGAGGGCAAGGACGACCGCGAGAAGGCGGAACGGCTCGTGCAGAAGTGCATCGAGGTGCGCGGGGTGAAGGTGAAGGTGGTGGATGTGCCGGTGCCCGTGCCCTACGGCTCGGCCTTCGAGGGCGAAGTCGTGCGCAAGGCCGACATGCGGGTCGAGTTCGGCGGCAAATACAGCCGGGCCTTCGAATACCTGCGCATGGTGGACATGGACGAAGTGGTGGATGGCAAAGTGGAATTGGTCGGCCCCGATTTCGACCACATCCCGCCGCAGGGGCATATGGACATGGGCATCGTCGTCGAGGTGGCGGGCCGGCAGATGCAGAAGGACTTCGAGCCGGTGCTGGAGCGGCAGATCCACTACTTCATCAACGGCGCGTCGGGCGTGCAACACATCGGCCAGCGCGACATCGCCTGGATCCGCATCTCGAAGGCCGCGGCCGACAAGGGCTTCCGGCTCGAACACTTGGGCAAAATCCTCCATGCCCGCTTCAAGAACGATTTCGGCGCCATCGTGGACAAGGTGCAGGTCACCATCTACACCGACCCCGAGCCGTTTCACTACTGGCTGGCCAAGGCCCGCGAGGCCTACGATTACCGCAACCGGCGGCTGGCCGACCTGACCGATGAGAAGGTAGAGGAGTTCTACTCGTGCACGCTGTGCCAGTCCTTTGCCCCGAATCACGTTTGTATCGTCAGCCCGGAGCGGCTGGGTTTGTGCGGCGCTTACAACTGGCTCGACTGCAAAGCCTCCTTCAGCATCAATCCCACGGGGCCCAATCAGCCCATCAAGCTGGGGCGGCTGCTTGACCCGGTCAAGGGCTATTGGGAGGGGACAAACGAATACGCCCGCATCGGTTCTCATGGCGCCGTCGAGAAGGTGGCGATGTACTCGATCATGGAGAACCCCATGACGGCCTGTGGTTGCTTCGAGTGCATCGTCATGCTCATCCCCGAAGCCAACGGCGTCATGGTCGTCAGCCGCGAGGATCCGAGCATGACCCCGGCCGGGATGACCTTCAGCACCCTGGCGGGCATTGCCGGTGGTGGTCTGCAAACGCCGGGCGTGATGGGTGTGGGCAAGTACTACCTGCTCAGCCCCAAGTTCATCGCTGCGGATGGCGGTTTCAAGCGCGTGGTGTGGATGAGCAGCTTCCTCAAGGAAACGATGGTAGCCGAGCTGAAGGCCGTGGCCGAGCGCGAGGGCGATCCCGACCTCATCGAACGGATTGCCGATGAGCGCTATGTGACCACCGTGGACGAACTCCTGGTCTGGCTGGAGGAGCACAACCATCCGGCCCTGACAATGCCCCCGATTTTCTGACGCAGGAGCGTGGCTATGCCTGTGGAAATCCTCAAAGAGACCTGGACCGGCGCCGTACAAATCGTGACCCTGGGGGCCACCCCGGCCGAAGGCGGCACGCGTGGGCGCACGGTGACCGTGGGCGGCGAACGAACGCTGCCGTTCCTCCACTTCGAGGCGCCTATGCCCCATCGGCCGGCCCTTGCCGTCGAGATCAAAGACCGTCGGCCCGATGACTGGTCGCCGGTGCTGCTGCGGGCCTGGGGCGATGTCGTGGACGACCCCGGCGCTTGGGCGCAGGCGGCGGCCGCAGCCGGCGCCGACCTCATCCTCCTGGCCCTGAGCCTGACCGACGCCGACGGTCGCCCGACCACGCCCGCGGCGGCGGTGGCGGCCGTGCGCAAGGTTCTGAGCGCCTGCTCGCTGCCGCTGGCCGTGTTTGGGCCGGGTCAGGCCGATGCCGATAACGAGTTGTTGGTGGCCGTGGCCGAGGCGACCAAGGGCGAGCGGCTGTTGCTGGGCATCTGTGAGGACAAGAACTACCGCACCATCGTGGCCACGGCCCTGGCCAACGGCCATCTCGTCAACGCCCGCACGCCCATGGACGTGAACCTGGCCAAGCAGCTCAACATCCTCATCACCGACATGGGCATGCCCCTGGACCGTATCATCATGGACCCCACCACCGGCGCCGTGGGCTACGGCTTCGAGTACGGTTATTCGGTCATGGAACGGCTGCGCCTGGCTGCGCTCCAGGGCGACCGCATGACCCAGCTGCCCATGCTCGTCACGCCCGGTTTCGAGGCCTGGAAGACCAAGGAGGCCAAGGTGGGCAACGGCGTGCCCGCGGCCTGGGGCGATTGGGAAGCCCGCGCCATCAACTGGGAAACCCTGACCGCCCTGGGCCTGCTCGAAGCCGGCGCCGACATCCTCGTCCTGCGCCACCCCGAATCGGTGCGGCGGCTGCGCCTGGCCATCGAGGGGCTTATGAAAGGGTGATTCGTCTTCCGTCGTTCGTCTTTCGTCCCGGTGAGCGGCGCAAGGCCGAGACGAAAGACGAAAGACGGAGGACGAAATCCCTTCGTCCTTCGTCCTCCGTCTTTCGTCCCGACAACCGGCCTCAGCTCGGGACGAGTCTGCAGGAGACATCGGTATGGCTCTTACCGGCATTCAGATCTACAAACTCCTTCCCCAGACGAACTGCAAGGACTGCGGTTTTCCGACCTGTCTGGCCTTTGCCATGAAGTTGGCGGCCAAACAGGTGGAGCTGTCGGCCTGCCCCCATGTCAGCGAGAGCGCCAAGGCCCAGTTGGCCGAATCGGCGGCGCCGCCGGTGCGCCTGGTGACGGTACGCAGCGACGGCGCCGAGGTCAAGGTCGGCAACGAGGTGGTGCTGTTCCGGCACGAGAAGACGTTCTACAACCGGCCGGGGCTGATCGTGCGCGTGGGCGATGACCTAGCGCCGTCCGCATTGGAGGCCAAGGTGGCCGCGGCCGATGCCTATCGTGTGACCTATGTGGGTATTGACCTGGGCATTGACGGCTTTGCCGTCGAGTCGGTGAAGGGCGATCCGGCCGCCTTTGCCGCGGCTGTGCAGGCCGTGCGCCGCCACAGCCGCAAACCGCTCGTGCTGACGGCGCCGTCGGCGAGCGTGTTGGGCGCCGGCCTGGAGATGCTCGGCGCTGGCGAGACGCCTTTGCTCGGCGTGGCTACCGCCGATAACTGGCGGGACATGGCCGGTCTGGCCCAGAAAGCGAAGTCGCCTTTGATCGTGCGCGGGAACACTCTCGACGAATTGGCCACCCTGACCGGGCAGATCAAGGACATGGGGGTCGAGGACATGGTGCTCGACCCAGCCGTGCGCGATTTCGCCGGCCACCTCACCCTCAGCACCCTCATTCGCCGCCTGGCCCTGAAGAAGAACTTCCGCCCCTTGGGCTATCCCCTCATCGCCTTCCCGGCCGCAGCCGGCGACCCCGCCGTGGAGCTCATGCTGGCGGCGCAGGCCATCCTCAAATACGCCGGTTTCGTCGTGATAGACCATTTTGCGCCCGAAGCGGTCTATCCGTTGCTGGTCCTGCGCCAGAACATCTACACCGACCCGCAGAAGCCGATCCAGGTGCAGCCGGGTCTCTACGAGATCAACAACCCCAAGCCCGAAGACCCCGTCCTGGTGACCACCAACTTCAGCATCACCTACTTCAGCGTGGCCAACGAGGTCGAAGGTTCCGGGCTGCCCGCCTGGCTGGTGGTGGCCGATGCCGAGGGCATGAGCGTGCTGACGGCCTGGGCCGCAGGCAAGTTCGACGCCGAACGGATTGCCAAGGACGTGAAGCGCTTCGGCGTGGCCGATAGGGTCAGCCGTCGCCGCCTTGTCATCCCCGGCCATGTGGCCGTGCTCTCCGGGGAGCTGGAAGGCGAATTGCCCGATTGGGAGATCCGCGTCGGCCCGCGCGAGGCGGTCGATCTGCCCCGTTACATGCGGGAAGCCCTGATGAACTAAACCGAATGGTCACTATATTGGGGCCGATGACGATGATGGCTCAGGTTCCGAGAGGGTCCCATCCCATGTCTTGGCGAGCGGCCGATGGCGGAAAGGGAAGACCCATCCGGAAGATGAACCGAAGGAACGACGGCGGACGATGAGCCTCCACACCGTGCTCTTCGACTCGGAAAAAGTGGTGCAGGTGCCCACGGGGACCCTGCTGAGCGAGGCCGCGCGGTTGGCTGGGCTCGACATCCAGCAACCCTGCGGCGGCNAGGGCCGGTGTGGGCGCTGTGTCGTCCAGGTGATGGCCGGCAAGGTGCGACGGCGCAGCGCCTTGCGGCTTACGCCGGAAGATGTCGCCATGGGCTATGCCCTGGCCTGTCAGTCGGTGGTGGAGGGCAGCGTCAGTGTGGTCATACCACCACAAGAGCGGATCGAACGCCGCCTGACCACGGACCGCACCGTGGCCGAGGTGACCGTGCCGCCGGATTACGACCCCCATCACCATCAAACCGTCCGTCGGCTGCCGTTGCGGCTGCGACCGCCCAGCCTGGAGGACCAGACCGACGATTGGAGTCGGTTACAGGCCGCGCTGCGCCGGATGCTCAAGCGCAGCGAGTATCGGCTATCGTTGCGGCTGTTGCGTCGGTTGGGCGAGACCCTGCGCCGCGCGGACTGGCGGGTCACGGCCGTGGTGGATCTACCCCGCTGGGAGTGTTGCCCCGATGCGCCGCCTCGTCTCGTGGACCTGCTCCCTGGCGAGGTGGAGGCCGAAGAACCCCTTTGGGGGGTGGCCGTGGATATCGGCACCACCACCGTCACCCTGTGGCTGGTGGATCTCATCAGCGGTCGGGTGCGGGCGCAGGTGGCCGAATACAACGGCCAGATCGCCCGCGGGGAGGACATCATCTCCCGCATCATCTACGCCAGCAAGGACAACGGCGGCGAAGAGCTGCGCCAGCGGGTGCTCGACACGATCAACAGCCTGATCGATCTCGCCTGCCGTCAGGTCTCCATCCGGCCGGAAGCCATCGTCAAGGCCGCCGTGGCCGGCAACAGCACGATGATGCACCTGTTCCTGGGCCTGCCGGCGGCCAGCATCCGCCTGGCGCCCTTTGTCACGACCATCAACGACATCCCGCCGCTGACGGCCGCCGATGTGGGGCTGTGGTTGCACCCCGACGCCACGGTGGATTGTCTGCCCGGGGTGGCCAGTTATGTCGGCGCCGATATCACGGCCGGGGTGCTGGCAGCCGGGATGGACGAGAGCGATCAGCTAACCCTGTTCCTGGATATCGGCACGAACGGCGAGACGGTGCTGGGCAATGCCGAGTGGCTGGTGACCTGCGCCTGTTCGGCCGGTCCGGCCTTCGAGGGCGCTGGCGTGCAGGACGGGATGCGGGCCACGGTCGGCGCCATCGAGGAGGTGTGGGTCAACAGCCACACCTACGAGCCGACCTATCGGGTGATCGGCCATGTGCGGCCGCGTGGGCTGTGCGGCAGCGGTCTCATCGCGCTGTTGGCCGAGCTGTTTCTCACGGGCGTGATTGACAAGGCCGGACACATCAACCTCGATCTGCCCACCCCGCGGGTGCGACAGGGGCCGCAGGGGCCTGAGTACGTCGTGGCCTGGGGGACCGAAACCGCGCACGGCCGCGACATCGTGCTGACCCATGTGGACATTGACAACCTGCTGCGGGCCAAGGCGGCCATCTACGCCGGTTTCACCGTGCTGGCCGACAAGGTCGGTGTGCCGCTGGAGACGGTCGAGCGGGTGCTGATCGCTGGCGCGTTCGGCAAGTACATCAACGTCGAGAAGGCCATCCAGATCGGCCTGTTGCCCGACCTGCCCTGGGAGCGATTCCAATTCCTGGGCAACACGGCCGTGCAGGGCGCCTATCGGGCATTGCTCGACCGCCGCGCAGTCGGCCGTATCGGCGATATCGCCTCGCGCATGACCTACATCGAACTCTCGGCCGATAACCGCTTCTACGAGGCCTTCACGTCGGCCCTTTTCCTGCCGCACACCGACGCCACCCGTTTCCCCACCGTGCTCACGCTCCAACGTTCCAGCGTTTGAACGTGCCCGCGTTCCAATGCCCTTCGGAGGCACCATGTACATCATCGGTGAAAACATTCACATCATCTCGGATAAGGTCAAAGAGGCGCTGAAGGCGCGCGATGCCCGCTTTTTTCAGGAGCTGGCCGTGCGGCAGGTCGAACACGGCGCCCAGGCTCTCGATCTCAACCTGGGACCGCGCAAAGCCGATTGGGAAGAGGTCTTCCCTTGGATTGTCGAGACCATCGAGGCCGTGGTGGATGTGCCCCTCAGCTTCGACAGCACGAACCTCCAGGGCATCGAGGCCGGTTTGAAAAAGGTGACCAAGGCGCAACCCATCATCAATTCGACCAGCGCCGAGCCGGAACGGCTGGAAAAGGTGCCTTTGCTGGCGAAAAAGTACAACACCCGCTTGATTGCCCTCACCATGGGCCAATCGGGCATCCCGGTCAGCGCGGATGAGCGGGTGAACATCGCCATTGAAAAGCTCATCCCGCGAGCGCTGGAAATTGACTTTCCGCTCTCCGACCTGATCATTGACCCCCTGGTCCTGACCGTTTCGGGCTGCCAGGAGTACTGCCCCGAGCTGATCAACGCCATCCACGCCCTGCAATACGTTTGGGACCCGCCGCCGCCGGTCTCGGTGGGGCTTTCCAACGTTTCCAACGGCGTGCCGCGGCCGAATCGCTCTCTCATCAACCGTACCTACTGCGCCATGCTCATGGGCGCCGGGCTGAAGATGATGATCGCCGACCCCTTTGACGCCCAGCTGCGCGAGACCATCCGCATCATCGAAACCCGCGATGATAGCACGCCCGTCGGGCGCTGCTATCTCAAACTCCATGACCGCATCGCCGCCATGGAAGAGCCTCAGCCGGGCGATTTCGACCTGTCCGACCCCGAACAGCTGGCCATCTGGAAAACCGTGCAGATTTTGCTGAATAAAGTCATTTACGCAGATGGTTATCTTAGTAACTAGTAACTAGTAACTGGTAACTGGTAACCGGTGATTTTGTTCATCTTTTACACTTGTCAAACTAAAACTACTCATACGATGGAAATATCGGCAAGATGTCATCTTGCGCTACGTTCACCTTGCGATGAGCAACCAGTAACCAATAACCAGTCCCCAGTCCCCAGTTACCAGTCCCCACCCCGGAGGACCGCCATGCCTGTTTTCACACCCGGACGACGCTGGCAACCGCCCTTTGCGCCGTTTCATAAGCCCGAACCGTGGCGGCGCCGCGCTCTGGCCCGCCTAGAGCGAATGGTCAAAGGCCCTCTCTTTGGCTGTCGGATGTGCGGCAACTGCATGTTGCAGGAGACGGCCTTCATCTGCCCGATGGCATGCCCCAAAGGGCTGCGTAACGGGCCGTGCGGCGGTTCCACGGCCGAGCATTGCTACGTGGACGAGACCCGTCCCTGCATCTGGTATCGGATTTACGACCGCGCCTTCCGTATGGGCCGCGAGGAGCTGCTGCTGGAGGTGTTGCCACCTCTCGATTGGGACAAGGTGGGCGGCGAAACCTGGGCCGATGTGTGGCAGCAGGTGAAAGCAGTGGGCGTGGGCAAGGTGGTGGCGGGCTTGACCTCACGCGATGTGGCCGTGCGTGCGGCTACCTGGGACAGCATTTTCCGGCCCGTGCGCCAACCCGACTGGTGGCAGGGCGACGCTGCCTACCATCCCCCGGCCTATACCGAACCCGCTTCCGAGCTGGAGCGCCGGCTGCGGGCCGGCGAGTTCGTCGTCACGGCCGAGGTGGCGCCGCCGCTGAGCGTGGCAACCGGCCAGCTGGAGAAAAACATTGACCTGATCAAGCCCCTCGTCGCAGCCATCAACTTCACCGACTCGCCCTCGGCCACCCCGCGCATGTCCAGCCTGGCCTGCAGCCTGATCGCGCTCCAACGCGGGGCCGAACCCGTCCTCCAGATCGCGGCCCGCGACCGCACGCGCACGAATCTCCAGGCCGAGGTCATCGGCGCAGCCGCGTTGGGCATCCGCAACATCCTCTGTCTGTCGGGCGATAGCCCTCGGCTGGGCCCGCCGCCCCACGGTCGCATGGACGTGGTGGACATTGACTCGGTGCAGATGCTGTGGATTTTGCGGCGCCTACGCGACGAGGGTCGCTATCTCGACGGCCGCGCCATCAAGCAGCCCCCGCGCTACTTCCTGGGCGCAGCGGCCTCGCCCTTTGCCTCCGAACCCCGCTTCCAGGCCCTGCGTGAGCAGAAGAAGGTCAATGCCGGCGCCCAATTCTTTCAGACCAACCTGGTCTATGACCCCGATGGGCTGGAGGTCTGGCTGGAGGCGCTGGCCCGCCGCGGGGTGCTCGACAAGGTGTTCATCCTGGTCGGCATCACGCCGCTGAAAAGCCTGAAAATGGCCCTGTACCTGCACAACGAGGTGCCCGGCGTGCGCATCCCCGAACCGCTGCTGAAGCGGATGGAGGCCGCCGGCGACGGCGCCGCCGAAGAAGGCGTAACCATTGCCCTCGAGCTGATGGAGCGCATCCGCCCATTGGAAGGCGTGCACGGCTTTCACATCATGGCCGTGGGCTGGGAGAGCATCGTCCCGCGGCTGATCAAGGAAGCCGGTCTGGAGCGGCAGGTGGTGCCGCCAATTGCACCCATCCCACCCCGGCCACATGCCACCGTGAGCCGCGCATGAGTCTGTTCGGGCTGTTCCAGGAGGCCCTGCGCGAGCGTCTGCAGCCGACGACGGAGGGGCCGCTGGCGGTGTATGCGGCCTCTCTGCGGCGCGAGCTGGCTGCGCTTTCGCCGGAGCAACTGGCGCAGCGGGTTGCAGCAGACCTATCGGCCGAAGCTACCCTGGCCCTTGTCTTTTGGGGCGAGGAGGTGCAGGCCACCCACCCCGAGCTGGTCTGGCGAACGACTGCCGGCCGTCCTCTCGGCGACCTGGCCCAGGCGCTGCTGCTCCATCATTTGGCTCGCAGCGACGGCGCTCGCCCCACGGGACGCTGGATCGCCTTTGCCGAGCTGCCCGATGGGCTTTTCTACGACCGGGCCTTCAATGGCTACACGGCTGCGGTCCTGGCCCGCCGTTTCGGCAACGACGTGGCCGCCTTCGCCCGCAGCGCCGAACGGGTGCCAGGCCGCTTGGACGAAGGGATGGTTCCTGCGGCGCCGATGGCTTTTGCCTATCGGGTGTTGCCGTTGGTGCCCCTGGCCGTGGCCTGCTGGCCCGGCGATGAGGACTTCCCCACCGCCTATCGCATCCTCTTCGACGCGGCCGTGCCCCATCACCTTTCCACCGACGGTTGCGCCCTTCTGGGCAGCATGCTGACGCGGCGGTTGGTGGGGAATCGGACGATGGACGATGGACGATAGACGATGGACGACGTTTGAAGCTCCCCCAAGCTCCCCAAACTCCCCTCTTCCCATTCCCGCCTATGAAACTCGCCATTGCCGGTAAAGGCGGTGTTGGCAAGACGACGTTAGCGGCCTTGTTGGCCCAAGCCTATGCCGATGCCGGCCGTGATGTCCTGGCCGTGGATGCCGATCCTTCGCCCTGTCTGGGCCAGGCCCTGGGTTTTCCGGCCGCGCTGCGGGCCGGGTTGCAGCCCATCGCCGCCATGGCCGACCTGATTCGCGAACGCACGGGCGCTGAACCCGGCACCTACGGCGGCTTTTTCACCCTCAACCCGCGTGTGGATGACCTGCCCGACCGTTTCAGCATCCGCCATCGCGGTGTGCGTTTGCTCGAGATGGGCGGGGTGGAAAAGGGCGGTTCGGGTTGTATCTGCCCGGAGAGCGCCCTACTCAAGACGCTGTTCACCCATCTGCTCTTCCGGCAGGACGAGGTGCTCATCCTCGACATGTACGCCGGGGTCGAGCATTTGGGCCGGGCCACGGCCGATTTCGTGGATGCCATGCTCGTCGTGTCGGAACCGACGCGACGCAGCCTGGCCACGGCCGGCCAGATCGCCCGCTTGGCCCGTGACATCGGCCTGACGCGGCTGTGGCTGGTGGGCAACAAGGTGCGCGACGAGGGCGAGGCCGCCTTTCTGCAAGCGGAATCGCCTGGTTTGCCGGTGTTGGGCTTCTTGCCGGCATCGGAAGGGGTGCAAGAGGCCGACCGTCTAGGGGTGCCGGTGTACGACCACGTGCCGGCCTTGCGCCAGGCCGCGCAGGTGTTGATGGAACGATTGGAACGACTGTAGGGACATGGCCTCGCGAGCGCCGGTCCCCATCCGGTCCCTTGACGCGATGCCGGCGCCGATGGCGTCGCACCGCGCCGGACGGTAGGGGTCCCGACGAGGCGCTGCGGCGATAGCGTAGGGGATCGCCACGCGCGGCCAAGGGGGGCGGCGGGCGGCTTCGCCGCCCGCCGCC
>JAOADB010000063.1 GCA_026417535.1 Caldilineales bacterium
CCCCCTATCCCCTCACCGCCTCGCCCGCCCTCGAACGGCGCCGGAGTGGGTTGAACAACCTCGAGAGCCTTTTCGACCACAACGGGAGGGGGTTGGGTGGGGAGAGCAGCCTGTTCCCGGATGAGTTCACCCTGGGGCGGTGTGGATGCCGTTGGCTTTCGCGGCGCGCAGGCCACCATCACGACGATAAGGGCGCCGATCAGATAGAAGCGAAGAAAAGCAGTTGCCATGGGTCCCTCCTCTCTTGAACAACTCCTGTGGAGTTGTTCTCCAGACGCTGGTCGGCCGGCGGTGGTTCCGGCGTTGTTTGCGCCCCTAGCGCGCCGGCCGGATGTTGCGAGGTCCACCGTGGCCTGGCGCCGGGACCGGAGAGGGACGCCTGTCGCAGCGATTCACGCCCCGCCCGGCGCCGCGAACGGAGGGCCGCGCGACGCGCCGTGGGTGCAGGCGCCGTTCGGCGCGGCAACCGGATGGGATCACCACGCGCTGCGATAGGGGCGGCCGGGCGGCTTCGCCGCCCGGCCGCCCCCAACGCAGCGCGTACGGCCAAATCCTGCTCTGCGACGCCATAACCCGCCGGGTCCCCCAACGCAAGCAGTGCCATGCGCCGCCCCTATCCACTGCGCGTGCGTGGCCATCCGGCAGCCGGCGCCGGGCCACGGGAGGCCCCGCCGCGTCACACCTGGGAACTGCTCAGCTCGCCGCCTTCACTCGCCGGATGAGTCCTCGTCATCGGCCCAGAAGGAGGGGGAGGACGAAGGACGAAATCCCCTTCGACCTTCGTCTTTTCGCCTTCCGTCACGTTCTCGCCTTCTCGCTTTTCCGCTGCGGGCGTGTATACTGGGGCTATATGGGACCATCGCTCGACGGCGAGCGGACAGTCCCGCGTATTCCCTCACGTTTTCGTGGAGAGTGTGGACCCATGGCCACCGACAAACTCGCTTTCATCCGCGCCGAACTCGACGAGCTGGCCGCCAATCACCTCCTCATTACCATCCGCACCGTGGATTCACCGGCGGATGCCTGGATGATCGTGGACGGTCGCCGCGTGCTCAATTTCTGCACGAACAACTACCTGGGCCTGGCCAATCATCCCCGGCTCAAGCAGGCGGCGCAGGAGGCCGTGGCACGCTGGGGCGTGGGGCCAGCAGCGGTGCGAACCATTGCCGGGACGACCACCCTGCATCTCGAGCTGGAGCGTCGTCTGGCCGCGTTCAAGGGTGTGGAGGATGCCCTTTTCGTCCAGAGCGGTTTCAACGCCAATCAGGCCGTCATCCCGCCCCTGGTTGGCAAAGAGGATGTCATTTTTTCGGATCGGCTCAACCATGCCTCTATCATTGATGGCTGCCGGCTATCCGGCGCCAAAATCGTCGTCTATGAGCATTGCGACCCGGAGGATGCCGAGGCCAAGATCCGCGAGCACCTTCCCCACCATCGCCGGGGCCTGCTTGTGACCGATGGGGTTTTCAGCATGGACGGCGATATCGCGCCATTGGACCGCTTGTACGCGATTGCCGAGCGGTACGGGGTGCTGACGATGGTGGATGATGCCCACGGCGAGGGCGTTTTGGGTCGTGGAGGCCGTGGCATCGTGGACCATTTCGGCCTACACGGCCGATTCGATGTCGAGATCGGCACCCTCTCCAAAGCCTTCGGCGTGGTCGGTGGTGTCATCGCCGGCAAAAAACTCATCATAGACTTCATCCGCCAAAAGGCGCGGCCGTTCCTTTTCTCTTCGGCCACCACGCCGGCCGATACGGCCGCCTGTCTGGCCGCGGTCGAGCTGCTCGAAGCCAGCGCGGAGCTGGTCGAGCGCCTGTGGGAGAATGCCCGCTATCTGCGCCGGGCCTTGCAACAGCTCGGCTTCGACACAGGCCGCAGCCAGACCCCCATCTTGCCCATCATGTTGGGCGATGCCGGCCTGGCCCAACGGTTCAGCCGCCGCCTGTTCGAGGAAGGCGTCTTTGCGATGGCCATCGGCTATCCCACCGTGCCGCGCGGCCAGGCCCGCATCCGGGTCATGAACACCGCCGCCCACACTCGCGCCGACCTGGATTTCGGCATCGAAGTCTTTGCCAAAGTCGGCCGCGAGCTGGGGGTGATCGCGTGATGGCGGCTGTTGTCCTTTGTCCGCGATGCTCGGCCGCTTGACAGGACGAAGGACGAACGACGGAAGACGAAGGGTTTCCGTCCTCCGTCCGTCGTCTTTCGTCTCCGTGATCAGCTCAGACGCAGGATAAAGGACAAACAACGAAAAAGTTCGTCCATCATCCATCGTCCATCGTCTATCGTCTCTCCCCCAGGAGGCCCTTTTCGATGAGTGAACGTCCCGATCGCAACCTGGCCCTTGAACTCGTGCGTGTGACCGAGGCGGCGGCGCTGGCGGCCGGCCGCTGGATGGGTCGCGGCGACAAGAACGCCGCCGATCAGGCCGCCGTAGATGCCATGCGCAAGGTCCTCAGCACCATCGCCATGGACGGCGTCGTCGTCATCGGCGAAGGCGAGAAAGACCAGGCGCCCATGCTCTATAACGGCGAACGTCTGGGCATGGCCGATCAGCCCAAGGTGGATATCGCCGTGGACCCCATTGACGGCACCCGTCTGACGGCCGAGGGGAACAACGGCGCCCTCTCGGTCGTGGCTTTGGCCGAGCGTGGCTCGATGTACTATCCGCACCATCTCGTGTACATGGACAAGATTGCCGTCGGCCCGGAGTGTCGTGGGGTCATTGACATCAACGCGCCGCCGGCCGAAAATCTGCATCGCATTGCCCGCGCGCTCAAGCGCGATGTGAACGACCTCACGGTCATGATCCTCAACCGTCCCCGCCATGCCGACCTGATTGCGGCCGTGCGCAAGGCCGGCGCGCGCATCCGCCTGATCAGCGACGGCGATGTGGCCGGCGCCCTGGCCACAGCGCTGCCCGAATCAGGTATTGACGTGCTCATGGGGATCGGCGGTTCGCCCGAGGCCGTCATTGCCGCCGCAGCGCTGAAATGCCTGGGCGGCGAAATCCAATGCAAACCTTGGCCTCGCGATGAGGACGAACGCCGTCGGGCCATCGCGTTGGGCATTGACCTCGACAAAGTGTTGAAAACCGAGGATCTGGTCCAGGGCGACAACGTCTTCTTCGCCGCCACGGGCATCACCAACGGCGAGCTGCTGCGCGGGGTTCGCTATTTCGGCGGCGGCGCCGTCACCCACAGCATCGTTGTGCGCTCCCGTTCGGGCACCCTGCGCATGATCACGGCCACCCATCGCCTGGACAAGCTCATGCGCTACAGCGCAGTGGATTACGGTTGAGGCGCTGAACATGGCCCAACGCGTCGGCATTGTTGACTTGGGTTCGAATACCACCCGGTTGGTCATCTACGAGTACGAGCCGGGCTATCGTTTTCGGCTGGCCGATGAAGTCCGGGAGATCGTGCGGTTGCGCGAAGGCATGGGCGAGACGAACATCCTGCGCGCGGCTGCCATCGAGCGCGCACTCAATGCCCTGCGCATGTTCCATGCCCTTTGCCGCGCCATGGACGTGGCCGATGTGACCGTGGTGGCGACGAGCGCCGTGCGCGATAGCGCCAACAGCGCTCCGTTGCTGGCGCGGGCACACGCTGAGACCGGTTGGCCGCTGCGGGTCCTTTCGGGCGCAGAGGAGGGCTACTACGGCGCCCTCGGCGCCATCAACTCGACCGGTCTCCGAGAGGGCTATGTCCTCGACTTGGGTGGCGGCAGCGTCCAGGTGACCGAGGTGCGCCGAGGCCTGCCGGGGCGCAGCGTAAGCCTGCCCCTGGGCGCGCTGCGTCTCACCGAGCTGTTTCTGGGGAGCGACCAGGTCAAGCCGGAGCGGGTGGCCCGCCTGCTGGCCTATGTACAACAGCAGCTGGCCGACCTGGACTGGTTTCGAGCCCGGCCCGGCGAGGGTCTCGTCGCCATCGGCGGCACCATCCGCAACCTGGCCCAGATGGACCAGGCCCAGCACCAGCTCCCCCTGGATACGGTTCAGGGCTACACCCTCAAGGCGGCCGCCATCCACGATCTGGCCGACCGCCTGTGGCGCTTGCCGCTCAAGCGCCGGCTGGCCGTGCCGGGCATGCAGGAAGACCGCGCCGACATCATCCATGCCGGCGCGCTCGTTTACAGTGCCCTGTTGCGCCATAGCGGCTTTGACGAATTGACCGTCACCCGCCAGGGCTTGCGTGAAGGCGTGTTTTACGAGCGTTTCCTGGCCGACCAGGAGCATCCCGTCTTCGCCGACCTGCGCCGGTTCAGCGTCCTCAACCTGGCCCGGTGTTTCGGTTGTGACCACGCCCACAGCCACCACGTCGCCCATCTTGCCCTCCGGCTGTTCGATGACCTGCAACCCGCCCATCGGCTCGATCCGAGCTATCGTCAGCTCTTGTGGGCCGCCGGCCTCCTACACGATATCGGCACCATCGTGGACTATCAGTATCACCACCTCCATTCGGCCTACATCGTCCTGGCCCATGACCTGCCCGGTTACAGCCCGCGCGAGCTGGCCCTCATCGCCCTCCTCTGTCGCTACCATCGCANCCGAGGCACGCCCAAGGCCGGTGAGCTGAGCCCCTTGCTCACGCCGGCCGATGAACGTGCTCTGAAGCCGCTGGCGGGGATGCTGCGATTGGCCGAGTACCTGGAGCGCGGCCGCCATCAGGTCATCCGCGATGTGCGCTGCCATCTCGACCCGGACCAGCACTGGCTTCAGATCGAAGCCCTGGCCGCAGGCAACGCGGCCATGGAACTGTGGGATGCCGGCCGTAACACCGATGTCTTGGCCGAAGCCTTGGGAGTCACCATCGAGCTGGTCGAGGGGCTATGGCCGGACTCCAAGACGGCCGAAACCATCGCCGCGGCGACGACAACCGGCTCCGCCTAATGAAAGCGTTCGCAAACGATCCCGATCGTCTACGAGCCGGACCCGTTCGTGACCGGAGTTTTTTGTAACACAACTGTCGGCAGTTGTGTTACAGCTCTCGGAACTGGGGCTTCCCTTACCCCCATTGGCCGCTTGCTCGGACGAAGGACGGACGAAGGACGAAGAAAAGTCGTCCTTCGTCTTTCGTCTGCCTGGGATGGAACCCTGTCGGAACCAGAGCCATCATCGTCATCGGCCTGAATAGTTACTCCTTTTACACCTCGGTCAGATGGCTGCAATCGCCCCAGGTTTCCAGCAGCCAGCCGTCAGCCTGATGGACAAAGACATTGAGCGCCGCGTGGCGCACGGTGAAGCGGCGTGAGCGCGCCAGCGGCAGGCCCAACACATGACGCAGCAGACTCGCCAGCACCCCGCCATGGGTAACGACAAGCACGGTGGCCCCTTCATGGTGCGTTTTCATGGTCTCGAACCAGGCCACCGCGCGCTCGTGGAGTTGGCGCAGACTCTCGCCGCCGGGCATGACATAGTCGGGGTCATGGCTTTGGTGCCGCGCCCAGTCTTCCGGGTAGTGGGCGGCGATCTCCTCGGCGCTCATGCTCTGGAAAATACCGTAGTGCCGTTCGCGTAGACGAGCATCGAAACACACGGCATGACCCGTTTGGGCGGTGATCAGCTCGGCCGTGTGCCGGGTACGGCCCAAGTCGCTGGCATAGACTACATCAATCGGCCATGTGGCCAGGCGACGGCCCAGGGCTTCGGCCTGGGCGATGCCGCGCGCGGTGAGCGTGCCATCGAGCTGTCCCTGCCAGCGGCCGTTGGCGTTCTCAACGGTCTCGCCATGACGGACGACGAGGAAGGTGGTGGGCATAGTTCAAGAGGGGGTTGATGGACGATGGACGATGGATGATGGACGATAGACGATGGACGATAGACGGTGTTTCCGTCTTCCGTCGTTCGTCCTGGATTGGGAGGTTCCCCATGCTCTCCCAAGCTCCCCAAAGCTCCTCGAAACTCCTCAAAGCTGCCCAAAGCCCCCTCCAAGCCCCTCACTCCCCCCCCCCTCCCTTTGACGCCCGGCCGTCATGCCCAACCCGACCAGGATCCACAGCAGAGCCGTCATGTGGGGGTAGGTCAGGTTGAACAGGTAGTGATCGAAGACGCCAGCCGCCAACAACCCGACCATGCTACCCATCACCCCCAGCAGGAGGGCCTCCAGGCCGGGGTCGGGACGACGGCGCAGGGCGACCAGGAGCGCGTTCAGAAACGCGGCGATGAGCACCAGAAACACGCTCAGCCCCACGATACCCATCTCCTCGGCCATGAGCAGGTACAGCGAGCTGACGCCGATGTACAGGCCGATTTCGGGCACGCCGACGAAGCCGACGCCGAAGAAGGGATAGCGGCTGATGAGGGTGAGGGCATCACGATATTCGCCGAAGCGCATTTGGGTGGCCCGGTCCTGGCCGGCAAAACCCGCCAGCAGATGCTGCACGTAGTCCTGGGTGAAGGGCAGCAGGACGAAAAGCACGCCGCCGAGGACAAGGAGGAAAACCAGCTTGCGGTAACGCAGGAGGCCAATGGCCAGCAGACCGGCGACAAAGCCCAGCATCGAGCCGCGCGAGATGGTCAGGTACAGACAGAGGACCTGCAATCCCACCATGAGCACCAACCAGCGCCGACGGAACAAGGGCGTGGCGGCAACCGCCTGCGTAGCGGTGAAGACGCCGACCAGGACCATCAGCCCGCCGAGGACGTTGGGGTCTACGCTGGTGCCGATGGCCCGCATGAGACCGTCGGGGTCGTCGTTGACGAAGCGCAAGGCGCCGAAGCCGCCGGGATAGCCGAACCGCGTCAACCGGTTCAGGATCCAAACCGTGACCTCACGCGGCAGGAAGTAGAAAAGGACGCCGAACCCGGCCGCTGTGGCGCCGCCTAGGATGAGGGCCTTCGCCAGAAAGGCCAGCTGTGCCCGCGTGCGCACCGTGTTGAGGACGACGAAAAAGAGGATGATGCTGAGCACCATCTCCAGGAACTGGCGCAAGTGATTGGGCGTGGGCCGGGCATGGCGCAGGCCCAGGGCAAACGCCACCATCGCCAAGGCCAGGAAAAGGGCGATCAGGCCGCCGATGGGCGAGACCTCCAGCCGCGTTTCGGCGCGGGTGGCATAGGCAGAGGCCCATACAGCCAGGGTGGCGAACACGGCCACATCGAGAAAAGTGGGCGTGAAGCCGATCTTGAAGGGCAGGGTGGCAAAAGGCAACAGGGTGGCGACGGCGATGATAGCGATCAAACCCCATACCGGGCTGCGGATGACAAGCCAACCGCCGACACCGACGACCACCAAAGCCAGGGCGATGGCCGGCCCGGCCAACCCGATGACCAAGCCGATGGCCAGCCCAACGAGCACAAGCAGGGCGAGAATGGCCCGGCGCTGGCGTCGGGGGTCGGGATGGACGAGCAGGGCTTGGAAACGGTCTAACAGGACAGAAACCACGGCCTAATCCACATGAAGAACGGGCGGATCGGCAAAAACATGGGCGATGCGTTGACGGTGGGTGGGGATCAGGTTTGGCGGCAGCTCGTCGGGCCGAAACCAACGCAGCTCGGCCGTTTCCTCGTTGCCTTCGATCAGGCAGCCGCCCACGGGACGCGCCGCGAAATGGAGCACGGCAATCTGCGCCCGGTTGCCGTCCGGATACACGGTGCACACGTCGGGATCGGTGTAGGCGCCGACCAGGCGGATGAGCTCGACTTCCAGGCCCGTCTCCTCGCGCACCTCGCGTTTGGCCGCGGCGGTGAAGGTGTCGCCAGGGTCCAGCCGACCACCGGGCAGCCCCCACCAATCGCCGTCGGTGCGCTTTTGCAGCAGAACACGGCCTTCGTCGTCGAGAACGGCCACCGAACAGGCCAGACGCACTTCGGCGTCCAGGGTGGCGCCGGGACGAATATCGAAATAGAGCTGGCCCATGTCAACCTCCTTTGGCCGCAGCCACAAACGCAGCCAGAGCGGTGTGGTCTTTGCGGCCAGGCGCAGTTTCGACGCCGCTGCTCACATCCACCCCCCAAGGCCGGACGCGGGCCACGGCTTCGGCCACGTTGGCCGGCGTCAGCCCCCCGGCCAGGAGCAGGCGATAGCGTGTGGCCAGGGCCGCCGCGGCCTCCCAATCGGCGCGGCGACCGGTGCCGCCGTAGGCCTGGGGATGAAAGGCGTCTACGAGCAGATCGGGGCCGTCGGCCGGCCCGAGGCCGGCGTACCACTCAGCTTCGGCCTCGGCCTCCAGCCGATGGGTGGGGCGCAGGGCCTTAAAGCCGCGACCGGCCAGGGCCACCAACGCAGCCGGCGGCTCGCCGCCGTGCAGCTGCGCCAGGTCGAGACCAGTGCTTTCCAGAACCTGCGCCACCGTGGCCGGCGTTTCATCCACGAACACACCGACGGTACGCACGCGACGGCCGTCCTGCTGCGCCACCGCATCGAGCAACGGCCGCAAGTCCGCAAGGATGGCGGCAATGGCCTCCGGCGGCAGGTAGCGAGGCGAGGGGGGATAGCAAATGAAGCCGAGCAGGTCGGCGCCGGCCCGCACGGCGGCTTCGGCATCGTCCGGACGGGTCAATCCGCAAATTTTGACCTGGGTCATGGGATGAGAGGGGAAATGGCCTGCCGCCGGTCGGTAATGCGCGGCGGCATCAGATCGGGAATGGACGACCGCGATTGTACCATCGCCGCGAGCAAATGGGGAACCGCGCGAGCATGGTGAGGGTAGGGGAGGCACCGAAGCCCCACAAACATTGACAAGATCTTGGAAATATCTTGACAAATCATCGAAGCTTTGTTAGACTACCCTTGCGGCAGGGTTGAAAGTGGACCTGCAGCATGCTCCTCCTCTGCGGAATCCGTCAGCCCGAGGCCCCTCAGGGCTGACGGATTCCTGCTTTCGTCGTGGGCTCTTCCTCCCGGCCTGCGGGAACGGAGCCCAAGATGCCGTCTGGCGTGACGTGGCATCGCAAGGTGAACGTTGCCCAAGGTGTCGTCTTGCGCTACACGACGAGTCCCGTCTTCCCTCGTTCCCCCTTCGGCCTGCCTCTCAACCGGTGGACGAAACGGGTTTTTAGAGGCGGGCGTAAGACGCACTGTACCCGTGTCCTCTTTTATGCTAACCTCAAGGGTGATACCGTCGGTGTCATCCTGCCGTCGTTGCTCCCAACCGATACGTCATCCCTTGTTCAACCGCTCGCCCCATCGGAGATCGTCTATGAAACTTGCCGACGAACCCATCAGCCTGGTCGAAACCGCCTTCAACGGTCACTACGCGGGTGACCTGGATGTGCGTGTGGCCGACGAAGTCTATGACCCCTACCTCGAGGGGTTGATTGAACAGATCCTGGTCCGCTTGGGGGAGGACCCCCAGCGGGAGGGTCTGCGCCGTACCCCTCTGCGGGTGGCCAAGGCGCTCGATTTTCTCACCAGTGGCTATACCACCTCGGTGGCCGATGTGGTCAACAACGCCATTTTTGCCGAATCGTCCGAGGAAATGATCATCGTCAAGGACATCGAGTTCTACTCGCTTTGTGAACATCACATGTTGCCCTTCTTCGGCAAGGCTCACATCGGCTACCTGCCCAAAGGCAAAGTCATCGGCCTGAGCAAGGTCGCCCGGATCGTGGATGTCTTTGCCCGGCGGCTCCAGGTGCAAGAGCGGCTGACCAATCAGATTGCCGATGCGCTGGTAGAAATTTTGGAACCCCAGGGCGTGGCCGTGGTACTGGAGGCCAGCCATTTCTGCATGATGATGCGCGGGGTGCAAAAACAGAACAGCATGACCGTCACCAGCGCCATGCGCGGCCTGTTCCGCCGCGATGCCCGCACCCGCAGCGAGTTCTTAGAGCTGCTCAGGCGTTGATAGGGGTAACTGGTAACTGGTAATCAAGTAACTAGTAACCAGTAACTAGTAACCAGTAACTAGTAACTAGTTAATTTTTGCTTCGAACAAAAAAGAATAAATGACGAAAAATGAGCCCAGTTACCAGTTATCAGTTACCAGTTACCCATCACCAATTGCCGGTTACCAACCCGGGGTGTGTGTTACTCTTCGGTTCGGGTGAAACGGCGCCCGGAAGCACGGCCGTTTACGAAGCCGTTTTCCGACGCTTGCCGTCGTCGCCGTTGGTAGCCGTCTTGGAAACGCCGGCCGGCTTTCAGCCGAATTCGGCGGCCGTGGCCGAGCAGGTGGCTGCTTTCATTCGGCACCATCTGCGCAACCACCGACCGCGCACGATGGTGGTGCCGGCCCGCAAGCGCAACACCTCCTTCGGCCCCGACGACCCGGCCATCATTGCCCCGGTGGCCGCAGCCGACGTGCTTTTTCTGGGGCCGGGTAGCCCAACCTACGCTGTCCGTCAGCTGCGCGACAGTCTGGCTTGGCAGCTCGTGCAGGCGCGACAACGCCAGGGCGCGGTCCTCATCCTGGCCAGCGCGGCGACGATCGCGGTGAGCGCCTTCGCCCTGCCGGTCTATGAGATTTACAAGGTGGGCGCCGACCTACACTGGCAGCCCGGACTGGGGCTGTTGGCGCCGTATGGGCTGGCGCCGGTGTTTGTGCCCCATTGGAACAACCGCGAGGGTGGCGCCGGTCTCGATACGTCGTGTTGTTTCATGGGCCGCGAGCGTTTCGCCGCTCTACAGGCGCTGCTACCGCCCGAAACCCTCTTTGTGGGGATTGATGAGCATACGGCCCTGCTGATCGAGCCGGTGGCGGGTCAGGCGCAGGTGTTGGGCGCAGGCCATGTGACCCTCCTTCAGGGCGGACGGGAAGAGGTCCTGGCCGCCGGCGCCGCCTTTCCGCTGAGTCGGTTAGGGCCTTTCCATCTGCCGGAACCTGACCCAGCGCTCATGGCCGCGTTGGCCACGGTGGCGCCTTTCCGGACGGTCGGGCCTACGCCACCTCCGGCCGTGCTCGAGCTGGTGACGGCCCGCGAGACGGCACGCCAACGCCGTGATTGGGCCACGGCCGACGCCCTGCGGGCGCAAATCCGGGCCCAAGGGTGGACCGTGCGCGACACGCCCGCTGGCCCCGAAGTGTTGCCGGCAGAGTCTCAGGACTAGCCGCAGCATCCGGCGACGTGTCTATCCGACGTGATCGGGATCATGGCCCGTCGGGGCCGTTTTGTCGTACAGTGGATATACCACCCGTAGCGCAAGATGACATCTTGCGCTACGCAGTTGATACAGCATCCGTAGAGCATGATGCCATCTTGCTCTACGCGGTTGATACAGCATCCGTAGAGCAAGATGCCATCTTGCGCTACGCGGTTGATACAGCATCCGTGGAGCATGATGCCATCTTGCGCTACATTTTTGTGGTTATAAAAAACGACCTTTGAAGCTACAATCGGTATAAGCCGGGTCATGAGCAGCGCGTTGCACGAGATAGCCATCAAAGCCGGGGTGTCGGTGCGCACGGTGTGTCGGGTTCTGACGAACACACCCTATGTCAGCGCCGCCACACGGCGCAAGGTGTTGGCCGTGGTGGAGGAACTGGGGTACGTGCCCGGCAACGAAATCACCCGCCCGCCGCAGGTGCGTACGGGCACGGTAGGTCTCGTGTTTCCCTATACGGCCGAATTCGTCTTCGGCGATCCCCATCTGCTCGTGTTCACTCGCGGGGTCGAGGAGTTCCTGGGCCAACACGACTTCCATCTGGCGTTGTTCCCGACACGAACGGTGGCCCGTCCGGCCGATGGCTTGGACCGACTGCTGGAAAGCCCGTATGTGGACGGGGCCATCATCGTCCACCGGGATGAAATCGAGGAGGCCAGCATTCGGCTGCGTCATCGCGCGCTGCCGATCGTCGTCCTGGGTTATCGCTCGCCCTGGGGAACCGATAACACCGTTCACGCCAACAATCGCCAGGGCGCGCTTTATGCCGTCCGTCATCTGCTGGCCCTGGGCCATCGGCGGATCGGCGTCATCCATGCCGCTGTGCCCCTGGCCGACCTAAGCGAGCGCATGGCCGGCTATCGGCAGGCCCTGGCCGAAGCCCATATCGCTTTCGATCCCAGTCTGGTGGTCTACGGCGATCTGACCGAGGCCAGCGGAGTCTGCGCTATGGAGGCGCTGCTGAGACGGCCGACACCCCCCACGGCCGTCTTCGCGTTCAACGACCGCATGGCCCTCGGCGCCATCCACGCCCTCAAACAGGCCGGTTATCGCGTCCCCGAGGACATGGCCGTCGTCGGGTTCGACGATATCCCCCTGGCTGCCATGGCCGATCCACCGCTCACCACCGTTCGGCAACCGGCCCATGAGATGGGAACGGTGGCGGCACGCATGATCGTCGGGCTGATCGAGGGCAAAATTGACCGTTTTCCAGCCCTGGTCTTGCCGGCCTTGTTGGTCGTGCGTCGCTCGTGCGGAGGGATGCGCTTGCAATGAGCGGAAAGGGCAGACGAGTGAGGGGATTTCGTTGTCCGTCCTTCCTGCGAACTTTTGACCCATGTCGAGGGATGGACGCCCCCTTTGCGGACGGGAAGCCGAGTCGCTCCCCGGTTTTGTTTTCTGTGAGATTTTGCACTATCCTATAGGGCCAACCCTTTCCTTTGCGCTTCTTTTGTCAACGGAGACGACTATGCCGCACAAACTCACCGATCTCAAACGCCCCGTTCCCAGCGACATCGAAATCGCTCAGTCGGTTACACCGATACCGATCCGTCAGATCGCCGAAGAAGCCGGTTTGTTACCGGAGGAATTGGAACTGTTCGGGAATTACAAGGCCAAAGTCCATCTCGAAGTCCGGGAGCGTTTGGCCGACAGGCCCAACGGCAAATACATTCTGATCACGGCCATCACGCCGACGCCGTTGGGAGAAGGGAAAACGACAACCACGGTAGGGTTGAGCCAGGCGTTGGGCGCCCATTTGGGCAAAAAGGTCTTCACCTGCGTGCGTCAACCCAGCCAGGGGCCGACGTTCGGCATCAAGGGCGGCGCGGCCGGCGGCGGTTACAGTCAGATCATCCCCATGGAGGATTTCAATCTCCATCTGACCGGCGATATCCACGCCATCACGGCAGCCAATAACCTGTTGGCCGCAGCCATTGATGCCCGCATCTTCCACGAAACCCAGACGGCCTCGGATGATGTCCTGTTCGACCGGTTGTGCCCGCCCGATAAAAACGGCAACCGCAAGTTCGCGCCGGTCATGTTGCGCCGGTTGCGCAAACTGGGGATTGACAAGACCGATCCCAACGCGTTGACCGCGGAAGAGCGCAGCCGCTTCGCCCGTTTGGATATTGACCCCAATTCGATCACCTGGCGGCGGGTGGTGGATACGAACGACCGTTTCCTGCGCGGGATTACCATCGGCCAGGGGCCACAGGAAAAGGGCTTCGAGCGCCAAACCGGTTTCGATATCACCGTGGCCAGCGAGATCATGGCCATTCTGGCCCTGACTACCGGCCTGGCCGACATGCGCGAACGCCTGGGGCGCATGGTCATCGGCACCAACCGCCAGGGTGAGCCCATCACAGCCGACGATCTGGGCGTCGGCGGCGCTCTGACCGTCCTGATGAAGGACGCCATCATGCCCAACCTGTTGCAAACCCTGGAGGGCACGCCGGCCTTCGTCCATGCCGGCCCGTTCGCCAACATCGCCCACGGCAATTCCTCCATCGTCGCCGATCAAATCGCCCTGAAACTGGTCGGGCCGGACGGTTTCGTGCTCACCGAGGCCGGTTTCGGCGCCGATATCGGCATGGAGAAGTTCTTCGACATCAAGTGCCGTTATTCGGGGCTGATCCCCAACGTGGTCGTGTTGGTGGCGACGGTGCGGGCGCTGAAGATGCACGGCGGCGGGCCGAAGGTCGTGGCCGGCAAACCGCTCGACCCGGCCTACACCGAGGAGAACCTGGAACTGGTGGAAAAGGGCTGCGCCAATCTGGAAGTCCATATCCGCAATGCCCGCCGTTTCGGTATCCCGGTCGTGGTGGCCATCAACCATTTCAAGGACGACACGCCCGCCGAGATTGAGGTGATCCGGCAGCGGGCCATTGCCGCCGGAGCCGAGGATGCCGTTGTATCCACCCATTGGGCCGATGGCGGCGCCGGCGCGGTCGAGCTAGGCAAGGCCGTCATCGCTGCGGCCGAGAAGCCGAGCAACTTCCGCTTCCTCTACCCGCTGGAGTGGAGCATCAAGGAGAAAATCGAGACCATCGCCAAGGAAATTTACGGGGCCGGAAGCGTCACCTACTCGGACGAGGCCGAGCGCAAGATTGAGCTTTACACCCGCAACGGCTTTGACAAATTGCCCATCTGCATGGCGAAGACCCACCTCAGCCTGAGCACCGACCCCGCCCTGAAAGGCGCGCCCAAGGGTTTTGAGGTGCGCGTGCGTGATATCCGCGCCAGCGTGGGCGCGGGCTTCCTCTACCCGCTCTTGGGCGAGATCAGCACCATGCCCGGTTTGCCCCTGCGACCGGCCTTCTACGATGTGGACCTCAACCTGGAGACGGGAAAGGTCGTCGGTCTGTTCTGATGGTATTCCCTGCGGGGGCGCGGTCCGCCGCGCCCCCGCCCTTTGGGCGTTGTTGGCGATGTCGGTTTTTGTCGTTCTTGCTGCGCTTTCCGGCGCCATAGCTGTGACCCTGGGGGCCTTTGCGGCTCACGGTTTGCGCCGCCGGCTCTCGGCCGAGCGCCTGGTCACCTTTGAAACCGGGGTGCGCTATCAGTTCTATCACGTCGTGGGGTTGTTGGCCGCGGGTTGGGTGTCGGCGCAGGGGCCACAGGCCCGGTTGGCGTGGGCGGCGGGGTGGTTGTTCGTGCTCGGCACGGTGTTGTTTTCGGGCGCCCTCTATCTGCTGGCGCTATCGGGACGGCGCTGGCTCGGCGCGATAGCGCCGTTCGGGGGGCTGGCTTTTATCGCCGGCTGGCTGTGTCTGGCTGCGGCTTTGCTATAGCGCAACCTCTGCGGAGTTGTGCTACACTTGAGCTGCCACTTTTCCTCCCGCCGGGCTTTTTTAGCCCTCGCTTTTGCCCTCGTGAGGTGTGTCTATGCGTGTTGTTGCCATGATCATGGCCGGCGGTGAAGGGTCACGGCTAACCGTGCTTTCCGAACAACGGGCCAAGCCTTCGGTGCCGTTTGCCGGCAAATATCGGATCATTGACTTTACCCTCTCGAATTGCGTGAACTCGCGCATTTACGATGTGGCCATTCTCACCCAGTATCGGCCCCATTCTCTCAACGAACACATCGGCATCGGTCGGCCCTGGGACCTGGATCGCATGGCAGGCGGGGTGCGGTTGTTGCAACCCTATCAGGCGCGCGGGTCGCAGGGCTGGTATCGGGGTACGGCCGACGCCGTCTATCAGAACATTGACTATCTGCTCAACCGCGATGCCGATCTGGCCCTGATCCTCTCCGGCGACCATATCTACAAAATGGACTATCGGCCCATGATCGCCTTTCACGAGGAAAAAGGCGCCGATCTGACCGTTGCCGTGATGAACGTTCCTCTCGAAGAAACGGATCGTTTCGGGATCATGGTGGTCAATAAAGCGGGAAGAGTGCTGGAATTCTACGAAAAGCCCAAAACACGCGACAAAGGCACATTGGCAAGTATGGGGATTTATGTCTTCAATGTGCCTAAATTGATCCAACGTC
>JAOADB010000064.1 GCA_026417535.1 Caldilineales bacterium
ATGATAGACGATGGACGATGGAGGGTGGACGATGGGGGGCGGACGATGGAGGGTGATTACTCAGGCCGATGGGAATGATGGCCCAGGTTCTGACAAGGGTTCCATCTCAGGCAGACGAAAGAGGTAGCGCAAGATGGCGTCTTGCGCTACGTCTTGCGTCCGTCGTCCCAGCGAGCGGCCAATGGCGGGAAGGGAAGACTCATCCGGAACGTAAAGCCGTGGGCTGAGCGGCTACGATGGCAGAAACGACTTCTATCGTCCGTCGTCTATCGTCCATCGTCCCTTCAGGGTGCAGGCCGCAGGTTGTTGCCGGCAGCCCAGCCCACGGCGCCCGTATCCATCTGCAGCCGCCACCAGGTGAAGCCGTCGGCCTGTTCAGGCCCACCCACCACGGTCAGCACCACGCCGTCTTGCAGGATGGTGGTCGTGATGTAGTTGAGACCCGGCCCGGTGCGGAAGCGGATACCCTGGCCCTCGGTGCCGAAGACCTCGACCCGTTGGCCGATCGAAAAGGCTCCGGGCACGGGCGCTATTGGCGTCGGGAGCGGTGTAGCCGGCAGCGGCGCCGTATCCGTCAGAACGCCGCCGGACGACGGCGTGGGAGTAAAGGTGGCCCGAACCTCGCCGGCCGCAATGGTGGGTGTGGCCGTGGGCGCCGGAGCTGGCGCAGGGCGGGCCGCGCAGGCCCGCACGATCAGCAACACGATGAGGGCCAGCACCACGACAAGGGCGAGCAAACGCACCTGGGCGGGCACCTGCCCCAGGCGCTCGACCACCGTCGGCGCGGCGGCGAGCTCCTCGTCGCTGACGATGGGCGCTCCCTGATCGTACAGTTCGGACTCCTCGGCCGGGGAATCGGCCTCCACTTCCCAGGTTTCCTCATCCCCTAAGGGGGCGTTTTGGGCGTCATCCGGCGGGAACGGTGGTTTGGACTGGAAAGGCATAGGATAGGCTCCCTTGGGCAGGACGATGGACGATGGACAAGGAACGATGGACGGAGACGTTTTCGTCGTCTGTCCATCGTTCCTTCGTCCTCGCTTGGGGCCGATCGGCGGGACGAAAGACAACCGAGGGAGGACGGAGGGATTTTTTCGTCTTCCGTCCTTCGTCGTCTGTCCCTCGATTATAGCATCCGTCCTCGGCGCGGGTATAATCGCTTTTGCCCAGGCGCAAACAGCGCCGGCCCGCATACCACTTGACGACGGAGTCTGCCAATGCTGAAGGAATGGTCACTGCGTGGTTTTCTGGACGATCTGGCCGACGGCACGGCCACGCCGGGCGGGGGTGCCGTGGCCGCACTCAACGGCGCCCAGGCCGCTGCCCTGGTCAGCATGGTCTGTCGGCTCACCCTAGGCCGCAAGAAGTACGCGGCCGTGGCCGAGACCATCCAGGGCCTGCTCGACCGCGCCGAAATCCTGCGCGGTCATCTGCTCGACCTGCTCGACCGGGACATCCGGGCCTATGACGACGTTATGGCCGCGTATCGGCTGCCCAAGGACACCGAGGCCCAGGCGCGTGCACGGGATGAAGCCATCCAACAGGCCCTGCGCGAGGCCACCCTGACCCCGCTCGCCACCATGGCCGCCTGTGTCGAAGTGCTGGAGATGTGTCCGACCCTGCTGGCCCACGGGAACCCCAACGCCGCCAGCGATGCCGCCGCGGCTGCGGCCTGCGCCTTTGCCGGACTCGAGATCGCCGCCGACAACGTGCGGATCAACCTGCCATCCATCACCGACGCCGCCTTTGTGACCGCCTGCACCGACAAGCTGCAAACGCTGTTGGCCGCCGGGGAACAGGCCCGCCAGGCCGCCCGCGCGCTGGCCGCAACCCGATTGGGGGTGGCTCAGGGGTAGGGGACTATGCGTGTCTCGCCGCCGGAAACCGCGCGGTCGGTATCGGTCATCCGTCGCCATGGCCTGATCCTGGTCCTCTTCGCGGCGCTGACGACCCTGCTGACCTGGCCGCTGGCTCGCCATCTCGGCAACGCCATCCCCGGCGATGCCTTTGACGGCTGGCAAAATTTCTGGAACCTGTGGTGGATGCGCAAAGCCCTCCTCGAAGAACACACCCACCCCTACTTCACCACTGCCCTCTATCACCCCACCGGCGTCTCCCTGTGGTTCCAGACCCTCAACCCCTTCAACGGCCTGGTCTCGCTGCCGGTCCAGCTGGCGGGGAACCTCTTTTGGGCCTATAACGCCGTCGTGTTCCTCAGTTTTGTCCTGGCGGGCTACGGCGCCACCCTGCTGGCCGCGACCGTGTTGGGCCGGCTACCCGGAGCGACGCCAGGCCGGACCTGGGCGGCCGCGCTGACAGCCGGAGCCGTTTTCACCTTTTCGCCCTTCCATTTCGCCCACCTGCTGGGCCATATGCAGGTCTTCAGCCTGGAATGGGCGCCGTTCTTCGTGCTCTATCTCCAGGCAGCCCTGCGGCCGCAAGTCCGCCAGCGTCGCCGGTTCGTCGTCCTGGCCGCCTTCTTCCTCGTCCTGGCCGGCCTGTGCGATTGGTACCTCGTGCTCTACCTGGGCTGGTTGACCCTGCTCTACGCGCTCTGGCTGGCCGCCGGCCGACGGCTGGGCCTCTCCCAAGTGGGAGCGATGGTTGCCATCGTCGGCCTGTTCCTGCTCGTCATGGCACCCCTGCTGGCGCCAATGGTGGTCGAGAGCCTGCGCTTCGACTTCATGCGGCCGCCGCCCGGCCAGATCGAGCAGCTCAGCGCCGACCTCCTGGCCTTCCTCCTGCCGTCGGGCCAGCATCCGCTGTGGGGCGACTGGGCCGCACGGCTGCGGAGCCGTCTGCCCGTCAGTCCGTCCGAGAGCACGCTGTATCTCGGCCTGGTGGCGATGGCCCTGGCCGTCTACGGCCTGTATCGGCAGGGGCGCCGGCTGGCCTTTTGGGCGGTGGCCGGCGGCGTCTTCGCCGTCTTCGCTCTCGGCCCCGTGCTCCATGTCGGCGGCGAGGTCGTGCGTCTGCCCGGCGGGAGGCCGCTGCCGTTGCCCTACGCGCTGCTCCTGCGCCTGCCCTTCCTCGAGATCGCCCGCACCGTCGCCCGATATGATCTGATGGTCACCCTATGTCTGGGCCTGCTGGCGGCGGGAGGCGTCCAGGCCCTGGTGAGCGCGCGAGGCCGGTTGTGGCCGGCTGGATTGGCCCTGGCGCTGGTCGTCTTCGAGTACGCGGCGGTGCCGTACCCCATCAGCCCACCCGATACCCCGGCCTGGTATCACGAGCTGGCCCGCGACCCCCGACCCGGCGCCGTGCTCAACCTGCCCATGACCTGGGATCGGCCCAACTATCTCCTCTTCCAGACGGTGCACGGCAAGCCCCTCACGGCGGGCTACATCACCCGCACCGACCCGCGCACCTATCCGGAGCGACTGCCCGTGCTCTCCGACTTCCGCCACGGCGGGCCGGATATCAACGCCGTGGACGTGGCCCGCTATGCCGCCGCCGTCTTCGCCTTCGCCGACATCCGCTGGGTGGTGGTGGACCGCTATCAGATGCCCGGCGGCGAGGAACGTCGCCATACCGAAGCGTTGGTCCGGGCCATTTTCGCCGGCCACAACCCGGTGTACGAGGATGAACGGATCACCGTGTACGAAACCCGACCGCCATCGGAGCCGTTGCCGTTCATCGAACTAGGCTACGATTGGGGGCCGCGGCAACCCGGCCCGGTCCGACGCCTGCGCCGGGAGGCCACCTTCATCGTCCACAGCCCCGCTACCGCGGCGTACGACCTGGTCGTCTCCCCGGCCGGGGTGGATTTGCTTCTGTACGACCAAACCGGGCAACCGGTGCCGCCGGTCGCCGGCGCCGCCCACCGTTTCCCTTTGGCCCTGCAGCCGGGCGCCAACCGCTTTCGCCTGCAGGCGCCGGCCGGGGACGTGCTCATCGCCCGGCTCGAACTCGACCTGCGACCGTCTCCTTCCGCTCATCGCACCGCTGCCTATGAACCTGCTACCCCCTGACAGCCAGGCCCTGGCTTACGTCGCGCGCGACCATGCCCATCTCTCGCCCTCGTACACGCGCAGCTATCCCTTTGTGATGGCTCGCGGCCGTGGCTCCGAGGTGTGGGACGTGGATGGTCGGCGCTACCTCGATTTCACCACCGGCATCGCCGTCACGAACACCGGTCACAGCCATCCGGCCGTGGTCCAGGCCATCAAGGACCAGGCCGACCGCTTTCTGCACATGTCGGGGACGGATTTCTACTATCCGCCCCAGATCGAGCTGGCCGAACGCTTGAACCGGATAGCGCCCATGCGGGGCCCCACGCGCGTCTTCTTCACGAATTCCGGCACCGAAGCCATCGAAGCGGCCATGAAACTGGCCCGTTACCACACCCGACGGCCGCGTTTTCTGGCCTTCTTCGGGGCCTTCCACGGCCGCACCTACGGCGCGCTCTCGCTGACGGCCTCGAAGGTCGTGCAACGTCGCGGGTTTGCGCCCTTGTTGCCGGGCGTGGTGCACGCCATCTACCCGAATCCGTTCCGCAATCCCTGGCCGGGCCGCGAGCCGGGTCAGGCCGCGCTCGATTACATCGAAAACCACCTCTTCAAGACGACCGTGCCGCCGGACGAAGTGGCTGCCATCATCGTCGAGCCCATCCAAGGCGAAGGCGGCTACATCGTCCCGCCCGATTCCTTCCTCCCCGGCCTGCGCGCGTTGTGCCATCGCTACGGCATCCTCCTCGTGCTCGATGAAGTCCAGACCGGCATGGGCCGCACCGGTCGTATGTTCGCCTGCGAGCATTGGGGTGTGGAACCGGACATCCTCTGCCTGGCCAAGGGCATTGCCAGCGGCCTGCCCCTAGGCGCCATCATCGCGCCGGCCGCCATCATGAACTGGCCGCCCGGTGCGCACGCCAGCACCTTCGGCGGCAATCCCCTGGCCTGCGCCGCGGCCATGGCCACCCTCGACCTGCTCGAGGGTGGGTTGATCGAGATGGCCGCCGCCACCGGCGCCTACCTCCAGGAGCGGCTGTGCGACCTGGCCGGCCGGTTCCCGGTCATCGGCGACGTGCGCGGGAAGGGGCTGATGCTGGCCATCGAACTGGTCAAAGACCGCGTCACCAACGAACCCGACCCCGACCTGCGCAACCGGGTGATCGAGCGGGCCTTCGTCAACGGCCTGTTGCTCATCGGCTGCGGCCTCAACAGCATTCGCCTCATCCCGGCCCTGAACATCCCTCGCGAGCTGGTGGACGAAGCCCTGCTTCTGCTGGAACGGAGCCTGGTCGAGGCGATGGAGGGTGAGGGAGTTTTGGGGGAGCTTGGGGGAGTTTGAGGAGCTTGGGGGAGCTTGGGGGAGCTTGAGGAGCTCGGGGGAGCTGCGAGGACGAAGGACGGAAGACGACAATCTCTCCGTCCTTCGTTTTTCGTCTTCCCTCCTCAAATCGTCCCAAACCGCCGGCCAATTACCAATAACCAGTCCCCAGTCACCATCTCACCCTGCGGGCTTCGCCGCCTGTTTGCGCGCCTGGCCATAGAGAAAGTAGAGGTTGGCCCGGTGCAGCTGAAGCCCAAAGCCATCGAGGGCGATGCGGGAGAGGCCACAGTCCTCGAGACTGACGGCGTCGAGTTCGGCCCGGCCGCCACCTTCGGCCAGGATGCGGTTGACATGCCCCTCGACACAATCGAGGTAGGCGAGCTGGGCATCCAACACGCTGTCCACCTCCCCGCGCAGCAGGACTTCGCCGTGTCCTTGGACGACATCTTCCACGGGCGCCATCTGCTTAATGGCCTGGATGGAGCGCCGCATGTCGGCGATGTTGCCATAGACGAAATAGGGCACGGGCATGACCGTGTCGCTGGCGAAGAGGACCTTCTCCTCTTTGACGTACACCGTGATCACATCGGGCGCGTGGCCAGGGGAATGGTGGAGGACGAGGGTAAAATTGCCCAACCGCAGCGTAGCCTCACGCTCGATCAGCATACTGGGCAGGCGCAGCTGCACATCGGCCAGGGCCAGATTGCGCTGTTGGGCCTCGAGCAGGGCTGGCCGCGTCTGTTTGACCATGAGGTCTCGGCAACGGAGATGGGCGATGACCTCGGCTTCGGGGAAAAGGTAGGCGCCGTACACGTGGTCGGCATGGGAATGGGTGAGGATGAGGTAACGCACGCGTGCACGCAGGCGGTTTTTGACGAAACGGATGATTTCCTGGGTTTCCTGCGGAAACGGGAGGGTATCAATCACCACACAGCCCTCAGGGGTCACCACCAACCCGGCATTGACCTGGGCATAGAGACCGCTGCGAAAGTCGTAGACGTGTTCGGCAATGCGTTCGCGTAAGACCATACCGTTGGCTCCTCCACGTTCGGCCAACAATCATCGGCACCCTCAACGGGCGCCGCGAGAGAGCAAGCTTAGCACAGGTCGGGCCGGGGATCAAGGCTTCGTGTCAAAAAGACACTTTTCTCTTTGGTCGTTCGTCATTCGTCCGGCGTCCCGGCCATCGGCCGAAAGCGGGGACGGAGGACAGGCAGCACGATGGCAACACCCACAAAAAAAGCCGGCCTCGAAACGAGGCTCGGCCGACGAAGGTGGGGGTGAAAAGCGAGGATCCCCCGCTGATAATGGCGGTAGTCCCCCTTCCTACCGTGTGCTCCGATTGCCTTGAACCGGCAAGGCTAGGTGGGAGCCTACGCCTGGGTGCCGCCTTGCCAACCGAGGGCTATCGCGTTGCGCCAGGACATGACCCGGCTCCCTGTTGTTTGGTGTTGGCTCAGAGCGTTTCGGGAGCATCACGCGTAGGCGAGGGAAGCTACAACCATACGATAGCACAGCTTGGGCAAGGGTGCAAAACCGAGCAGGGCGGGGAAGAGGGCCAAAAACGGCTACGTGGGTTCAGGCCTCTGTCCCAGCTCCGGCTTTCGTGCCGTCCTGGGACCGGTGGCGAGGTGAAGATGCAGCGCAAGATGGCATCTTGCGCTACGTCAATCGTCCATCATCCCCTTCCACCGCTGCTACGGCCGTTTCAATTCCGCCCAGGGCGTGCATTTCATGGGCCCAGTGCTGCGCCGCCACCCGGAAACCGGGATCGTTCAGGAGGGACGCAAGCAGAGGGGCAGCGGTGGCCGCAGTGAAATCGCGCGGTCGCACGCCATAGCCCACGCCGGCCTGGGTGACGCGGCCGGCCTGGGCATACTGGTCGCCGGCATGGGGCACCACGAGCTGGGGCACGCCGTACACGAGCGCAGCGTGGGTGGTGGCAACGCCGCCGTGATGGATGACCGCGGCCAGGCGCGGAAAGACGGCAGCGTATTCCACCCAGGGCATCACCTCGCATCCGGCCGGGAGACCGGGCACATCGCCTTGCCCGCCGGTTACGACCAGCGGTCGCGCGCCGGCTGCGATGACCGCCTGGGCTGCCAGCCGGAAAAAGGCCGGATCGTCGCGAAAGGTCGAACCCAGCGTCACCAGGACCGTGGCCGGTCGGCGCTGGCGCCGGATCGGGACAGCCGGCAGGCCACCACAGAAGACGGTTTGGGGGCCGATGGCCGGGAGGTCTGCGTACCAGGGCCGGCAAAAGAAGTCGAGATGGAGTCGGGGTGAGGTGGGCAGCCCGCGCTGCAGGTCCCAGTAGCGGCCGGATACCCCAGCGGTCTCGCAAAGCCGGGTCACGGCCGCGCGCACGAGCGGAGGGGCGCCTTCGCCGGCAGCAGCCGGAGGAAGGGCAGGGCGGCCTACCACGACCAACGGCAAGTCCAGCTTTTCGGCCAACAGGACCCCCGCCGCGGCAAATGGCTCAACGAGCACCCGGTCGGGCCGAAACGCCTGGGCCACGGCCAACAGCCCGGTCAACGCCCGTCCCACGGCTTCCGGATCGAGCCATACGGCCAGAGCTCGTTCGCGACGCGCCTGCTCCCGCTGCGCCGAGTCTCGCTGGGGCAACAGCGGCGGCAGATCGTGCCGCCAACCGATCGTCGGCAACGGCACAAAGGGCAAACCGGCCGCAGCGATGCGCGGTCCTACAGCCTCGCCGCTGACCCAAAGGACCTCATGCCCGCGGCGGGCCAGAGCCTGGGTCGTGGCCAGATAACCGCCCCAGTCGAGATGGCCGGGCAGGTCAACGGCAACGCAGAGCAGCCGACAGGGCACGGTCAGGTCGTGCGGATGTCCAGCACCTCCACGCTCAGGTCGGCCAGGATATCGGCCACCTGGCGTTGGGTCAGGTCGCGGATTTTCATCGTCAGCAGCTCGGTATCGGGTTCGGGGGTCGTCACCGTCACCAGGCTGATGAAATAGCCGCCGGCATTCGTAATGGCGTTGGTGATATCGGCCAGGATGCCACGCATTTCGGGGACACGCAGGGTCACGCGCACCCCGTGCTGCCGCGCGCCCAGCGCGTCCACGCCGATGCGGAAAAGGTCGGTCTGGGTGATGATGCCCACCAACCGGTCGCCTTCCATCACCGGCAGGGCGCTGACCTTGTGGTCGGCCATGAGCCGGGCCGCCTCTTCGATGGGCATATCGGGCCGGGTCGTGACCGGATGGGGCACCATGCAGTACCTGACCGGATTCTGGCCCTCGCCGGTGAGATGGTGGGCATCCACGATGCCCACGAGTTTGTCTCCCTCCATGACGGGGACGCGACGAAAATCGGATACGGCCAAAAGCTGACGCACTTCGGCCACAGTGGCCGAGGTTTGGACGGTGACGACCTTACGGGTCATGAAATCGCCGACAAGCATATGGGCCTCGAAGGGGGAGGGATTGATGACTGGTCAATAGAGGACGAAAGACGAAGGACGAAAAACTTCGTCTTCCGTCTTTTGTCCTTCGTCCTATCAAACGGCCAAAATCCACAAAAACGCCAATTACCAATCACCAGTTACCATTTCAACCAAATCGGGACGGTTCGTGAAGATGCCATCGGCGCCTAACGTCAGGAGCCGACGCATTTCGGCCGGGTCGTCCCCGACGATGAAGACAACCTTTTGATTGAGGGCATGGGCCTGGCGCAGGAAGCCGGGATCGTCAAAGCGTTGCCACCCGCGGGAGGGCGGCACCAGGTAGAGATCGGCATGGGCGCGGTGCAGACGCCGCAGACCCAGTTTTTGCAACAGATAGAAGACCCGCGTTTCGCCAGGGCCGGCGACCGTGGCTACATCGGGCGCCCGACGACGGAACCGCTGCAAACTCCTCTCGTCGGAACCGGCCACGATCACCCGGGCGCCCGCATCCGTGGCGAGGATGGCCGCCACAAGGCGTTCGACGGCCTGTGGCCGTTCGTCCACCAAGTTGAGCATGAGCACTCGGTCCCTGCGGTCGGCCAGAAGGGCCGTCAGCGGGGTGCCGGTGGTGCCGCCGAAGGAGCCGGCCACGATGACACCCTTGCCGTCGAGCCACACATCCCACACCGGGATGTCCGTTTCGGGGCCGGCGACCGCACCCGGCGCCAGCACCCAAGGCGACGGGACCGCCAACGCTGCCCGCTCCGGCCGTGGTCCCACCGTGATGGCGCGGTGGAGGGTGAACATGAGGATGATGATGATGACCGAAGCGGCCATCCGGAGGGGAATGTCGCGGCTCATGAGGGAAGGGTGAAAGGTTTTGTCGGATGATGGCTCAGGTTCCGACAGGGTTCCATCCCAGGCAGACGAAAGACAAAGGACGGAGGACGACTTTTCTTCGTCCTCCGTCTTTCGTCCGTCGTCCTGGCGAGCGGCCAATGGCGGGAAGGGAAGACCCATCCGGAACGTAAGTCCGCGGGCTGAGTCGTTACCTTCCATCGTCCGTCCAATGTGAACGACGGACCAGGCAGTGACGAAAGGGATTATACCATCCCTGCTGCCGCGACGCGTTATCGCCCAAACGAAAAAGGCGGGACGCCGGAGGGCATCCCGCCTCTCTTGCCGACGATCCCGGTTGCTGTGGAGGCCCTCAACCCCCGCCCGTCAGGGCGCCCAACCCCAGGCCGGCCACGCCGACGAGGGTACCGATGAGGAGGGAGATGATGAAAACCACCAGCCAGCCGATCAGAACCGTCAGCAGGGCCTTGCCCGTGTCGAAATCGAGCGCCTCGCGCACGGCAATGACACCGGCTACCAGCGCCCACAGGCTACCGACCAAGGCGATCAGTCCTCCCAGGATCGGGATGAAGCTGAAAAGACCCAACACGTTCGGCGCATTGGCATAGCCGATGACCCGCAACATCTCGCCCAAATCGGCCGTGCCACCGAAAAGTCGGGTACCGATGAGCAGGGTAAGATAAGCCCAGATGTAGTAGCCGAGGACCGTCAGAAGGATACCAACGATCAGAGCGGTGATACCGGCCGTCAGACCGGCGCCGCCGAAAAGACCGCCAAGCAGGCCCCCCAATCCGCTGGCAACGGCTGCGATGATAACGACCAGCAGAGCCTGACCGTTGAGACTGGTGTCAGCTTCCACTTCGTTGTAGAAGGCCGCATTCAGTCGGGCTGCCCGCACCATCCGCGGAAGCAGGTTTTCGGTGTTCATAGCACAAGCTCCTTTTTTGGGAAAAGAACGGAACCGACCGGGATCGCCGCGCCGATCGGCCTAGTACCCGGTATGAACGGCACCGCTTGGCCGATCATCCCGGAGTATAGCGATTGGGAACGGGTTCGGCAAACGGGCCGCAGTGCCGCTGGGAAGGGAGGAACAGCGGGGTCACGAAGGCTTGCCCGGCGGCCACCCACTCCGTGCGTCGAAAAGGGCCTGCACATGGTACGGTTGCGACTTCGCTGACAAAAAAGTGCAGCACCTATGCCAGAAAAGGCCGGCATGGGTCATAGAATAATTGACAACACAACAAGCGTATCGGTTTCGCCAGGCAGTTGGCGTCGCTTTTCGCGACCGGGCCCGTTGCAACAAATCGGTAGCGGCCTGATATACTTAGGGACGGCGATCTTTTTCGTCCTCTCTCCCCATCGTCCCTGTCTATGGCCGCTTTGCCTGTGCTACCACCGTTTCCGCCCAGGCCTTGGACGGACGAAGAACGACACGTGCTGACGCAGTGTCTGCTCACACTGGCCGACCGCTATAACGCCCCGGAAGACCTCAGAGCCGCCCTTGTCCGCGAGCTGGTCCCACGCCTCATCGCCCCTTCCGGCATTCGCCGTTACAAGCGCTGGCGTCGTCAGCACACAACAGCGGCGAACACCGAACCCGATTACTGCGCCTGGTTAGAGCAGGTCGTCGCGGGTTATCTGCGTTACCGGCCCATGCTCCAAAACGGCCGCGAAACGGCCGACGGTGTCGTGCCGGAAGTGACAACGCTGATCGGCGCCATGGTGGACCGATACTGTCGGGAAATCAACTTCGTGCCCGATGCCGAACTTCGCCGTGACTTCGTCCATGAGATCGTGCTCAGCCTGCTCGAGAGCTATCTCTACGACACCGAGCTCGAAGCCTGGCTGCGGAATACGACCCGCAATCACATTCGCCGGGCAGCACGACGTTGGCGTCGTCGGAAGGAAACCCCCCTTGGCGAGCACGTGGCCGGGTTCGATACTGCTCAGCTCGAATGGACGACGACGTTTGCCGATATCCTCACGGGCATCCGTCGGATAAAGAACCGTCGCCATCGTGTCATTCTGCTCCTCATCCTGCTCTATCGTCTCGATGCTGTTCAGTTGGCAGCGTTCTTCGGCGTACCCATTGACACGATGTATACCTGGTGTTCACAAGCCCGTGATGACCTACGTCGGTGTATGAACGCCCCTCAAGGATGAGAGGTTTTGTGATGCCTAAACGGCAACGCGATCGCTTTACCCCGGAACAACTGGAAACCATCGAAGCCCAACTTTGGGAATTGGCGACCAACGCGGTGGAAATGAATTTCCCTCCGCTCAGCGCGCTTTTGGGGACACCTGGCTGCGAGATGCACGCCGAGGATCTGGTGGCCTATGCCCGCGACCGGGCCAGGGGGAATACGGCCGCCTGGTCAGAGCATCCCCTGTTGCTTCACCTTCAGCAGTGTGAGTCCTGTCAGCGCATCCTGGCCGATCTGGAGATGAAATACCGTCGCCGGCTTGCGCCGGCCTTGCGCCCACAACACCCCGCACCCGCCGTGGACCTGACCATTTTCGACCACGATCTGCCCCAAGCGGAGACCGACGTCCGCAGCGTCCTCGACTCGCGGCGGCCGCTGTTGCTTTACAGCGGTTTTCTGACCGAACCGGACGGCTGGTACTTCACTTTGGAGACCGAAGCCCATGCCAACGGCGGCTTGCCCGATGTGGTGCTCACCCTCACGCCGCCGGAGGGAACAGCCGCCGGTCTCAGCGTGATGCTCATCACCTTTGGCCAAATCCTCCATGCCGTCACCGACGAGCAGGGGCAGGCCCGTTTTCCTCATCTGCGGATACCACCTGCCGAACTCGAAGGGACGCCCGTTCTCAGTCTGCGCGTGCAAACTCCGCCGTCGGCAGCGCCGTGATCCGCCAGCTGCTCTCCGATGACTCGCCACCTGCGTATGCCGGTCTCGATGCGGCCTTGCGCCGGGGTGATTTCGTCCAGGCGCAGGCGGAGATGGCCGGATTGAGCGGAGGACGAGAAACGGCCCCGGACGGCCATCTCGCCCTGCGGCTGGCGGTGCTGGCCTATTTTCGCCACAGCTGGGAGGAAGCGGAAGCTCATCTGGAGGTCGTTACGGCGGATGACACCGAACGGACCGCCGTTGGCTGGTTGTTGCGGGCGCTGATCGCCGTCGAGCAAAAACGCAAGGACAAAGCCGAGGCCGCGTTGGTCGCGGCCGAACACCACTACGAGGGCTACCCACGCGGTCTGCTCTATTGCCGTCTCGTGCGCGCCACGCTGCAGCTTTACCTGGGACAGTACAAGGCGATGGCGGCCCAATTGCAGAGGGTGGGAGAACACCTGCGCGGCAACGGCGATGGCTGGGCCCGCTACGAGTATCGGCGTTTACACGGCCTCCTGGCCCATCAGCAGGACGATTACGCCACGGCCCTGCGCCATCTGACGGCCGCTCGCCGAGGTTTTCGTTACCTGGGCGATGCCTATGAGCTGGCCCGGTGCGATAAGGCGTTGGCCAACACGTATCGGCGTCTCGGTGAACCCCAGGCAGCCCTTCGCCATGCCCAACAGGCGTTAGATTACTTCCGCGGCCAGGGGCTTGAGGTGGCCGCCGCGCGCTGTTACAACACCCTGGGCAGCATTCAACTCGAATTCGACCGCCAGGACGAAGCTCTGGCCAGCTTCGGCGCTGCCGCCGACGGCCTGAGTCGGGCCGGGTTGGACCTCGAGCTGGCCGGCACGCTTCACAACATCGGCCTGCTCTATCGGCTTCAGGGCCAGTTTCGGCCGGCTTTGCGGACCCTGGCCCAGGCCCGCAGCCTGGCCGCCCGTCTCGGCGTCCCCGACATGGAAGCCGCCATCGCCGAACAGGAAGTCCAGGTCCTGCGGCATCTCGGTCGCTACGACGAGGCGTTGCGCCTGGCGCAAGCGGCGGCCGACCGTTTTCTGGCCTTGGGTGCCGAGGCGCGGGCCGCGGTGTGCTGGCTCGATCAAGCCCAATTGCTGCTGGAGGAAGGCCGCCGGGACGAAGCCACTGCGCTTTTGCACCGTGCCCGCGAGGTCTTCCTGGCCGATGGCGATGCCATCAGGGTCGCCCTGGCCGATATCGGGCTGGCGCAGGCGCACTGGCAGCGCGGTGAACATCACCGTGCCATTGCGCTGTTGCAACAGGCGCTGACCACGCTGCGCAGCCGGCGCCATGTGCGTCAGGCCGCCACCGCCGCCATCTGGTTGGGGCATATCCTGTTGACCATCGGCGATGAGGCCGGCGCCGAGACGGCCTTCCATCTCGCCCGGCGCTTGGCGCCGTCCATCTGGCACGATTTGAGTTGGCGGGCGAGTGCCGGTTTGGCCACCGTGGCCCGTCGGCGTGGGGAAAGCAAGCAGCTGGCCGCGCTTCTGGATGAGACCCTCGATCAGCTCAACCGGCTGCGTGGTCTGGCGCTTTCGCCCCAGGCCGCCGCCCGCCTGGCAGCCGAGAGCCTGCCCCTGTACGAAGAGGCCATCACCCTGGCCCTTGAACGCGGTCATCCGGAAACGGCGCTGACGTATCTCGAAACGCAAAAAGCCGGCCAGCTCATCGGCCAATGGCAGGAACGCTTTGCCGAGACCGGGGAGGCCGAGACCGGCCAGGTATGGGCCTTGCCACCGATGCATTCCGCCCCCGATCCAACCCATCGCCACCTGACCCGCCTGGAGGCTGTGCGTCGGGCGCTGAGCTTTGCTCTGAGCACCGGCGATACGGCCCGTCTGGCCCGTTTGGAAGAGACCTATCAGCGCCTGGTCGAAACGCTAGCGGCCTTCGACGCGCCCTATGCCACCCTTTACCGGCCACCTCGTCTCGATCTGGCCGGTTTGCGCCGACGACTGGACGAGCGCCATGGCGCCGGTCGGTGGGGATGTCTGATCTACGGCTGGCCGGGCAGCGCCACAGCGCCCCTACACCGGTTTTGGCTCGATAGTCAGCGCCTGCTGGCCGCACCCATCCCCCTCACCCGGCTGCAGCGTCAGCTCGTGCGGCTGGCCTCACGTTCCGAACCGAGCTATCGCCATCGTCTGCTCGATTGGACGACGCCCGACGCCATGCCACCGGAATGGCCGCTCCTGGGCGAACTCCTGTTGCCCTCTGCGTGGCGCCCGTTGCCGGAAGGGCTGACGGCCCTCTACGTGATCCCATCCGGCCCGCTGAACATGGCGCCTTTCGCGGCGCTTCCTTACGAGGGCGAACCCTTGGGCCTGCGCTATGCCTTGGGGCAGGCGCTTTCGTTGCCGTTGCTCGATGCGCTCTTGCGGCGCCACGCCCGCCATCTCGAACCGGACATGCCGATCGAGACCATGCGTGGGCTGATTTGTCAGCTCGACGCCTTTCCGGCCCATCTGGCCTTGCCCCCGCTGGCAGCCACCGGCCGCGAGGCCCACACGCTGCGGACGCGTTTGCACCCCGAAAGTTGTCTGTTGCACGGCGCCGAGGCCACCTGCGCCCGTTTACAGGCCTGGAACGAAAGCGGCGAACTGGCCGCCTTTGCGCTCGTCCATTTCGCCACCCATGCCCTTTTCCATCCCCATCATCCCCATCTTTCCCATTTGGTGCTGGCCGACCGCGACCTGACCGTAGCCGACATCCTGAGCTTGCGTTTGCAGGCCCGTTTGGTCGTGCTGGCCGCCTGCGAGACGGCCGTGGGTCATGTCTACACCGGCGACGAGCAAATGGGGTTGCCCCACGCGTTTTTGCTGGCCGGCGCCGAGACGGTGCTGGCCACCTCGTGGCCTGTGCCCGATGAGGCTACGGCCGATTTCCTCGACGTGTTCTATGCGGCTTTGGCGGCCGGAGTGCAAACCCCTGCTCAGGCCTTGTGGGCTGCCCGCCGGCACACGGCGGGCCACAGTACGGCGTATGTCTGGGGCGCCCTGGGTATTGTCGGTCTGGCTTGAACGGCGGTGAGTGGGGCGGTTCCTTGCCGCCATCCGGAGAGAGCCGGCGTTCCTCTCC
>JAOADB010000065.1 GCA_026417535.1 Caldilineales bacterium
GAAACGGCCTGGCTCCAAGCGTTCAGCGACATCGGCCAGCTGTTCAGCGCTAAGCCCGGCAAAGAGGGCAATCCGGCGCAGATGCCGCTCGCCGAAACCGACGGCGGCCTTGCTCAGATGCTCGCCCACGAGGCGGTTGACGGCCTGGCCGATGACCGGGTAGCGGAGGACCAGGTCATCGAAATCGGTGCGATAGAGGACCCAAAGGTTGGTGGGCTCGACAGCCCGCACACCCGTGGTTCGCGGTTTGCCGGTCAGCAAGGCCATCTCGCCGAAGAAACCGCCCGGCCCCAGGCGGGCCAGAACCTGACCGCGCCGGGTGAGGCTGCTGACAATCTCGACCCGACCGCTGTCCACCAGGTAGAGCGCATCGGCGGGGCTGCCCTCGGTGTAGATGACGGCCTGGGCCGGCACATGCTGGAGCAGCAACCGCTGGGCCACGGCCCGCAGAACCGTGTTGTCGAGGCCGGCGAACATGGGCAAGGCCCGCAGCCGCTCGACGGCCAGCTCCTCATCCTCGGGGCTGAGCGGACCGCGCAGGCCGGCGCTGAGATGCGCGGACAGATCGGGGTTGACCGCAGTCAGCTCGGCCAGCGCCGTGCGACTCAGCACCCAGGTCACCGTCTCGGTCAGCGCCTGGGCCGTTTCGACGTGCGGTTTCTCGGTGACCAGCGCCAGCAGGCCCAACACCTCGCCCGGCCCGGCCTCCACCAGCAGCCCGTCGCGCTGGATGTGCACCCGGCCGCTTTCGACAATGTAGAGGGCCTCGGCCGCCGTGCCCTGGCGATAGAGCGTCCGGCCGGGGGCGAAGACCTCGATCTCAAGCCGGGCGGCGATCTCCCGTCGTTCATCCGTCGTCAGCCCGCTCAGACCGGCGGCCTGGCGCAGTCGCTGCTCCGTCAGGTAGGGTAGCAACTGCACAAGGCGGACGCCTGCGCTGCGCGCCAGCTTGATGCCGATGCCCGGATGGGCCGTGACGACCGCTTCCAGGTCGTGCGCAGAAAGCGCCCACACCTCGGTCTCCCCTGTCGCCTGCGCCGTGAGGCTTCGCGGGCGGCCCAGGAAGACATCCGTTTCGCCGAAGACGGCGCCGACGCCCAGCGTCGCCAGGGTGATCGGCCCCAGGCTGAGGCGGACGCCGCCATGCCTGATGAGGAAGAGCGCCTCGGCAGGGTCTTCTTCGCTAAAGATGACTTCACCCGCAGCAAAACGCCGCGGGTGGAGTTTGGGCACCAGCAACTGACGCTCTTCCGGGCTCAGGTCGGCGAACGGTGAGGCACGTTCCAAAAGATGTGTGCTCACAGAATCGTTTCGACCTCCTTGAATGGTGACAGCGCGTGAACCGGCAGAGAAAAGCTCCCCCATCCACGCCGTGTCGAGATAGGCCTGCCGGGTCGGTTCGACACGCCAGGTGGAGCAAGGTTACATCAAGATCGGGTGATCGCGCAAACCGCCCGCGGGCGCAGACGGGGGTTTTGCCAACGGCCCCCCGCCTACACGATCCGAATCTGCACGGCCAGGCGACCGACGAGCAGGTTACCGTAGCGCTGGGTGATGATGATTTCGCCTTGCTCGCCGGGGACGGCGGTCGGGTCAGCAGTGATGGTAAGTCCGACCTCTTCGGCGGCGGTGGCCTGCACGGCCAGCGCCATCAGCCGGGTTTCGTCCTCTTCCAGGCGACCCGACCCGCGGTAGCCCGTGCGCGGGGGCATGCGGAGCTCGATGCGCCCGCGCGGAAAGCCGCGGCGGTCAATGCTCAGGTCCATGAGAGTGAGTCGGTCGGGCAATCCGTGCATGCGAAAACGGAAACCGGCCTGACCGCCCGGCGCCATCTCCAGCACAACCAGGTTTTTCTGAGCGATGTTGTTGTCGTCTCGCACCGACCATTCGTGCTGCACCGGGTCATCGGGCGAGCTGAGCCGGGCCAGGAAGCAAAACGGCCCTTCGTCGGGCGGCGTCCAGGCCAGGACGGCCGTGGCGGCTTGGCCGGGAGCGATCTCGGGCAGGGCCACATCGCCGATGGGGCGCCAGTTCTGCGGCCAGATGGAGGGCGAGGCCGGCGCCCAATAGAGGGTGGCCGTGACCCCACGGGCCACATCGGGTCCCAAATTCCAACCCCGCACGTAAAGCCAGTTGACCGCGCCGGGCGTGGCCATCTCGTGGTCTTCGCGACCGTCGGGCTGTCGCCGTAGCCACAAGTCGGGGCTGTTGCAGCGCACGCCTGCGCTGGGCACTTCGCCCCGGTCCGTCTCGTGGTCGCGGATGTAGACATCGGCCTGCGACGCGCGGTCGCCGGTGACGGCGGCCATGTTGTGGCGGGCGATGAACTCGTAGGGGATGGTGCCGCAGCCGTCGGCCTGGGGATTGTCGAAACCCCAGGGCGACCAGGAGTTGCGGATGAGGAAAAAGCCGCCGCCGGGCGCGTCGGGGTCATCGGCGTAGCCGACGATGGTCATGGCGTGGGCGCCGTTGGCCTTTTCGCCGGGGAACGGCAGGTTGATCTTGCCGGCGCGGCGGGTCACGCGGTTGTTGTACCAGGAAGGAAAGACGGGGATGGCGAACAGGACAGGCTTGCCGTCGGCCAAGGCCGTCTTGATGCTGCGGATGTCCTTGGGCGCCAGGCGGATCATCCGTTTGAGCCGCCAGCGGGCCGCTTCTTCGAGCACACCCGGCGGCGGCGGCCCCTGGCCCTCGTCGTTGGGCCGCGGCCGGGGGTCGTAGGGCCAGCGCTCCTCGGCGACGGTGCCCACGTTGGCCAGACATTCCAGGCCCAGATGGGGATAGGTGCCGCTGACGTTGGGCAGTCCGTCCCTCTCCTTACACCACCAGTAGATGAACTGTTCGGACAGATTGACGGATTGCGGGTCGGTCGCGGTGGCCCGGATTTCCAGGAGCTCGCGCACGGCCGCGGCGGCGTGGGCCACGCAGGTCCCCCGTAGGCCCTGATTGCGTGGGGGCGGCAACCGGTCGGTGTAATCCACCACGGCCGGCAGTTCGCCAGCCAGGGCGATGGTTTCGTAGGTCTCGCCGTCCCGCTCTTGGGGCGGCGGTTCCAGCGCACCCGTGCCGTAATCGGTTGTCATGGCCTCCTCTTCTTCGCGGCGGCGGTCGCGCATGGGACCGACGATGGCATTGGCCCGGGCGAGCAGCGTATCGAGTTGGGCCTCGTCCACACCCAATACCCCGCGCAGATACCCGCGTCCGCCCGGCACTTCGGCTGCGGCTAGAAATTCCTGGAGGCTGATGATCCAGTAGGCTTTGAGCGCGGCGATTTGGGCTGCCGTCAGCCCCTGAAGCCGTTCCAGGGGGGCGATGTTCTTCATGGGGCGGGGGCCGGTGGGGTCAGGCATGGCGATTCCTCCTGTTCAGGGCGATAATGCCGTCATTATGCCGAGATGAAGCGAAAACGCAAATGGGCGAAGCGGTTCCAGGACTGCGCCCCATATCCAAACCCTTCTATCCCCTTGGCAGAAAGGGCCAAAAATGGTATACTGGATAACGGTTCGGCAACGTGGCCGTGACCGGCGAGGAACTCCCTCCCTTGTATCCCTCAAAACGCTATACCCCGTTGTTCTTCAAAGGAGAAGCACACATGATAGACAACGTTGTCGTTGCTCCCCCTGTGCGCGCTGAGGTGGTCGGGAAAGAGGTCGAATCGCCTTTTGCCATAGCGCAGAGGCAATTCGATCAGGCGGTTCAGTACTTGAACCATTACCCCAAGGGGATTCTGGCCAAATTGCGGGTGCCCGAACGGGAACTGATCGTCAACTTTCCGGTGCGGATGGACAACGGTGACATCCAAATGTTCACCGGCTATCGCGTCCAGCATTGCACCGTGCGCGGTCCGGGCAAGGGCGGTATCCGCTTCCATCCCGATGTCACACTGGACGAGGTGCGGGCCCTGGCCATGTGGATGACCTGGAAGACGGCCGTTGTCGGCATCCCGTACGGCGGCGCCAAAGGCGGTGTGGTGTGCGACCCGAAGCAGATGAGCATCCAGGAGATCGAACGTCTCACGCGGCGCTACACCACCGAGATCAGCATCATCATCGGCCCGGAGAGTGACATCCCGGCGCCCGATGTCAACACGAACCCGCAGACCATGGCCTGGCTGATGGACACCTACAGCATGAACGTCGGGCACACCGTTCCGGCCGTGGTGACGGGTAAACCCCTCGAGCTGGGCGGTTCGGTAGGGCGTCATGAGGCCACGGCCCGCGGGTGTCAGTTCACCATCCGGCGGGCTGCCCGCCATCTCGGCCTGGATCTGACCCAGGCTACGGCCGTCATCCAGGGGTATGGCAATGCCGGCAGTATCGCCGCCCGCCTTCTCGCCGAAGATGGCGTCCGCATCGTCGCTGTCAGCGACTCCAAAGGGGGCATTTACAACCCCAAGGGCCTCGATCCGGTTGCCGTATTGCGCTGGAAGCAGGAGACGGGGTCGGTGGTGGGCTACGATGATGCGGATACCGTGACGAACGCCGAGCTGTTGGAACTGCCGTGCGATATCCTGGTGCCGGCGGCGCTCGAAAACCAGCTCACGGCGCACAATGCGCCTCGGATTCGGGCGCGTATCATCGGCGAAGCCGCCAACGGGCCGACCACGCCCGAAGCCGACGCTATCTTATACGACCGGGGCATTTTTGTCATCCCCGATATCCTGGCCAACGCCGGCGGCGTCACGGTCTCGTACTTCGAGTGGGTGCAGGACTTGCAGTATCTGTTCTGGGACGAGGCCGAGGTCAATCGCCGCTTGGAACAGGTCATGAATCGGGCTTTCGACGAGGTCATCGCCCTGGCCCAAAAGCACAAGGTGAACAACCGCATTGCGGCGTACATCCTCGCCATTGACCGCGTGGCGCGGGCGACGATGCTGCGGGGCATTTGGCCTTGAGCGGTCATCCCGCACGCCTTTCGTGCCGACCCTCCCCCGATCCGAGCGATTGGGGGAGGGTTTTGTGTGACCGCAAAGGGGATGAGAACGCTGCGGAGAGGCCGAACGGTGAGCAGCATAGGCTGGCGGATTTGTCAAAATCGGATGACGGGTGCTATACTCATGTTCTGGCTTAACAGTATCTCGCCGTACGGCGATATCCGTTTTTTCCCGGCTGAAGCATACGCTTTCACCGTCTAGCGATGTCTCGGCTTCTCAAAGGAGAATCGGTCCGTGTCCCTTAGTGCCGCTGAAAAACAGGTTATCATTCAACAGTACCACCTTCACCCCCAGGATACCGGCTCGCCCGAGGTCCAGGTAGCGCTTTTGACGAATCGCATCAACCAGCTGGTCGAGCATCTCAAAGTGCATAAACACGACGAAGCTTCGCGACGCGGTCTGTTGAAGCTCGTCGGCCAGAGGCGCCGGCATCTGGCCTATCTCAAGAACAAGGATAGTCAGCGCTACCAGGAACTGATCGAACGCCTGGGGTTGCGCAAATAGCGGCAAAGGAACGAGTAGCAGGCTCCGCCTCTACTCGTTTCTTATGTCCGTGCTTGTATTGCTGTTTCTCATCGCGCTCGACGGCTACCCGGCCCACCGCACCGGCAAGGAGCAGGAATTGGCAAGTGCGCCGCACGGTCATGTGTGCGACGCAGTTGCCAGTCCCTGGCCTTGCGGTGGTAAGAGGGCACGTAGCTCAGTAGTCATGGCTACCTGGGTTGCCCGACGAGGGTGACGGGTGACGCGTCGGGCGGTATCCCATCCTAATCAAACTCAATAGGTGTCCTATGGCTTACCACCAACCTTATGTCTTTCAAACCGTCGTCGGTGGCAAAACGATCGCGTTCGAAACCGGCGACCTAGCTCGCCTGGCCGGCGGCGCCTTGACCGCCATTCAAGGCGAATCCGTGGTGCTCGCCACGGCCACAGCGTCCAAGACGCCCATGGCCGGGATTGACTTCTTCCCGCTCAGTGTGGATTTCGAGGAACGTCTCTACGCGGCCGGCCGTATCCCTGGCAGTTTCTATCGCCGCGAGGGCCGGCCTAGCACCGAGGCTATCCTCACCAGTCGGCTCATTGACCGACCGCTGCGACCGCTTTTCCCCAAAGGCTTCCGCCACGAAGTCCAGATCATCTGCACAGCCCTGAGCGCCGATGACGAAAATCCCCTCGATATCCTCGCCATCAACGCGGCCTCGGCGGCGCTGATGATCTCCGACATCCCCTGGGATGGGCCGATCGGCGCCGTGCGCGTGGGTTACATTGACGGCCAATTCGTCATCAACCCCACCTTTGCCGAAATGGAGCAGAGCCTGCTCGACCTGCGCCTGGGCGGCACGGCCGATGGCATCCTCATGGTCGAGGCCGGCGCCAACCAGGTCCCCGAGGACATCGTCCTGGAGGCCATGCGGGTCGGGCACGAGGCGCTGCAACCTCTCATTGCCCTTCAGCACGAAATGCGGGCGGCCGTGGGCAAACCCAAGCGGGAGTTCACCATCCATGTTCCGGCGCCGGAGGTCGTCGAGACGGTCACGAACAGGGTGCAGGAACCCATCCATCGCATCATCGCCGCCGGCATGGACAAAGAGAGCCGCAGCGCGGCGCTCGATACCCTGCGTGCCGAGATGCTGGCTCAACTCGGCGAGACCTTCGATCCCGGCGATCTCAACGCCATCTTCGATGACATCCTCAAGGAGGCCGTGCGTCGGCGTATTCTCGATACCGGTGAACGACCCGACGGCCGCGACCCCAAGACCATTCGCCCCATCAGCTGCGCCGTCGGCATCCTACCGCGCACCCACGGTTCGGGTCTTTTTACCCGCGGGGAGACGCAAGTGCTCACCATCGCCACTTTGGGTACGCCCAGCGATGCCCAAACGCTGGACACGCTGTTGCCCGAGGACACGAAGCGCTATCTCCACCATTACAACTTCCCACCCTTCTCGACTGGCGAGACCTGGCCCAATCGCGGGCCTCGGCGCCGGGAGATCGGGCATGGCGCTTTGGCCGAGCGGGCGCTGGTTCCCGTCATTCCCGATCAGAGCGTGTTTCCCTACACCCTACGCCTGGTCTCGGAGGTCCTGACCTCGAACGGCTCGACCTCGATGGCGTCGGTTTGTGGCAGCACCCTGGCCTTGATGGATGCCGGTGTGCCCATCGCGGCGCCGGTGGCCGGCATTGCCATGGGGCTGATCAGCGAAGGCGATGTGACCCAACCGGGCAGCCGTTACGTCGTCCTGTCCGATATCCAGGGCATGGAAGACCATCTCGGCGACATGGACTTCAAGGTGGCGGGCACGGCGGCCGGGATTACGGCCTTGCAGATGGACATCAAGATCAAGGGCCTCAGCTACGACCTGCTCCGGGATGCCTTGGAGCAGGCGCGGGCCGGGCGGCTCTACATCCTGGAGAAAATGTTGGAGACCATCCCCGCCTCGCGGCCGAGCCTGTCGAAGTACGCGCCGCGCATCCTGACGACGCAGATTGACGCCGAGAAGATCGGCAAGGTCATCGGTCCCGGCGGCAAAAACGTGCGCCGTCTCCAAAGCGATTACAACGTGAAAATTGACATCGAGGAAGACGGGACGATCTACGTGGCCGGTGGCGCCGACGCCGAGAAGGCGCTGGAGGAAATTCACATGATGACGGCCACGGCTAAGGTGGGCGGCATCTACACCGGCAAGGTCGTTCGTATCGAGCCTTACGGGGCCTTTGTCGAAATCCTGCCCGGTGTGGACGGCATGGTGCACATCTCGCAGCTGGCCGATTATCGGGTGAGCAAGGTCGAGGATGTGGTGCGCGTGGGCGATGAGATCATGGTCATGGTCATTGACATTGACCAGGAGAGTGGCAAAATCCGCCTGAGCCGTCTGGCCGTGTTGGAAGGTCTGACCCCGGAAGAGGCCCTGGAGCGCGATCGCCGCACCCGCGAACGTCGCGGGGGTGGCGGTGGGGGCGGCGGCGAGCCGCGTCCACGCAGCGACGGCCGTAGCGAGCGACCGAGCCAACGGGCGGAACGGGCGGAACGTTCGGCACGACCGGCGCGGCCGGAGCGCAAAGCTCGCTAACGCCGATTCGGAATCGACGCCGGGCCTGTCCCAAGGGTAGGCCCGGCCCGCCGAGTCTGCTCCCGTTACATGGCCATGTCCAAACAGCCGTCATCCCCCCTGTGGCCGCCCGATGCCCGCATCGTGCGGCCCGAAGAGCAGCCCCAACGTTACGATCTGCCACCCTATTCGCCGCCGCCGGTGCCGGTTACGCCACCGTTGCCGCCGGCGGGCCGTTCTTGGGTGAGACAAGGACTACGCGAACTGCTCGGAACCATCCTTCCGGCCGTCCTGGTCGCCCTGCTCATCCACCTCTTTTTGGCCCAGGCCACGCGGGTCGAGGGCTACAGCATGGAGCCGACCCTGCACGGTCACCAGCGGTTGGTCATCGAAAAGCTGAGCTATCGCCTCCATCTGCCCCGGCGCGGGGATATTGTCGTCATCCGGGTGCCCGGCTACGGCCGTGAGATGCTGATCAAACGGGTCATCGGCCTGCCGGGAGAAACCATCGAAGTCCGCGGTGGGCAAGTCTTGATCAACGGCGTGCCGCTGGCCGAGCCCTATCTGCGCACGGTGACGCGGGGGGATTATCCGCCCACCCGTATCCCGGATGACGCCATTTTCGTCATGGGTGACAATCGGAATAACTCCAACGATTCGCGTGCTTTTGGTCCGATTCCATTGGATGCCGTTGTCGGTAAAGCCTGGTTGCGTTACTGGCCGCCCGGTGATATCGGTCTGGTTGAGTGAACGGATGAGAGACATGATAGATGGGCCTGTTTTTGAGATGGAATCCTTTCTTTGCGAATGATGCTTTTAGTGAAAAGTTTGGTTTGTTATGGAAATACGCGTGGCTACGCAAATGACGAAGTGTTATTGAAGCGAGGTAATAAGAGTAATTTTTCACGTTCTCGTATAACAGTAGACTTGTCCATTTGGATAGGATTGCAAAGAAATGGGGTTTTTCGCGTAGTCAAACGCCTCGCCTGTCGGTTGGTCGGCAAACGAGACAACGGGATTTCGTGTAGTTTTGTAAAGTCGTCCCTCGTCCGAGCCAGCGGCCAATGGTGGGAAAGAAAAACCCATCCAAAGCTTAAGGCAGTGAGCTTGAATCGTTACCATTTTGCGATGGCTTTCGGCGCTTGGCGGCCATGAACACCCGGTGGACGACGACTACCAAGTTGGTCGTTTTGGTTTGTGTCCTGGTCGTGGGGGCCTGGCTGTTGATGCGGTTCGGCGAGGCCGTGCCCCCGCTGTTGCTCGCCTTTGTCTTGGCCTATCTCCTCAAGGCGCCAACCGACGGGCTGGTGCGGCGAACAGGGCTGCCGCGCGGGTGGGCGGCGGCCATCGTGTTGACCGGGGTCATCGTGCTTTTGGCGTTGGCGCCGGTGCTGATCACGCCCAGCCTAGCGGCTCTGGTGGGGCGCCTGCAGGCCGAATCGGCGGCATTGGCACCGTTTCTAGAACGTTTGGGCGACCGGGTCGTAGAGCTGGGGCCGATCACGTTGCGCGGCAGCGATCTGGTGCCGCAGCTCATTCAGGGTTTGCAAACCCTCATCACGCCGGCCGCCGGTAGCCTCGTGAGCGTCGTCTCGGGCATCGCCTCCAGCGTGTTGTGGGTGCTGTTTGTCCTCGTCCTGGTCTTCTGGTTGCTGAAGGACAGCCACAAGCTGCGCAACTGGTTGCTGGAACAGACGCCGGCCCCGCAGCGCGAGGAATTGGCCGAGATTCTACGCCGCCTGGGGCTTATCTGGGGGAGTTTTTTCCGCGGCCAGGTGTTGGTAGCCCTTCTGGTCGGCGTCATCGTGGGGTTGGGGTTGTGGGTGCTGGGGCTGTCCAATGTGTTGCTGTTGGCCATTCTGGCCGGTTTGGGCGAATTCGTGCCCACCATCGGTCCGTTGCTGGCGACGATCCCGGCGTTGCTGGTGGCGTTTTTCGGCGGTTCGTCCTGGTTGCCGCTGAGCAAGCCGGTGGTCACGCTCATCGTCCTGCTCTTCTATCTGCTGGTTTTTCAACTCGACCAGGTCTATCTGCTGCCGCGGGTCATGGGGCGACGGGTACAGCTCCATCCGGCGCTCATTTTCGCCGGCATCGTCATCGGGGCCGTCGAATTCGGCATCTGGGGCGTGCTGTTGGCGGCGCCGCTCCTGGCTACGGTGCGCCTGCTGGGGGGCTATGTCTATGCCCGCTTGCTCGATCGGGAACCCTTTCCGCCGGCACCATCCGTGGTCGAGCGTCGCGGGTTCGTGCGCGGCCAGCCGGTGGCCGGCATCCTGTTCGATCTCGACGGCACCCTGGCCGACCGTGACGGCCGCATCGGCGATGCGACCGTGGCGGCGCTGGCACGCGCCCGGCGTCGGGGCATCCTCACCGTACTCGCCACGGGGCGGCTGCCGTTTGCGTTACCGCCTTTTCTCGACCGGTTGGGCATCACAACGGAACCGTTCATCGCCGCCCAGGGCGCGCTGATCGGCTATCGCGATGGACGCCTGTTGCGTCGTCTGGCCCTAGCGACCGATGTGGCGCGGGCGGCGGCCGTCGTGGCCCATCGTCTGGGCGCGGGTATGGCCTATTTTCACGAGGACGAAATCCTGATTGACCGCTACGTGTTTCCGCCGGAACAGTATGAGGTCTGGTTTGGGCATCACGGTCGCCTGGTGCCCGATGCCGTTGAGCGTCTAGACGGTCGGTTGATCAAGTTCATGGCCATCCATCCCCAGGTCGAGGTCGTTCCCGACCTGGTGACGGCCTTGCGGACCGAGTTGGGCGGCCGCGCCGAGGTCGTGCGTTCCTGGCACCATTTCGTCGAAGGCACGACGCCGGGCGCCGACAAGGGCGCGGCCCTGGCCTGGTTGTGCGCTCGCCTGGGGATCGGACGGGACGAGGTCCTGGCCATCGGCGACGGCGGCAACGACGGGACCATGCTCCGTTGGGCCGCCTACAGCGCAGCGCCGGCCGATGCCGACCCGGCGGCGCTCGCCGTGGCCGGTTGGGTGGCCCCGCCGCTGGACGCACAACCGGTGGCGGCCGCGTTGGCCCATTTTTTGGGCATAGACGGTGGATGATGGACGATGGACGATGGGAGGAAGACGAAAGACGAAGCTCCCTCCCAGCTCCCCCAAACTCCTCAAACTCCCCCCTTCCCACCTTCCTCCGTCCTCCGGTTTTGGTCATGGCCGATTGGCTGTGGTAAGCTGCCGGGGCGCTGAACGTATCGCATCGCACCTAACCCCCAGGAGGTCCGAGTTTGAAGCCGATAACCTGGCGTTATGCCCTGTTGCTGGTGGCCCTTTTGGCTGCCCTGAGCCTGGTTTCCTGTCGCGACCGAGGGGACCGGGAACCCACCCCGACCGTCACCACGCCGTCGCCAACGGCCACCTGGCCGCCAACGCTGGCGCCGTTCGCCTCGCCCCTGGAATCGCCGCCGGGTTCGCAACCCTGAGCGCGGCTGCGGCTTTCAGCGTGGGCTGATCGGCGCCAGGATACGCCCGCCGCCGGCCCGGGTCTCGGCCATCCAGCCCACCTGGCCCTGCCAGTCCACCAGCCACCAGATCAGGCCATCCATTTCGGTCGGGCCGCCGATGATGGTGACCGTATCCCCTGCGGGCACCAGACCGATGCGGTCGCTGGCCGGTTTGTCCAGATAGCCGGGCGTTTTGCGCAAATTGACGGCGGTATTGGCGACATTGACGGCCGTGTCGCCCTGGCGAAAGGTGAAAGGGCCGCCGGTTGGGGTGGGGTAGGGCAACAGAGTAGCCGGAGCGGACGGCGTCGGCGTATCCGTCGGTATGGGGGAAGGCGCAGGCGGCGGCGTCCAGGAGCGTTCGGGCGCGGCGGCGATGTTGAACAACCGGGCCACGCTCGGCAGGGCCAGCAGGACGATGGTGCACAGGGTAAGAGCAAAGATCAGCAGGCCGACGACGAGGCCGGTCAGGACCGGATGCCGTTCGGAAGCCGATTCAGGGGCGGAGGGGGGCAAGACGCTCATGGTGGGGTGGCTCAGGCCTAGGCTTGGACCCATGCCGGAAGGGCAGACGACGAAAGGGGGCTCTGTGCTTCGTCCTTCGGCTTGTGCTTGGGCCGACGGCCGAAATGGCGATGCATCCGGAACGCAGTGGGCCGGACAGTTCGATTATACACGACTGCCGTACCCGGACGGTGGTTCCGCGCGAGCAAATGGGTCATTGAAAAGGAATACGGCTTACGCTTCTTCCGCAGGTATGCTATCCTAATCGGTGAGCGCTCGGCCCGTTGCCTTCGCGTGTCGCCTGGATGTCCCGTTTCCGCTCCCTCTCTATTCTGCCTTTTCGCCTACCGGAGGTTGCCATGATCGGTCATACCGCTCTGTTTCCGATGTTCGCCCTGGTGCTGGCGGCATGCGCGCCGCTTGTGGTCATGTCGCGGCCGACACCGACCCCGACGCCGCCACGGCCGACGGAGCCTCAGACCGTCATCCGTCTGCCGGAGCCTCGCACGCGCGGGCCGCTGAGCCTGGAAGAAACCCTGGCGCGGCGGCGCTCGGTGCGGGCCTACACGCCCGAACCGCTGACCCTGGCCGAGATCGGTCAGCTGCTATGGGCGGCCCAGGGGATCACCGACCCGGAAGGCCGGCGCACGGCGCCCTCGGCCGGCGCCCGCTATCCGCTGGAGGTGTACGTGGTGCTGCCCGAGGCCGTGTATCACTACCGACCCCATCCGCACGAGCTGCGCCTGCACCTGCCGGGCGATCGGCGACCGGCCCTGTACGAAGCGGCGCTGGCGCAAGAAGCCGTGTTGACGGCGCCGGCCGTCATCGTCATCACGGCGGTGTATCGGCGCACGGCCGAACGCTACGGCGCCCAGCGCACCCCGCGCTACGTGCACATGGAGGTCGGCCACGCCGCCCAGAACGTGCTCTTGCAGGCCGTCGGCCTGGGCTTGGGTTCGGTGCCCATCGGCGCATTTTACGACGACCGGGTTCGAGAGGTCCTGGCCCTGCCCGCCGAACACGAACCGCTCTATCTCCTGCCGGTCGGACATCCGGCCGCACCGCGGTGAACCCCGGCCCGCCAGCGGGCACTCCCCTTGCCCATCCCTACGGACTGCCGACGAGGGCCTTTCGCACCTCGTCGTAAATCGGTTTGGGCTGGAAATCGGGCGTGACGAAGGTGTAGTAGTCCCGCAGATTGCGCTCCGGCCACGGGTAGCGAAAGGCCCACATGCTCAGCGAGTCCAGCCAGGGCCACGCCAAGGCCATGTCGTAGGCGGCCAGGGTGTAGCGGATACGCTGGGCCGGCCGCACGGCCCGCGTCCAACGCGGATGGTCGTTCCAGCCGGCCTCGGTGATGTGGATGGGCTTGGCCCCATCGCCGTGTGCGACCATGATCGCCCGCAGGAGCTCGACCCGGCGGAAATTGAGCACATCCGCCGCCGGCGGGTCTTCGGGCGGATAGGTCAGACCGTAGGCATGGACGGCCAGGGCGTCGAAACAAGGCCCGGCGCCGGCCTCGTACATGGCCTCGAGAAAGGCCAGGTCGTTCATCCCCAATTCCCCGCCGGGATCGCCCAGGGTAGGGGCCAGCGCCCCGCCCAGGATGACCACCTGGGGATTGACCTGGCGGATGGCCGTTGCCGCCTGGCACAAGAGCCGGGTGTAGGCCGTCGGGTCGGGACGACGATAGCCCCATTCCAGGGCCAGGTTGGGTTCGTTCCAGAGGATGATATGGCCCACGCGACCGCGGAAATGGTCGGCGAAGGCAGCGGCGTAGGCGGCAAAGGCGTCGAAGCGGCTTTCGTCCAAGTAGGTGTTGACCGTATCGGCAGGGCGGGCCCATTCCGGCACGAACCCCAGCCGGGCAATGACGGTCAGGCCCTGGCGGTTGGCGTGGTCCACCACCAGGTCGGCATGTTTCCAGTCGAAGCGGCCCGGCGCCGGCTCGCTGAAGGCCCAGGGGAAGTACTCCACGATCCAGGGTGTGCCCATCTCCCGCACCATCTCCAGCGTTCGCTTGATTTTCCAGGCTTCGACTTCGTTTTCCAGGCGGGTGTGAACCCCGGCCTTCGGATTGCGGGTGATGACGACCTGTTGCGGCCCCAGTTCGGGCAGACGCTCCCGCCGCGACGCCAGCCAGCCCAGGATGAACAGCAGGAGCAAAACCAGAACGAAAACGCGAGAGCGGGAGGGCATGAGGGATGGGGGACTGGTAACTGGTAAGCGGAGTTTGGCGTTTCTGGCAGTTTGGTTATTGGTTACTGGTTACTGGCTACTAGTTACCATTTCCATCCCAGGTAACCCAGCACGGTGAGCGCGTTGGCGATGGCGTGGCCGAGGGCGGTGTTGTTGAAGAAACACCAGACCGTCGCGGTTTGGGCGTAGGTTCGCAACCGGGCGGCCAGGTCGGCCAGGAAGGCGTCATCATAGGCCGAGGCGTACAGCTCCGGCGAGCCGTGCAGCCGGATGTACACCGGCTCTGGCCAGCCGCCGGGCCTATCGCCGCCGGGGCCGTAAACCGGGTCGGTGGCCACGCGGGCGATGCGGAAACGGCGCAACAGCGCCTCGGCCTCGGCCGTGAACCAGGTGGGATGCCGCGGTTCGCAGACCACATCGCCGTCGAACTCCTGCCGCAATGCCGTGAAAAAGTCGGCGGCCACCCCTGCCTCGAAGCGCAGGCTCGGCGGCAGCTGCACCAGCCAGGGGCCCAATTTTGCCCCCAGGGCGGCCGTTTCCTGATGGAAACGGGTCAGCGGCGCCGGATTGCGCAGTCGCTCAAAATGGGTCACCAGCCGCGGCACTTTGACCGCAAAGCGAAAGGCCGGCGGGGTCAGCTCGGCCCAGCGGGTGTAGGTTTGCGGCCGGTGGGAACGATAGAACGAGGAGGCGATCTCCACGGCCGGGAAAAGCCGGGCGTAGCGTTCCAGCAGGGTACCGGAGCCGGGAAAACGGTCGGCGTAGGGCCGCGAGATGCTCCAGCCGGTGCAGCCGACGAAGATGGGATGGGTGCGCATGGGGATAGTATACACGGGCAGGCGTCCTTCGCGGCCTTGATGGAGGCGAATGGATGAGCACGGAAAAACTCGCTCCTCTGTGCTTTGTGCCCTATTCTGACCGATGGCGAGTATTTGCCATCGGGTCTATCTTCAGGATAAAGTAGGAGACACGATTTTGTTCCAAAAATCACTTAAGCCACACCGCACCCGGCAACGAGTGCCGGGCGCGGGCAGGCTCGTCAGACCTGTTTCCCTTTTCAGACCGCTTCGTTCTCGTGGAGTTGCTGCGACTATGTTGCCACTGTACTTTTGGTTGGCACCGCTCGGCGCCCTGGTAGCGTTGACGGTGGCCTTGAGGTTTTACCGCACGGTAATGAGCAAACCTGAGGGTACCGAGCGCATGATCGAAATCGCCCAGGCCGTGCGCGAGGGGGCCATG
>JAOADB010000066.1 GCA_026417535.1 Caldilineales bacterium
GCTTTGCACCCGCTGCGGCACCGACCCCGGCACGGTCGAATGCGTGTTGCCGTAGCGCAACATGAAGGTCAACATCACGGCCAGGAGAACAACGGCCAGGGCCGGCCCCACCCAATGCCAGAGACCTCCCCAAGTCGGCAGGCGCAGCCGCGAACGGGTCGGTTGGGGTTGCGAGCGGGCCGCGGCCGCCAACAACGCCGCACGGCCCGGCCGCAACCCGCGTGGGGGCGGCGGCACATCGGCCAAAGCCGCCCGCAAGGGCGCGGCCAGTTCCACCAGCGCAGCCAGTTCAGGGTCGCGCAGGGCTATTAGCGTCTTGCCGTCACCGGCTAGAACGGCATCAAGGGCCTGATCGAGGAGGAGATCGGGCGGGGTTCGGTTCATGGTTCGCGTTCGGTGACCGCGGTGGGGGAGAGGAGACGACGGAGGTTGGCCAACCCGCGTCGTTGCAGCGCTCGGACGGCCTCTTCGCTTTTGCCCAGGATGTGCGCCACCTGCGGAGCGGTCATACCTTCACCAAACCGCAGGATGATCACCTCTTTTTGTTCCGGGGTCAGCTGATCGAGAGCCCGGCGGATGTGCTCGTTTTCCAGCTTGCGGCCGACCAGGTAATCGGGATCGGCCTCGGGAGGCAGGGAAAGGCCATCGTGCAACTCGCCGGTCGGCCGTCGCTGCTGTTGGCGGGCGTCGTCAATGATGATGTTGTGGGCGATGCGGTAGAGCCAAGCCTGAAGGGCGTCCTGGGCAAAGCGCTCGCGCTCAAGGGCTTCCAGCATTTTCAGGAAGACGCCCGAGGTCAGGTCCTCGGCCAGGTAGGGGTCGCCCACATGCCGGTAAATGTACGCATAGATTTTGGGCGCGTAGGTTTCGTAGATGGCAGCAAGGACTTGGGGATCTCGCTGTCGGGCGCCGGCGAGCAGCGAAGCCTGATCGGTCATGAACGCACGTGCGAGGGAAGGCCTAGGTGGCGTCCGGCGCGGACGCGATTCGTCATTAGGACGCCAGGAAGGAGGGATTCCGTATGGGATTCAGCGCCGAGGCGCTCCACATTGCCGACAGAAGCGATCCTCGCGGGCGAATTCGGTGCCACACTGCCGGCAAAAGCGGTCGCGACCGGCAGAGACAGCCGCACGCCCGCGCGGCGCGGCCGGGCGCGGCGCCGCAGGCGCGGGCGTTTTCGTCCGTTCTCGCCAAAGCAAAAAGACACCCCCGGCAATCAGGACGCCGGCCACCATCCCCAACAGGATGAAGAGCACCGTATTCGCATTCCCGCGAGCGCGTTGGGTTTCGGCAGGGGTTGACCCAGTCACCACGGCCGTGGTCGGGGCGGGTTGGGGCGTTGCCGCAACGGTCAGGGCGCCGGTGGGGTTATCGTAGGCCAAGGTTTGGGCGAAACGCTCGCTCCCGGTCAGGGCCGCGGTCGTGCGCCCCCATAACTGGCCGACCGGCGCAGCCGTTTCCGCCGGCGTAAGCGCAGGATCGGTCGTGATGTTTTGGGCCGTGGGCGGGAAGAGCACCTCCAGACCGACCACAGCGGCGCTGAGGAAGCCCGCCGGCAGCTCGAAGGTGGCCGTGCGCCGGGCGCCGCTGACGTTCATGGGCACGTAGTACTCGACGCGAAAGGTCGGCCGGTTCGGGGTGAGGGTGACCACGTTGGCGTCGAGCTGGTAGGCAGCCGTGAACAACTGACCGTTCTCGTCGGCTACGGCCACGGCGTGGACTTCGGCGCCGGCCGGCAGAGGGATGCGCACGGTTTGGTCGGCGGCGGGAAGGGTGCCGTCCATGATGACGAGAAGCCGGGGGTCATCGTATTCGGGCCACAGGGCAATCTGTAGCTCGGTCAGCGCTACCGGCCCTTGGGCGGCGACACCGGTTGTGAGACACAGGAACAGGACGAGGAGGAGCAGGCGCAGGCGGTGCATGGGGGCAAGTATAGCACGAAATCGGCGCTTACGGCGGATCAAAGGCCGGACACGCAGCCGCGGTTCAACGTCCGGCCGTGTTCATAGGGGCTTCCCGTATCCGCGGGCGTGGAGCAAGATGCCATCTTGCGCCACATTTGGGATGGAACCCTGTCGGAACCTGAGCCATCATCGGCCCGAATAGTCCTGCGGGTTGTGCTACATGCCGTTCGGGGTCAGCAAGACGGCGCAAGGGATGGGCAGGCTATCGGGCCCCTGTTGGGGCGCCTGGGGCCCGGCGCGCCAGCGCAGGCCGGTGGAAACGCCGCCATCGAGGTTGACTGCCTCCACCAGGCCCAAATCGGGAGCCAGCAAACGCTCGGCCAGAGCCGCCAGCGTGCGGCCGTAAGGGGCGGCCACCCACACAACCCGACCGGCCCCATCCACCCCCACGGCCGTGCGCCGATGGACGGCTTGCGCATCAAGCCCATCCCATACTCGGCCTGCGCTCACCAGCATGGGCCACCCCTGCAGGCCGAGCTCGGCCGGGACCGCCACCCGCCGGGGCCGGGCCACCACCGCGGCGGCGCCCTCGTGCACGATGAGCACGCCGCCCCAATCCCGGCGCAACCGACCGATCACCTCATCCGCCGTTACGAGCAGCCCCAAGTGGGCGTAAACGCCGGCGTTGTCCCAATAGAAGCCGCAGTTGACCGCGGCCCAAGCTTGTTCGTCGGCGCCCAACCACTCGCCCACGCTGCGCCCTTGGGCCGGGATCGGCTCGAAATGCACGCCAAAGCGTACAGCCGTGGCCGTATGGCGCAGGGCCGCCAGACCATCGCTCGTCATCATCAACTCGGCGCCGGGGAAAAGCGGCTGCCAGCGGTCGTAGCTCGGCCGCGTGGGCGTCGTCGTAGCCGCGGCGGCGGGAGGCGAGTTGGGCTTTGGGATCGTGGCTGGCGTCGGCGCCGGTGGGACGGCCACGCAGGCCACCAGCATGAGCCCGATCGGCAGGAGGAACCACGCACGCATGACGGCAGTATCGCCCAAGAGAGGCCCGGCGCCAAAACGGCTCAGCCCGCATGGTGGCAAGCGGGTGGCCGTTTGCTCCAAACCGTTGACAGGAGCGCCCGACAGCCCTATGATGGAAACAACATCCGCCCGCGCGGTCACCCGGCGATAACCGTGAGCACACCCGATACCCCTCCGCCTTCACCCACCCTTGCGGCTGCCGACCTGCACGATGAGTCCTGGCAACAGGCCATCGGCCGACCGTTGCTGGTCATCGCCCTGGCCTTATGTCTGTGGCAGGGGATGAGTGAACTCGCCCTGGCGTTCATGGGCGATCGTCGTCTGCTCTGGCTGTGGCCGTTGGGGGCCCTGGCGGTGGTGCAGGTGGTCTATACCCGCTACTGGCTGGCCGACCCTCGGCGAAGGCGATGGCGCGGCTGGAGCGTGGAGGTCAGTGAACTGGCCGTGATGCTGATAGCGCTGCGCGTGCTGACCTGGGTTCTCTTCGGGCAACGTTTCGATGCCGCCACCCTGCGGATGTGGTTCCTGAACCCGTTCACCTTTTTCGATCTCCCTTTCGTCCTCGGCGGGGTGATGGTGGTCATCATCGGGCGTTTTGCCGCAGCGGCGGCGACGAACGTGCTGGCCTTGGGCCTGCGACCCGATGAGCTGGTGGATTACCGGCAGCTCGGCCAGGCGCGTGGTTGGGTGCAGGCAGCCCCGCCCGACCGCGAAGCGCTGTTGGAGGCTTTCGGCGAGACCTGGATGCTGGGTGGGGTGGTCCTGCTCGTCTGCGTCGCCTTGAGTCGGGGTGCAGGGCAGCTGGGCGAACCCGGTTGGTGGCGCTGGGACGCACAGGGCCTGACGCCGACGGCGGTGCTGGCCCTGGTGGGCTATCTGCTCACGGGACTGCTCCTCTTCAGCCAGGGACGACTGGCGCTGTTGCGGGCGCGTTGGCGCTACGAGGGCGTGCCGGGCGGCGAACGGGTGTTGGCCCGGTGGCATCGCCATGCTACCGGGGTCATCCTGCTGGTGGCCCTCCTGGCCCTGCTGTTGCCCCTTGGCTCCACCTTCGGGCTGGCCACGGTGCTTCTGGCCGTGATCCGGGCGGCCATCCTGCTGGCCACCCTCATCGTGGGCCTCATGGCGTTGTTGATGACCCTGGCGCTCAACCTATTCACGCCGGAAACGACACCGGTGCCCCCGCCGGAGCTGCCGCCGCTCGAGGCGATTGCGCCGCCGTCCGTCATGGCCTGGGGCGGAGTGCCGCCTTGGGTTGGGCCTGGGGTCTTTTGGTTGCTGTTGTTGATGGCCGCCGGCTATTTCCTGCTGAGCTATGCCCGTCGCTGGGGCGAAGGCTTCTGGCCGCGTTGGCCATGGTGGCAGCGACTGCGCAGCCGCCGGCCGGTCCGTTGGCGCGGCCTTCGGCTCCCCCAACTGCGGAGAAGCCGTGGACAACCGACGCCGGTGAGCACGGCTGCGGCCGCCATGTGGCGTTATGTGCGGTTGCGGGGACTCTCGCCCACGGAGCGTACCCGTTACTTTTATCTGAGCACGGTCCGACGGGCAGGCCAATTGGGGACGGCCCGTCGCCCCCATCAGACGCCTCTCGAATACGAGCAGACCCTGCGCCGGGAATGGCCGGAGGTCGAAACCGACCTTCACGAGCTGACGACGAGCTTTCTCCATGCCCGCTACGGCCCGCAGCCGGTGGATGAGGAGGAGGCCGGCCGGGCGCGCCGCGCCTGGGAACACATCAAACGATTATGGCGAAAAAGGGACGAATCGCAAATTGCGCACGATCCCTAAAATCACCGATTACATAAGTTTTATTGGATTTATATAAATTGTATTATATCATTTTTTATTGTTATAATTGCCAGAAATCATCTTGAAAACAAGATTCGCAATTTTCCCCGATCTATCTCGTCTGTATAATCCGTGCAATCCGTGACTCAAAAAACCCCCATTTGTACCGGGTGGGTCTGCGCCCTTGGCGGGGAGATGTGCTAGAATAGGCCAATCGTATGGCTCACTACCCAGCGCGGTAACGACTTGAGCCGTTGGAAAAGCCGTTACCGCTCTTCATTTTCCGTTGAGGAGATCACTCATGGACTACCGCCCTTTAGGCCGCACTGGTCTCAAGGTTTCAGTCCTGTGCCTGGGCACCATGCAATGGGGCTGGACGGCCACCGAAGAAGATGCCTTTGCCGTCATGGATGCCTTTTTCCATCGTGGCGGCAACTTCCTGGACACGGCCGATGTGTATTCCCGCTGGGTCGAAGGTAATCCCGGCGGCGTCTCCGAGCAGATCATCGGCCGCTGGATGAAAGCCCGCCGCAATCGTCGTCAGGTCGTCCTGGCCACAAAGGTGCGCGGCCGTATGTGGGATGGGCCCAACGGCGAGGGCTTGAGCCGCCACCACATCATGCGCGCGGTCGAAGACAGCCTGCGTCGTCTCGATACCGACGTGATTGACCTGTATCAAATCCATGCCGACGATCCGAGCACGCCCATGGAAGAGACTCTGCGGGCGCTCGACGACCTGGTGCGTCAGGGCAAGGTGCTCTACATTGGCTGCTCGAACATCGTCGCCTGGCGTCTGATGAAGGCCCTGGGCATCAGCGAACGACTGGGACTGGCCCGCTACGTGAGCCTGCAACCCCATTACAATCTGGTGCATCGCCTTGAGTTCGAGAGCGAGCTAAAACCGCTCTGCGAAAGCGAGGGGCTTGGCGTCATCCCTTACAGCCCCCTGGCGGCCGGTTTCCTGACCGGCAAATACCGGCCCGATGCACCCCCGCTGCCTTCGGCCCGTTTGGGCGGCGTGAAGCGCTATTTCAACGAGCATGGCTGGCGTGTGCTGGCGGCCGTGGAGCGCGTGGCCGCCGAACGCGGGGCCAGGCCAGCGCAGGTGGCCCTGGCCTGGCTGCTCAGCCAGCCGGTCATCACGGCGCCCATCATCGGCGTCAACAACGTCGCGCAGCTGCACGAGCTGTTACCCGCGGCGACCATGCGGCTGACGGCCGAGGAGATGGCCATCCTCGACGAGGCCAGTCGGCCCCAACCCTGAGCAACCGACCGATCTCCCATCCCGACGGTTCGAGGTGAAGCAAGCGTGAGCGGCAAACTCTGGGGCGGTCGCTTTCAGGGCGATACCGATCCCCTCATGGCCCAATTCAACAACTCCATCGGCTTCGACAAACGCCTGTGCCAGGCCGATATCCTCGGCTCCCAGGCCTACGCCGAAGCCCTGTTCGATGCCGGCATCCTCACGGCCGAGGAATTACGCCAGATCGTCTGGGGCCTGGACCGGGTCTTGGACGAGTGGATGAGCGGACGTTTCGAGATCAAGCCCGGCGACGAGGACATCCACACGGCTGTCGAGCGACGGCTGCACGAGCTGATTGGACCGACGGCCGGCAAATTGCATACCGGCCGCAGCCGGAATGACCAGGTGGCGACCGATCTGCGCCTCTATCTGCGCCGGGTCATCCACGAACTGGAGGACCGGCTGAACGAGATGCAGATGACCCTGGTCAATCTGGCCGAACAGTACATTGACCTGATCATGCCCGGCTATACCCATTTCCAGCCGGCGCAGCCCGTCCGCTTCAGCCATTGGTTGCTCAGCTACTTCTGGATGCTGCAGCGCGATTGGGATCGGCTGGAAGACCTAGGACGGCGGCTCGATGTGTTGCCTCTGGGCGCCGGCGCGCTGGCCGGAACGCCCCTTGCGATTGACCGGTACAAGCTGGCCGAACGACTGGGCTTCAGCCAGATTAGCCCCAACAGCATTGACGCCGTGGGCGACCGCGATTTTGTGGCCGAGTTCCTGTTCTGGGCGGCGTTGTTGGGCGTCCATCTCAGCCGGCTGAGCGAGGACCTCATCCTCTTCTCGAATCCCAGCCTGGGCTTTGTCGTCCTGGCCGATGCCTACACTACCGGGTCCAGTCTGATGCCGCAAAAGAAGAATCCCGATGCCTTCGAACTGGCGCGGGGCAAAAGCGGTCGCCTCATCGGGCATCTGACCGGGCTGTTGACCACCCTCAAGGGCTTGCCAAGCGGCTATAACAAGGACTTGCAAGAGGACAAAGAGCGCCTGTTCGATGCCGTTGACACTCTGCAGCTGGCCTTGCCCGTACTGACTGGGGCCTTGGCGACGATGCAGCCTCAACCCGACCGAATGGCCGCGGCCTTGCGCGATGACATGCTGGCCACCGATCTGGCCGATTGGCTGGTGCGCCGCGGCATCCCCTTCCGCCAGAGCCATGCCATCGTCGGGGAGGTCGTGCGCGAGGCCGAATTCCGACAATGTTCCCTGCGCGACCTCGACCTGGCCACGCTGCAACGGATCCATCCCGCCTTTGACGCCGAGGCGTTGCAGGTGTGGGATTTCGAGCGTTCGGTTGAGCAGCGGGCCGCGCCCGGCGGTACGGCCCGCGCGGCCGTGCTGGTGCAGATCGCCCAGGCCCGCGCGCTCCTCGGTGCCGACAAGTTCTAGCGCACCGTGCGTTTACAGTCCCTCACGGAGGTCACTGTTCAGCCTGTCACATTCCACGACTCCGAGGGAAGACGAAGGACGAACGACGAAGCCTTTCCGTCCTTCGTCTTTCGTCAGTTATATGGAAATGTTCATAACGACAAAATTGCTATAAAAATACAATTTCATAAAATTCGTATAATCTGTGATCTATTCTATGAGTACCTATTCCGCCTATTTTCGTTGTTTCCGTGGTTGTCCGGGACAATGGTCGTTATATGAAATCATCTATACGTGCCCCCATTGCGGCGGACTGTTGGAGGTCGCCCACGATACCGAGGCTTTGCGCAAGCGCTCCGGTTCGGCCTGGATGCGACTGTTCGAGGACCGCGCCGGTACGACCGTCTGGCCTTTTGGGTCGGGCGTCTGGCGCTACAAGGAGTGGGTGGTGCCCAGTCTCGACGACGAGAACATCGTCAGCACCTTCGAGGGCAATACGAACCTGTTCCGGGCCACGCGGCTGGGTGAGCAGATCGGCGTGCCCGATCTGTGGGTGAAACAATCGGGCAACAGCCACACCGGTTCGTTCAAAGACCTGGGGATGACGGTCCTGGTGAGCGTGGTCAAGCAGATGATCCGCCAGGGCAAGCCGATCCGCGCCATCGCCTGCGCCTCAACCGGCGACACGTCGGCCTCGCTGGCAGCCTACGGCGCCACAGCCGGTATCCCCACCATCGTGTTTTTGCCCCAAGGCAAGGTCAGCCGGGAGCAGCTCATCCAGCCCATTGCCAACGGCGCCACCGTGCTCGCCCTGGATACCGATTTCGACGGCTGCATGGCCATCGTCAAAGAGGTGACCCGCGATAACACCATTTACCTGGCCAATTCGATGAACTCGCTGCGCATCGAGGGTCAGAAAACGGTGGGTATCGAAGTCGTGCAGCAGTTCGATTGGGAGGTGCCCGATTGGTTTGTCATCCCCGTCGGCAATCTCGGCAACATCAGCGCCCTGGGCAAAGGCCTGTTGCAGATGAAGGAGCTGGGTCTCATTGACCGACTGCCGCGGCTGGCCGCGGCGCAGGCGGCCAACGCCAATCCCTTTTACCAGGCCTATCTCAACGGCTTCCGGGAGAGGGTACAGGTCAAGGCGCGCACGACCCTGGCCTCGGCCATCCAGATCGGCAACCCCGTGAGCTATGAAAAAGCTGTGGCGACGCTTCAGGCCTTCGACGGCGTGGTCGAAGAGGCTACCGAGCACGAGCTGGCCGATGCCGCTGCCATGGCCGATCGCACGGGCCTCTACACCTGCCCTCACACGGGTGTAGCCCTGGCCGTGCTGATCAAGTTGGTCAAGAAGGGGATTATCCGGCCCCACGAGCGCGTGGTTGTCATCTCCACGGCCCACGGCCTCAAGTTCACCCAGTTCAAGGTGGGTTATCACGATGACAAACTGGAAGGCGTCGAGGCCCATTATGCCAACCCGCCCATCTACCTGCCGGCGGATGTGGACATCGTCCGGCGAACGCTGGACCGTAAGCTCAAGACCGCGTAGGTCAGGGCCATGAACCCGGATATCACGACGTTTGTCACCCCTACCGGTCTGGAAGTGCGGTTGCGCCCGCTGCGGCCGGAAGACGCGCCGTTGTTGGTGGACCTGTTTCAGCATCTCGGCCCCGAAAGCCGCTATCAGCGTTTCCAGATGCCGCTGGAGCATCCCGACCCGGCTTGGGTTGAACGCGCAGCGCGGGCGCTGGCCGCCGTACCGCCCCCCGGTCGGGGTTGGCTGGCCCTGGCCGATTTGCCCGACGAACCGGGGGCTGTGGTCGGCGGTGGGCGCTATGTGGTGACGGGCGAGGGCGTGGCCGAGGTCTCGGTGACCGTGCGCGATGACCTACAAGGCCAAGGCATCGGCACGGCCATCTTACGCGTGCTCATCACGGCGGCGCGGGAGGCCGGTATCCGGCGGTTGACGGCCTATACGAATCCCACAAACCGGGCGGTCATGGCCATGGTGCACCGTCTGCGCCTGCCCCATCGTGTAGAAACCCATGCCGGTGAAACCTACATCGAGATAGAGCTGGCGTAAGGGCTCAGGTCGGTGTCCGTCATGGCACGTGCACCTGGCCGATGGACGAGACGAGGAGAATTCGTCCTCCGTCCTTCGTCCCGATGGTGGGCCGATGGCGGGAACGGAAGACCCACCCGGAAGCGACCATGGGCAGGTAGCCGCTGCTTGGTGAAGCCTCTTGGCGTTATAATACCGGTCATCCACGCGTTCCATCCTCCCTCCGGCCCGGTCGCATCGTCCTTGCACGCCTTCCTCATCCACAATCCCGTTGCCGGTCATCCTGCCCGCCATGCGGCGTTGGGGCGGGCCATTGCTGCGTTGCGCGCGGCCGGATGGCAGGTCGAAGTGCGGGAGACGGCCCGCCGTAACCATGCCCGCGACCTGGCCGAAGAGGCGGCCCGGGCCGGCTATCACCCTATCATCATTGTCGGCGGAGATGGGTCTATCGGTCAGGCGGCCCACGGCATCGTTGCCTCCGGCAACACCGACGTGGCCCTGGGCATCATCCCTCTGGGCACCGGCAACGTCTTTGCCCGCGATGTCGGCTTACCCCATCCCGACCATAGCTTCGGCGACGCAGCGTTGGCCGCCGTGCGCCTCATCCTGGCCGGCACGCCTGTGCCCCTGGATGTGGGTCTGGTCAACGGCACGGCCTTTATGTGCTGGGCCGGCTGCGGGCTTGATGCGAGCGTCACGTTTCGGGTTGAAAGCAAACTGGACTGGAAGCGTCGGGCGCCGGTTGCCACCTATCTGGCTGAGTTTTTGCGCTCTTTCCCCCGCCATCGCGCGGCTCACACGACGTTGCGGGTGGACGACCGGGAGCGTCTCGAAGGCCGTTACGTCCTGACCGTGGTCAGCAACATCGGTCTCTATGCCCGCTATCTCTGGCTGACGCCGCAGGCCCAACTGAACGACGGCTTTTTCGATCTGGTTGCTGTCGCCGAGGAGAATCCTCTGCGTTTCTTCGGTTTGGCGTTCAAGCTGTTGCTTTTCCCTCGCAGCGCCGACCCTCGTCTGATCCGGCGCCGGCTGCGCCGTCTCGAAGTGACAACCGACCCACCGCAGTTGTATCATCTCGATGGCGATCCGACCGGCGAGACGCCGTTTGTCGTCAGCCTGTTGCCTCGACGCTTGCCGGTCTATCTCGACCGGCGCCGTTCCGGCCATCGCCTCGTCTGAAAGGAGACTCCGCCCATCATGACCGCCGTGTTTACCGTCTCCGAGCTGGCCGCCTATCTGGCCGACATGCTGCACGCGGATGAGACGCTGCAGGACCTCAGCGTGGTCGGCGAGATCGGCCATTTGGCGCAGCCGAACTCGGGGCATGTGTACTTCACGTTGAAAGAGGAGGGCGCCGTACTCCAGGCGGTGATGTGGCGCAACACCGTGCGCTATTTGGGCCGCTTGCCTGCCGTCGGGCAAACGGTCATCGCCCATGGTCGTCTTGACTTTTATGCGAACCGGGGCGAGCTGCGATTGATCGCTGACGATGTGCAGGTGGCAGGCGGAGTCGGCGAGCTCTATCGGCGTTTCGAGCAGACCAAAGCCCGGCTCCAGGCCGAGGGGCTGTTCGATCCGGCGCGCAAACGGCCGTTGCCGCCTTTGCCGCGGCGCATCGGTCTCGTCACCTCGCCCACGGGTGCGGCCATGCACGATTTCTTGCGGGTTCTGGGGGAGCGTTGGCCCCTGGCCGATGTGCTTGTCGTGCCCAGCCTGGTGCAGGGCGCGCAGGCGCCGGCTTCGCTGCGGGCGGCTTTGGCGGCGCTCTACCGCCGCGAGGACATTGACGTTATCGTCCTGGCGCGTGGGGGTGGCTCCATCGAGGACCTGTGGGCCTTCAACGACGAGGATCTGGCCCGGTTCATCGCCCGTTCGCCCGTGCCGGTGGTCTCTGCCGTTGGCCACGAGACGGATTTCACCATTGCCGATTTCGTCGCCGACTATCGTGCGGCGACACCCACGGCGGCTGCGGCTGCTGTTGTCGCCGCCGATGCGGCCACGTATCGGCAGCAGCTGACGCAGACGATGGCCCGTCTGACCGATCTCATCCGCGGTCACGTGGCCCGTCGGCGGTTGCAGCTCGAACAAACCGAAAGGCTCCTGCGCCGCTTGTCGCCTCGCTATCGCCTCGACCAGCAGCGGTTGTATCTCGATGACCTGGAAGGACGGTTGGCGCGGGCCTGGCAGCAGGACGGACAACGACGGCGTCTGCTCGTCAACGGGTTGGAACAGCGCCTGTTGGCGCTCAATCCCTTGGCCGTGCTCAGTCGCGGCTACGCCATCGTGCGCGACGCCGAGGGCCGCGTGGTGCGGTCGGTGGCCCAAGCCGCGCCGGGTCGTCGGCTTTACGTCCAGGTGACCGACGGCCGGTTCGGCGTCGTCGTTTCCGAGGAGACACAAGCGGTATGGACGACCTGACCCATCTCACCTTTGAACAGGCTCTGGCCGAGCTGCAACGGACCGTGGCCGCGCTGGAGGCAGGCGGCGGCGATCTCGAAAGCAGCATCGCCCACTACGAGCGCGGGATGGCCCTGATCCGTCATTGCCACACGCTGCTCGACCGCGCCGAGCTGCGCGTGCGGATGCTCATGCCCACGGGCGAGGAGGCAGCCATGCCGGCGGGCGCTCGCGGGGGGGAAGCCGCGCCGGAGGCGTATCCCTTTGATTTCGACGCTGATCGCGAGCCGTTCTGAGGGCGACCATGTTTCCCGAGGCCTTGACCGGTTTCGACCTTCTCAGCCTGGTAGTCTTGCTCGTGCTGGCGCTGTTCATCCACCTGGCACGGCGTGAAGTGGGGACACCCCCGCCCTCCGACCTCGCCGAGGCGGCCGGTCTCCATCGTTCCGACCTCGGCGGCGGGCCGATGGTTGCGGTGGCCACCGTCCTGGGGGAAGCCGGTCCCCCCGATGGGCTTGTGGCCGATCTGCCCGCCTTGCTCGCCGAAATCTCGCCTGCAGCCGAACGGCGTAGCGCCGACCCGGCAGCGTTGGCCGTGCTTCCCTGGCTGGGGGCCTATGCCGAAGAGGCCCAACCCGCGGCCATGGCGCCCGCAGTTCTGGCCGCGGCCCGTCTCTTTCTCGTCGTCCTGATGTTGATGGCCCTGCTCTATCGCCTGGCGCAGGGCTGATACCTTTCCTGCCATGACTCGACGTCTCATCATCGCCCTGACGGGCGCTTCCGGTCAGATTTACGGCATCCGCCTGCTCGAAATCCTGCGCCAGGCGCCGGATATCGAAACCCATCTCATCATCTCGCCGGCGGCCGGTATCACTATCGCCCAGGAGACGCGCTACACTCCGCGCGAGGTGGAGGCCCTGGCCGATGTGGTCTATCGGCCCGGCGATATTGCCGCGGCCATCGCTTCGGGCAGTTTCGCCACGATGGGGATGATCGTGGCGCCGTGCTCGATCAAGACCCTCAGCGCCATCGCCCACAGCTACGCGGCCGATCTCGTGGCTCGTGCGGCCGATGTGCAGCTCAAGGAGGGTCGGCCGGTGGTGCTGGTCGTGCGCGAAACGCCTCTGCATCTCGGCCATCTGCGGCTGATGGCGCAAGCGGCCGAAATCGGCTGTGTCATTTTTCCGCCCGTGCCGGCCTTTTACGCGTTGCCCCAAACCCTCGACGACCTGATTGACAACACCTGCGGCCGTATCCTGGCCCGGATCGGCATCCCTAACGAGCTGTATCGGGAGTGGATGGGGTTGCGGCAGGCGCGGGCCACAGGGTCGCGTCCCGACAACGAACATGGTGAGTAGAATCCCTCGCCCCATTGGGGCCGAAGCGCGACTGGTGGACTTCCTGGCCGCACACAATACGCTTTGCCTGGCCACGGTCGGCCCGGAGGGCAGGCCCCATGCGGCGGCCGTCTTCTACGCGGCGGGGCCGGACCTGACCCTGTACTTTTTGTCCGATCCGGCGACCCTCCACGCCCGACATATCGGCGTCGGCGCCGCAGTGGCAGCGACCATCGAGGCCAACAATCAGGATTGGACCTCCATCCGCGGGCTGCAAATTCACGGTCTGGCCGCGCCTTGTACGGAGGAGGAGGCCGCCGTTGCCCACCGGGTTTACAGTGAGCGTTTTCCCTTTATCGCCCACGCCGGGACCCTGGCCGCCGCGCTGGCGCGCGCCCGCTACTATCGCCTTGTTCCGATCTGGATCCGCCTGATTGATAACACCCGCGGTTTCGGACACAAGGAAGAGTGGGGCTGGCAGGAGGGATCAGCATGAACCCGACGGCGCCCTTGCGACGACCCGATGCGAAAGCGGCCGTGTTGGGGCATCCCTCCTATGTCTGGCGGGCCGGCCAACAGCGTCGTTTCGACCTGATCCGGGCCTGGGCGGTGGTTGAGGGCGCCGACGTGCTCGTGGACGGGGCCGGGGTGGGCATGTATAGCCGTCATTTGGCTGCAGCGGGCGCTCGCGTGGTCTCAATTGACATTGACTATCCCAGCATGCGGGTTGCCGCCCAGGCCGTGAGCGGGTGTGTCGTGGCCGCCTGCGAGGCGTTGCCCTTCCCGGCGGCCTGTTTCGATACGGTGCTCTCCCACGAGGTCCTGGAGCATGTGCGGGATGATGCCGCGGCCCTGGCCGAGATCGCCCGGGTGTTGCGCCCCGGCGGGCGGCTGGTGCTCTTTGTGCCCAACCGTCTCTATCTTTTCGAGACCCACGGCCACTACTGGCGGGGGCAGTACCATTTCGGCAACACCCCCCTGATCAATTGGTTGCCGGACCGCTGGCGTCGGCGCCTAGCGCCGCATGTGCGGGCCTACACGACGGGCGATCTCCGCCGTCTCTTGGCGCCCTTGCCGTTGCGGATTCTGCACCATACCCAAATTTACCCCGGCTATGATAACATCATCCATCGCTTTCCGCGCATGGGGCGCAGCCTGCGCGCCATGACCTACACGCTGGAAAAAACTCCTCTTCGTATCTTCGGCCTTTCCCATTTTCTCGTGGCCGAACGTAGCCCGTAACGGTTGCCTGCCCTTCCGGGCGGATTGTTCATGTTCGTCAAGGGCCGAAAATCGAGGGGGGACGAAGGACGGACGGAAGACGACGCCCTCTCCGTCTTTCGTCCCCTCCATCGGCCTATCTCCGGAGCATCGGTCCGATCCGGAAGTCGGCGCCCCCCTCAAGAACCGACCAGTTTCGCCGTCATTTCGATCTGCGGCCCGGCCAACGCCTTGGAGACCGGACATTTGGCTTTGGCCTCGGCCGCCAGTTCCTGCAGCTTGGCTTCGTCCAGACCGGGGGCTTCGACCTCGGTATGAAGCTCGATCAACTCGATGGTCGGTCCGGCGCGCAGATGCACTTTGGCTTTGGTGGCGATGCGCGTGGGAACAATCCCATTGTTCGTCAACAGAGCCGAGAGGAACATGGAAAAGCAGCCGGCATGGGCCGCGCCGAGCAGCTCTTCGGGGTTGGTGCCTTCGGCCTCTTCAAAGCGGGAGGCATAGGTGAAAGGACCCTCGCACATGCCCGTGCCGGTCTTCATCACCCCTTTGCCTTCTTTCAATGTACCCTGCCATACGGCTTCGGCCGTGCGGACAGCCATGATGACACCTCCTGGAATCAAGGGAAGCGGTTGGAGAAGAAACGATGGTGGCCGGATGATAACAGGCCGATAGGAGTCTGTCCAGTAAGCCCGGTCACCGTTTGGAGAATTTTCTGACGGCCGTGTCACGATGCTATTTGGAACTTTTGGGGTATCCTCGGTTATACTTTGTTGATGGGGATGCTATGAGTTACGTTTCGTATCTCCTCGACCTGCCCTCCGAGCTCCAGCGGCCTTTGGTTCAGGCCTTTGAGATGTTGGAGCAGGACCTGCGCGCCCAGTTGGCGGTGCGTCGTCAGGACATCCTGGACATGCAGGCCGCTCTGCTGGACATGCAGCGGCGAGCCGATGAGCGT
>JAOADB010000067.1 GCA_026417535.1 Caldilineales bacterium
TTCAGCGCCCTTTCCACCGTAGTCAGATAGGCCTCCAGGCTGCTCCAGTCACGTTCCAGGACCCGCGTGTTGGTATCGTGGGAACCGATGAAAGCACGGTAGTAGCGCGTCGGCGGGAAGCCGAGCCGTGCCTGCACGATCTCGTAGCGCTTTTCGAGGGCAATCTTTTTCGGCCAGGCGGTGCGATCCACCTTCTGGATGAGACGTTCCATGATCCGCATCAGCGCACCTCCTGCTTGGCGAGCAACTTGTGCATGGCCTCGATGATCAGATCCGCCGCCATTTCCGGCGTGATCTTGGCCGTGTTGATGATCAGGTCGAAGAGCTGGGGATCGTGCGAGTCGAGGTCAAAATAGCGCTTGATCCAGTCCACATCGCTGGCATCGCGCTCCTTGATCTGCTCGATCGCCTCCTCGCGTGAACAGTGCAAACGCTCCATCATGCGGCGAATCCGGACTTCCATGGGCGCGATGATGCGTACATGCAATACGTCCGGTTTGTCCTTCAGCGCGGCCATACCGCCGCGGCCGACGATGACCACGTTTCCCCGCTTGTAACCGGCCTCAATGATGTCCATGAGGTTCGCAATGGTGAGGGCCTGAAGGGCATCCAAACGGGCCGAGAAAGTCCAGCTCGAGGGATCTCCGCCGGTCAATCGCTGGGCGCTGCCAAACCAACGCTCCAGCAGGCTCTTCGCCACCGGCTGGAAATCTATAGCGCTCTGGATGGCCGCTTTATCCAGGCCCAGTTCCTGGCCGACTTGCACCATCATGTGTTTATCGAAGTACTGATAGCCCAACCTGTCGCACACCAGGTGGGCGATCTCGTCGCCCAGGCTTTCCAATTGTCGAGAGATCGTGATAACGGCCATTGGTAAAGCTCCTTTCTGAAGAAGGGTTGGATTTTGAACCGGCCTTTCCCGGTTCTAGCCGAAAGGATAGAACAGGCCGCGCTTCATAAGCGCTTCACAAGACCTTCTCGAAGGAAGCCTCCAGATCGGCCAACAGGGACGCCAGGTCGAGACCTTCGGGCGTATCCGGGATCAGCTCGGAGACGTCCGGTAGCGGCGGTGGGTCAGGGAGCGTCTCACCGACCAAAGCCTGATACCGGAGGCGAGACGTTTCTTCCCCGGTCTCGGCATAGTCCGAGCGATAGAAGGCTGCGGCGGCGCGGCGCGCCGTTTCATCTTCCGGCGCCAGCCGCCACAGCTCATAGTGCAACGTAGCCTGCTGATGGGGCGCCGCATGGGGCAACAATGCCCTCAGATCGGCCAAGGTCTCTGCCGGAGAGCGCTGGCCGAGCGCGTGGCGCAGACGGATGCCCAACACCCGCGCCTCGAAGCGCGTATCCTCACCGGCCAGCCGCTCGCCCGAGACGTTGGCAATGGTGTCCAACGCCTCGCCGTAGAAATCGCGCGCTTCGGCGGCGCGACCACATGCCAACAAAAGCCGCGCCATGCCCACAAACATACCCGCCAGATAGGCGGGCATGCCCAGGCGCAGGCCGAAACCGATCGCCTTGCGATACAGGAACTCCGCCTCGTGGGTGTTGCCCACACGCTCATGGACGGCGGCAAGCCCTGCGAGGTTCAAGCAGGCGGTTGCGCGGTCCCCGATTTCCCAGGCGTTGCGCAGACTGCGCTGATAACCAGCGATGGCGCGGGCGTACTCCCCACGCCGGGCCAGAATGCGGGCGATGTTGGAGATGACCCGTGACAACGTCCGACGGTCATCCATCTGCTGGGCCAGCTTCCCGGCGCGCAGATACCAGGAGACGGCTTCACCGATCCGGTGCTGCGCCGCCCGAACGTTCCCCAGGGTGATCGCGGCGCGCGCCAGGACCGGCTTGTCTCCCAATGGCTCAACGATTCGGGTGGCTTCGAGACAACAATCGGCCGCCCGTTCCCAATCTCCCTGGCTCCAATGGACCATGCCAATGGCCTCCAGCGCCTCGCCGATGCCGTGTGGGTCGCCCACCTCTGTAGCGATTTGCAGCTGTCGTGCCAACACGGCAAGCGCTCGGGAGTGGTTGCCCCGCAACCAATGGATCTGCCCCATGGTTCCCAGGGCGATCACCACGCCACGCCGATCGCCGCTGGCCATGAACCCTTGTTCGGCCCGGGCCAGCCAATCCAAAGCCGCATCGTAATACCCTTGCAGGTAAAGGGCTTCGGCGACCGCGCATTGCGCCTGCGCCAGCAGATGGGCATCACCGACGGTCTCGGCGATGGTCAATGCTTCTCGGCCGGTGTTGAGCGCCGAGGCCCAATAGCCGGTCATCCGCCAGATCTCGGCCAACGCCAGCATGATCGCGCACCGCTCGCCCGCGGAGAGGCCAGCGCTGAGCTCGCCGTGCAGGAGGTGGGTGTAAAGACGCACCGCTTCGGCATGGGCATAGACACGCTGTGCCGCCGCGGCGGCACGGCGATAATACGCGATGGCCGGCTGCACCAGGCCGGCCCGTTCGTAGTGAACGGCGATTTGCCCGCTGACGGTATCCAGGTCATTGGCGTGAAGCGTCTCTAACACCTCGGCGACCCGCTGGTGGATGGCGCGGCGACGGATCGGCCCCATCGTCTCGTAGGCCACAGCCCGGATCCACTCATGGCTAAAATCGTACGTATCGGTTCCTTCTCCACGCACGATCCGGCGTTGCCACAGCTCATCGAGACCCTCGACCAGGGCCATCTCATCCTGAGCGCTGGCCCGCGCCAACACATCGAAGCTGAACCGGCGCCCGATCACGGCCCCGACTTGCGCTAATTCCTGTGCAGTCGGCGATAGCATCGCCAGGCGCCACTCGATCACGGCACGCACCTTGGGCGGCAACGCCAACGAAGCCGTCGGAGGAACAGGGTACCCGCGTTCCCGCCCTTGCGATCTGGTCTCCTCGTCCTCCTCTGTCCTTCCCCTGTCCAGACCTGCCCGCACCATCTCTACCACGTAGAGCGGATTCCCCTCCGTCTCCCGGTAGATGCGGTTCGCCTCCTCGGTCTCGAGAGGTCTGCCGGCCACACTGGCGGCAAGGGCCGCCGTTTCGGCCGCGCCTAACGGGGAGAGGGCGATCACGCTCAACAGCCCTGCGCGTGTCAATGCCAGCCGGACGGTATTCAGGGGATGATCGGCCGTCATCTCGTGCTCGCGCACCGTGCCCAAGAGCAACAAAGGCGCGTGGGGGTCAAAGCGCAGCAAGTACACCAACCAGTCCAGCGTTTCCCGGTCGGCCCATTGCAGGTCATCCAGGAACAAGAGCAGGGGTTCACCTTTGTCGGCGCCGAAGCCCAGCAGGGCGCGCGCCAACGCTTCGAACAGACGTGTGCGCTGCCAGGCTTCGGTCAGCGGGCCGGGCGGCGCCAGATTGGGTCGTTGCGCCAACAGTCCCGGCAAAATGCGGGCGACTTCGCACAACCGGGCGTCGTCCAGTGCCGCCAGACGGGGTTGAAACACGGGGTCGTGCAGCCATTCGGCCACGGGCGCATAGACCAGCGCGTTGTTGGTCGGATAGCCGTGAGCCGCCGCTGTCGGAAAGCCCTGCGCAGACACCCAGTCCAAGAACGTTTCGGCCAGGCGCGTCTTGCCGATGCCCGCTTCGCCGGTCAAGAGCACCATCTGCGGACGGCCGCTAGCAGCCGCGCGCCAGGCCGCAACCAGGCGCGCCCATTCCTCCTGTCGGCCCACCAAGGGAGGATCGGCAGGCCGGGGCTCCGCAAAACGCCCGGAAAGAGGTCGCACGGGCGGCTCTTCCATTTTGAGCAAGCGCTCGTAGAGCCGGCGTGTGGCGCGGCCGGGCACCAGGCCGAATTCCCGCTGCAACATCGCCTCGCACGCCTGAAAAACGCGCAGCGCCTCCGCACGATTGCCCAACGCCAGGTGCAGGCGCATCAGATGACGGTAGGCGGCCTCATGCAACGGATCGAAATGGACCAGACGCTCCGCATAGGGGATCGCACGAGCGTAGTCGCGCTGCTCGTCCAACATCAGCACCAACCGCTCCAGAGCCTGACCATAGGCCCGACGCATCTGCTCCCGCAGGGGAAGGATCCAGTCATCGTAGCAATCGGGCAACAGGTCGCCGCCATAAGCGGCAACGGCAGCAGCCAACGCGTCCACAGCCCCCTCTCGATCGGCGACTTCCGCCTGCGCCAGGGCCGCCTCGAACTGCGTCACATCCAGTGTATACGGAGCAGCCGCCTGCCATTGGAGGGTTTGGGATGTCACCGCCACGAAATCGTCCGCGTGCGGCAATGCCCGGCGGAAACGGGTCAGCAGGGTGCGCAGGTTCTTGAGCGCCTGCTGATCGGTCGTGTCCGGCCAGAAACGGAAGGCCAGCTGCTGCCTGGAGACCGGAGTGTCGCGGTGCAGGACGAGATAGGCCAGCAGGTGTTGCAGGCGCAGCTGCTCAAAGCCGGGGACAGGCTGGTCGTCCCAGAGCAAACGAAATGGGCCGAGGAGATGGATATGCAGGCTTGCTGCGGACATCCGGCTGGATACCTAACGTGCTGACATCCAAATCGAGCGGAATTCGTAACCGCTCAGCCCACGGCCTTTACGTCCCGGATAGGTCTTCCGTACATGGACATGACCGGCCCTCAAAGCGCTGCAAAGGCCGATAAAAGCGCGCCAGCAGTCGGTCCATCAGGCCCGGCGCCAGGGTGGCCCCCCAGACAAAGGCTCGGTCGAACAGGGTGACGTAGGCATCGCGCGGTTCGCGTTGGATGGCCCGCACCAGCGCTTGGGCCGTGCGGGTGACCGGCGTCTTGGGCACCCGGTTGCGGTTGTAGCGCGCGGCCGTCCCCGTCAGCTCGTGGCGGCCGAAGTCCGTGTCGGTCACGCCGGGGTAGAAGGTCACCACGCGCACGTTGTCCGCCCGCACCTCCAGGCGCAGGGCTTCGGACAGGGCGTTGAGGGCGAATTTGCTGGCGCAATAGACGCCCACGTTGGGCATGGCCCGCCGCCCGATGATCGAAGAGACGTTGACGATAAGACCATCGCGACGCTGGCGCATGCCCGGTAACACGGCCTCGATGCCATAGAGCGCGCCCCAGTAGTTGACGGCAAACACCCGTTGGGCTGCCGCGTGGTCGAGACTCCCCACCGGTCCGGCCATGCCCACCCCGGCGTTGTTGACCAGCACATCCACCGGCCCTAGCGTCGCCTCCACCGTGGCCACGGCCGCTCGGACCGCCTCCGGTTGGGCCACATCGGCCACAACCGGCAACGCCCGCGCCGGCCCGTGCGCGTTCAGCTCGGCCGCCAACGCCCGAAGGGCCTCTTCCGACCGGGCCAGCAAGGCCAAACGCACCGGATAGGCGGCCAGGGCGCGCGCCAGCGCGGCGCCGATGCCCCGCGAGGCGCCGGTGATGAGGATGGTGCGGTCGCACAGGTCCATGGGTGGGTGGACGATAGACGATAGACGATGGACGCAGGAGCCGACTCAGGGACGCTGCCGTCGCGGCCGTGGGATACGGCTCCCCAGCCACCAGCCGACGCCGAGGGCGGCAATCGCGGCCGTCACCCACAGGACCCATTCCCATCGGCGTTCGTCCCCCGGTGACAGCACCACATCGTAGTGCCGTGTGGTGCCGTCCAGTTCGACCTCTTCCAGCCGATAGTAGTAGGTCACACCGGGATCGGCGCCCTCATCACGGAAGAGGTACCGACCACCCGACACGCCGGCAGCCGCCGACGGGATCAGGGTGGCGTTGACCCGTTCCCACGGTCCGGTGGCCGTCGGGCCCCGGTAGAGGTTGAATCCGGCCGTGTTGACCTCCGAGGCCGTCTCCCAACGGACCACATGCCCATCGGCCGCGCAGGCCGCCGTGGCCAGCAGGAGCCAGAGCCAACAAAGCACACGCAGGGGCATGAGAACCTTACTCACCGACCCAGCGCTCGATCAGCGAGAGCAGGCCCCACAGCAGGAGGATCACACCGGCGCCGGGCAACAGGCACGCCAGCCCGGTGACCAAAGCCCACCGGCCGTAGATGAGGTAGATCAAACCCCCGCCGCCGATGAGCAGGGTGCCGACCACCAGGGCCAGCAACCGTCGGTCGGTCTGGCGGCGATAACGGCGATAATCCATGCGGCGGTTGCTACCGTCCTAGCCAGCGGCCACGACCCAGAACGAACGACGAAAAGCCTTCCGTCCTCCATCTCCGCCAGCGGCCATGACCCAGGACGAACGACGAAGGACGAGCGACGAAAAGCCTTCCGTCCTCTGTCTCGGCCAGCGGCCATGTCCTAGAACGAACGACGAAGGACGAACGACGAAAAGCCTTCCGTCCCCCGTCTCGGCCAGCGGCCACGACCCAGGACGAACGACGAAGGAAGAACGACGAAAAAACCTTCCGTCCTCCGTCCGTCGTCTTTCGTCTCCGCCAGCGGCCACAATCCAGGACAAAGGCCAAACCTCGGAACACAGTTACCAGATTACCAGTTACCAGTTACCAACTCACCTCCCTTCCTGCCGTTCGAATTCCATTCGCTGGCTGACGCCGGGACCGCTTTGGTAGTTCTCGAGCAGAGTGCGCGGGCGCAGGGTGTAGGTGTAGATGAAAATGTGGGGATTGAGGGGGCCGATTTCGGGCATGGCAGGAGGCGGCGGCGCGGTCGGTGGAACGACCGTTTCGGCCGCCTGCGCCGCTCGCTGCTGCCGACGGCGCTCGCTACGCCGGCGCCGGGAGCCGGTTGTTTCGTCTTTTTCGTCTTCGGCCGCCGGTGGCGTCGCCGCCGGCACCGCCGCGGCCTGTTCGACCGGCGGTTTGGCGGCCTGACGTTCGCCGCGGCGGCGACGACGATTCATCCGTTTGGATCGGGCAAAATCGCTCATACGCCACTAATCCGGTGACAATTGAGGCAGAGGCTGTCCGCGCGCTACGGCATACAGGCCCAGAAAGAAGCCAAAGCTGAGGCAGGCCAACAGCCCCCACCACGTGCGCAAGAAGAGCACAATCCGGTCGTTGAACCAATGACCGACGATGAAAGAGGCCACCACCCAGATGGTGAAGCCGTAGAAGGTCGAGACGATGAGTGTCTCACGACGGCTCAGGCGATCGAGGGAGGCGGCAAAGAGGAGACCGAGGATGACGGCCACCAGCAGGTGGATGACAACCCCCGCAACGGCCGTCATCGGCCCATCGGTCAGGCCGGGTAGGGTCGAGGCGATGACGCCGAGAAGCTGCCCGGCGCCGGGACCGACCAGCTGGGCCAGCCCGGCCCACACCGCCAACATGCCAAGACCGGCCAACAAACCGGCCGGCAGACCCTGACGAGGCGCCAGTTGAGTACCGAGGAAAGGACGATGGTGGGCCATGATTCTCTGAAAGGGTGTTTTGTACTCGGATCGATCATCACAAAGACACGAAGACACAAAGAATTGTCAAAATCTCAGAATGGCGAGTTATCCTTAAATATCGTGCATAACTCTAAATTTTGCGTCTTTTGTTGTCTTTGTGTCTTAGTGATTCAATTTTTTGTTTTGCACGATTCTCGTATTTTAGGAAACTTTCACCGCGCCAGCGGCATCCCGTTCCGGTTCGCCAGGGGATTGCCAACGCCGGGCCAGCGCCTCGATCCGTTCCGTATCCCAGGGGAGAAACGGCGCAACGGCCAACAACAGCTCGGCGGCCAAAAAGGCCAACGGCCTATAGCCATCGGCAAGGATGGCTATGGGCATGTCCAGGCGGAGGGAAGGGAACCGATCGCGCGGAAGCATGGGCGCTCAGCGACGTTTCTTGGTTTTAGTTGGGCCTTTGGAACCGGACGCTTTACCAGCCGACGCTTTCGCGCCGGAGGCCACGGCTGCAGGCGTAGGCGCTTTCTGCCCGCCGGCCACCGGCGCGCGGGCCGGCGCCGATTGGGCCGCGGTGGGCTGTCCGGCGGTCTGGCCGCTGCGGTCGCTGCGGAGATGGCAATCCTTGTACTTCTTGCCGCTGCCGCACCAGCAGGGGTCGTTACGGCCCAATTGGGGTCCTGCGCTGCGCTGAGGCGCCGGCGCCGCCTGACGGCCACCGTCCACCGGAGCGTGCACGGCCCGCATGGGTCGCCGCACCGGCTGCTGGACGAGTTCCACCAGGTAAATCCGGCTGACGACGTCCTCTTCGATGGCCTCCAGCAGCTCGGCGAACATGGCAAAAGCCTCGCGCTTGTAGGCCACCAGGGGGTCTTGCTGGGCCACCGCCTGCAGGCCGATGCCCTCCCGCAGGATATCCAGGTAGGTCAGGTGCCGCACCCAGCGATGGTCAATGCTTTGCAGCATCAACAACCGTTCGATCTGGCGCATGGTCTCGCTGCCCAACCGCTTTTCCTTGCGGTCGTAGGCCTCTTCGGCCAGCGCCTGCAGTCGTGCGGTCAGCTGCTCGCGGCTCAGGCCCCGCCAGGCCTTGCTCGTCTCCTCGACCGGCAGCGGCATGATGCGGACGATGGCGCTGTGCAGGGCATCCAGGTCCCAGTCCTCGTCGTACTTCGCATCGGTAAAGGTCTGGACCAGGTTGGCGATGCGCTTGTGCACCATCGCCAGGATGGTGGGCCGCAGGTTGGCCTCGCTGAGGATGCGGCGGCGCTGCTCGTAGATGACGTTGCGCTGCTTGTTGACGACATCGTCGTATTCGAGCACGTGCTTGCGCAGGTCGAAGTTGTAGCCCTCGACCCGGGTTTGCGCCTGCTCGATGGCCCGGCTGACCACGCCGGCCTCGATGGGCATATCCTCTTCGACCCCCAGCCGTTCCATCAGGTTGGCCAGGGTCTGGCCGCCGAAACGCCGCATCAAGTCGTCTTCCAGCGAGAGGAAGAACCGCGATTGACCGGGATCACCCTGGCGGCCGGCGCGGCCGCGCAGCTGGTTGTCAATCCGCCGCGCTTCATGGCGCTCGGAACCGATGACATACAGCCCCCCCACGGCCCGCACCTTGTCGCCATCGGCCTTGGTGCGCCGCCATTGCTCGGCCAACACTTTCGCCCAGGTGTCGCCGAAACGAACGGTCGGGTCCTGGCCTTTGCGCAGCATGTCCACGGCCTCGTTCCACTCCGCCTCGCGAATCGTGTTGAGGTCGAAATTCGCTTTGCGCAGCTCCTCGCGGGCCAGGTTTTCGGGATTCCCGCCCAGGAGAATGTCCACACCGCGACCGGCCATATTCGTGGCGATGGTCACGGCGCCGGGGCGACCGGCCTGGGCGATGATCACGGCCTCGCGCTCGTGGTGCTTGGCGTTGAGGACGTTGTGTTCGATGCCCTTCTTTTTCAAGAGGTTCGACAGGTACTCTGACGTCTCGATGGCGCTGGTGCCCAGCAACACCGGCTGCCCGCGCTCGTGGGCCTTGACGACCTCCTCGATGATGGCGTTGAATTTGGCCCGTTGCGTCTTGTAGATGACATCGGGATAGTCCACGCGGCGCACGGGCACGTTTGTGGGGATGACGACCACATCGAGATTGTAAATCCGGGCGAACTCCTCCCGTTCGGTGGCGGCGGTACCGGTCATGCCCGCCAGCTTGCGATACATGCGGAAGAAATTCTGGAAGGTAATCGTCGCCAGGGTCAGATTTTCGCGGCGGATGGGCACCCCTTCCTTGGCCTCGATGGCCTGATGCAGACCCTCGGAATAGCGCCGACCGAACATCAACCGCCCTGTGAACTCGTCCACGATGATGACTTCGTTGTTTTGGACGACGTAATCGCGGTCGCGCTTGTAGAGAACCTGAGCGCGCAGGGCGTTGTCGAGATAGGGCGCCATCTCGGCGTATTCGGGGTCGTAGAGGCTCTTGTGGTCGGGGATGCCGAGCATGCGCTCGACCTTGCGCAGCCCCTCCTCGGTCAGGGTGACGATACGGTCTTTCTCGTCAACCTTGTAGTCCTCTTCCGCCCGCAGCCGCGGCACGATTTGGGCAAAACGGCGATAGAGGTCACTCGATTCCTGGGCCGGGCCGGAGATGATCAGGGGTGTGCGCGCCTCGTCAATGAGGATGTTGTCAATCTCGTCGACGATGGCGTAGTTCAGCTCGCGCTGCACGATCTGGCTCAGGTCCACGGCCATGTTATCGCGCAGGTAGTCGAAGCCGAACTCGTTGTTGGTCCCGTAGACGACATCGGCCTGATAGGCCTCGCGCCGCGTGATGGGCCGCAGGTTGCGGTAGCGGTCGTCCTCGCTGGGATAATCGGGGTCGTAGAGGAAGGAGGCCTGGTCGGGATTGCCGGCGCCGCTCTGGATGACGGCGACGCTGACACCCAACAGATGGTAAATCGGCCCCATCCACTGCACGCCGAATTTGGAGAGGTAGTCGTTGGGCGTGACGAGATGGACCCCGCGGCCGGTCAGGGCGTTCAGATAGAGGGGCAAGGTGGCAACGAGGGTTTTGCCTTCGCCGGTCTTCATCTCGGCGATTTTGCCCTGGTGCAGGACGATGCCACCCATGAGCTGGACATCGAAATGGCGCAGGCCCAGGGTGCGAACCGATGCCTCGCGCACGGCGGCGAAGGCGCGGGGTAGGATCTCGTTCAGGATGTCGGTCTCGGCCTCGCGCAGCTCACGGTCGGCCTCTTCCATCGCCCGTTTGAGATTCTCCAGCTCATCGGGGTCCTCGGCCTTCTCCCGCGCCAGCTGCAGGCGCTCCAGCTCGCGGCGCAATTCGGCGGTTTCTTCGCGAATCCGCTGTCGGAACTGTACGGTTTGCGCGGCCAGCTCCTCATCGCTCATGCGCTGGAACTCAGGCTCGAGCGCGTTGATTTCGGCGACAAGGGGCTGGATGCGTTTGAGTTCTTTTTCGTTGGGGTCGCCGACGACTTTGGTCAGCAGGTTGCGTAGCATGATTTGGAGGGGTGTTATCGCGAAAATGACACGATGGACGATGAACGATAGAAGAGGGACGATAGAGGATCATCCATCGTCCATCGTCTATCGTCCATCGTCCTTACCAGAGTATACCACACTTGCGCCGACGGGCTGTGGGATTCCTTCCCCCGTCAGCGCCGGCGCCGCCGGGTCAAAACGAACAAGGCCAGCAAGGCCAGGAGGAAAGGCCAGAGGCGACGCCAAATCGGGGATGCGGCGCTGCGGGCAGTCGCGTCCGCAGCCGTCGCTGCAGTCTGAGCGGCATGTTGACGACGACGCCGCGCCGCCGCCAGTTCCGGCGCTTCGACCAACGCCGTCCACAGGATGCCCCACGACCGCCAGAAAGCCGCCATACCGACGCGTTGCAGCCGGGGCGCCTCTTCGCCCACGTCAGGAAAGCCCAGCTCGTCGGGTTGCAGCCGCTCCCAATTGCGGAAGAGCCGACCCCACTCGCTTTCCAGGGCGGCCTGCATCTTCTGCTTGCCGATGAAGGGATACCAGAACGTGTCGTGATAGAGCACTGAGGCCAGGTAGCTCCACGGCGCCAGCACCGTCTTCAGCGACCACTCGACCGGTTTCTTGAGCGGCCCCCAGTAGATTTTGTGCTGCATCCGACTGGCAAAGGTCATCTGCTGGAAGGGGCCGACGAAGTGCCAGTTCTCGTGGGCCACCTCCTCATCGCCGACGATTTCGATCTGGTCGGGGTCGCCGCATCCCAGGCCCATCTCGTGGGCGATGCGAATGTACTTGATGGAGAGCGGGTCAATGCCCATCAGCTTGGCGGCAATGGCGTCAATGGCGACCTGATCGGCCGAGGCCAGGATGACGTTTTTGACATAGGGGATCATGCAGCGCGGGCCGGGGCCGTCGCCGGCAAAGGTTCCGTCCATCACGGCGAAGACCCCGCGATGGATGTGCTGCTGGATCATGAGCAGGTCCACCAGCGTCTCGTGGATGACGGGATGGGTCCAATGTCGCCGCTCGTTGAGCAACCCGCCGAAGGCGTTCTTCATGGCGCCGGTGGTGGTGGTGAAGATGTGGGTCTTCACCGTGGGCAGGTGGATGATGTTCTCGCCGATGAAGCGCTTGGGAATGTAGAACCCGCCCGGATACACGTCGTTGAGGACGAGGAACTTATCGGCCAGATTGCCCACGGCCTCGCGGATATGGATCCACTCCTCGCCTTCGTAAAGGTGGATGTTGCGCAGCCCGTGGGCCTGGATGACGTTGATCTGCTTGTTTTCCCGCTCGCCCAGGTGGGCGTCAATGACCACCGTGCGGTTATGGCAGGCATGGATGAGGTTGGGATCGTAGCCGTCCTTCTTCATGGCCCGGATAACGCCTTCCAGCTGCCAGGGCGTGGTCGAACTGCCGGGGTAGAAGAAGTGCCACGAGATGTTGACTTTGAGGGCCGTGTCGGCGTCTTTGGCGATGACATCCTGGTAACCGGCCAGGTTCATGAGCCGGTGATAATCGGCCAACACGGTTCGGGGAGAGGTGCGCAAAACGGCAACTTTGCTTTTGGCCATGAGGACATTCGCTCCGCAAGACAGCTCGTCAGATGACGGATGAGATGGTACAACCGGCCATTATACACCATCGGCGTCGAAGTGGTAACGGGCCGGTCACCTTACCTCCTCCACAAAACACCGAAAACGCTCCAGCGCGGCGTGGGTGGCCGGATGATGGGCCGGCGAGAGCCATTCCTCCTCCGAGACCAGGCGAGAAGCCGCCAACAACGCCTGCGCTCGTTCGGCGGTCTCCATATCGAGATAACTCGATGACAGCCGCAGGGCCAGATGCCCGGCCTCGGCGCCGAAGGCCGAACCGGGCAGGGTGGCCAGGTGGTAACGCTCGAGCAGATAGGTCGCCAGTTCGTCCGCCGTCGTTACCCCACGACGGGCCAGCGCCGACCGCAGGTGGTCGAAATGGACGAAGACGTAAAAAGCGCCGTCGGGGCGAGCGGCGGGAATGCCAAGAGCGGCCAGCGCTTGCCACAGGAAGCGGGTGCGCAGGGCGTGCAGCCGGGTGCAGGTTTCGATGTAATCCCGGATGGTCGGGTTGTCCTCGTAGGCGATGATGGCGGCGTATTGCACCGGCGCGCTCGGGCTCGACCAAACCTCGGCGGCCACGGCGCGCACGGCCGCCATCAGGCGGCGGCCGAACGGACCGGGCGGCAGCACGGCCACCCCTAGCCGCCAACCGCCCAGCGAGAGGTGCTTGCTCAGCCCGCCCACGACGGCCGTGCCTTCGGGGTAGTGACAGGCCGGCGAAACATGGCGCACGGAGCCGTGAGCGGTCAGGGCGTAGATTTCATCGCTGAGGATGAACAGCCCCTCCCGACGGCAGAACGCGGCCAGCTCCGCCACCTGCTCTGGCGTCAGCATGCGGCCGGTCGGATTCGAGGGGCTGTTGAGCACCAACAGCCGGGGATCGCCGCCGGCCTGCCGGGCCGCGGCCAGGGCCTCCGCCACCCGGTCGCCATGCAAGGTGTAACCATCGGCCGGATCGGTCGGGATCGGAAACACCCGCTTGCCGCTCATCCGGGCATGGGGCGCGTAGCTCACCCAGGACGGTATGGGCAGGAGCACATCGCCGACCAGTGCCTGCATGAGGGCAAAGAGCAACGGTTTGCTGCCCGGCCCGACGATCACCCGGTCGGGCGTGACTTCCAGGCCGAAATGGCGTTCGTAAAACGCGGCCACAGCGGCGCGCAGCTCGGGCAGCCCCTGCGCGGGCAGATAGGCCGTGCGATGGGCATGGGCAGCCAGCGCCTCGGCCAGGAGCGGATGCAACGGAAAGCGCGACTCGCCAAAACCCAGGTGATAGACCTCGTGACCGGCGGCCCACAACGCCTGCACCTTCTCGTTGATGGCCAGGGTGGGCGAAGCCGAAAACGCCGTCAACAGCGGATTGAGGGGGAAGGCGTTAGCAGTCATAGCATGGAACTCGGGAAGGAGTGAACACTGGGTGAGACGAAGGACGAAAGACGGAATCTCTCCGTGCTTTATCATGCCGCTTCCGTCCTGTCGGCGGCCGAAAGCGGGGCCGGTTACGCCGCGGACGTATTTTGACAATCCCGTTGGTGCGCGCTATGCTGGCAAGGGACAGGACCATCCGTTTCTGTCGTGGGTTCCGAGCCTCTTGGGCCTGCCGGCAACGGCGCCCGCAACGGTTGCACGAGGAGGTGCAACATGTCCGTCGTCAAAATCATCACCCTGGTTGGGGAATCGCCCATCAGCTGGGAAGAAGCGGCGAAAAACGTCATCGCCGAAGCGCAAAAGACGTTGCGCGGCATCACCCGCATCGGCATCACCGAGTTCGACATCCGCATGAAGGACGAAGCCGTGGATGTCTATCGGGTGCGGGCCGAGGTGTCGTTCCGCGTCGAGCGCTAGCTCACGCAACGCCACAGGCGTTGCGCTACAATCGGCAAGCCCGTTTCAACGCGCGCGATCGATGGCTAGCCGCAGGCGGTACTCCTCGGCCATCAGCGCCTCGAGCTGACGCAGCAGCTGTCGGCGGCGACGCTCGTCGCCATGGGGCTGCTCCTCAAGACGGGCCAGCTCGCGGCGCAGGCGCTCCTGGGCGGCAATGACCTCGTTTTTGCGGGCGATCAGGGCCGCGCGGTCTGCAGATGTCATGACGAAGGCTCCGTGTCTGTGGCGGTCGGCGAAAGCCCGAACAAGCGACAGGCGGTGGCCGTCGTCGTGGCGGCCACCTGCTCCGGTGCCATGCCCCACAATTCGGCCAATTTGGCCGCCACGAGGGCCACATAGGCCGGTTCGTTGCGCCGTCCGCGATAGGGATGGGGCGCCAGATAGGGCGAATCGGTCTCGACGACCACCCGTTCGGGCGGCAGGTGACGGACAAGGGCCTGGAGGCCGCGCGCGTTCTGAAAGGTGACCGGTCCGGCCAGACCGAGCACGAAGCCCCAAGCACAGGCTTCCTCGGCCATGCTCAGGTCGCCGGAAAAGCTGTGCAACACGCCCAGGAACGGCCGCCCGGCCAGGGGCGTGCCGGGCACCCGCCGGAGCGCCCAATCGCGCAACTCGGCGCGCAGGTCATCGTGGGCCTCGCGGTCGTGGATGATCACGGGCAACCCTAGCTCGGCCGCCAGATCGAGCTGTTGGCGCAGAACCGACTTTTGCACGGTTTCGGGCGCCCGCTGCCAATAGTAGTCCAGCCCGATCTCGCCAATGGCGACCACTCGGGGCCGGCCCGCCAGCGCCCGCACCCGTTCAAGCCAATCCAGCGGCAGGTCGGCGGCTTCGTTGGGGTGGATGCCCACAGCCGCATGCACGGATGGGTGCCTTGCTGCCAGGGCTACGACGGCCTCCGCATCGGCCAGATCGGTGCCGATGGTGACCATGCGCGCCACGCCGGCCGCCTGCGCCCGGGCGATGACCTCGTCCCGGTCGGCGTCGAACTGCGCAGCCGTCAGGTGGCAATGGGTGTCAGTCAGCAATGGACGATGCAGGGTAGAGGATAGACCATGGAC